>JAOAPX010000079.1 GCA_025463125.1 Acidobacteriota bacterium | reverse complement strand
GGATTTTTTTCGATTTTTCGCGCTTTGTCGAAAACCGCCGGCAAAAAGCCGCAGCAATCAAAATCTTCACTGCTCGCCTGTCTTAGAGAGTCAGACGAACTGCCGGTTTCCGATTTGTCGCAATGCTTTTTCGCTTTGGAAAGCGGGCAAAAGTTATCTTTCGCTTCGATTTCCGTCGTTCCGCAACAAAACAGAAAAACAAATCCGCTCAGCCAGACGACGAGCAAACTCGATATTATTTCCTGCGTATTTTGTTGTGAAAAGAGGAATTTCATCACAGGTAAAATATCAGAAAAACTTTTTACTGTCGAATTTTTGAAACTTCGGTCAAGCAATCAATAAACAAAAACTTTACTTTATAATAATTTGCGATATAAGTTTACAGGATAGTTTATGGCAAAGAATTTATTAATAACCGGCTTAATCTTCATGATCTTCACACTGCAAAGCTGTAAGTCGACTAATTCCAAGGTGACTGAAATACAAATTTCGGGTGAAACGGTTCAATATTTAGAAGCTCACTCAAAACAGGAAAATGAGATTACTAAAATATCCGGCAGTAAAGTCGAATATAAAGGTGTGAGTTTCAGTTACAATCCGCAGATTTTCGGCGAAGTCGAAGCGGAAGAAGTTGCTAAACAGCCGTTAGGCGGCGAAGATCATAAACCGAACGAAAATTTTCCCAATCATTTGGAGTTTTACTTTAATAAAGATTCGAAAGAAAAAGGCAGAATAGCAGTTATGCCGATAGAAGATTACCGGCGAATGTATATCGTTTCAAATGATTTGACTGATGCTTTTGACGAGAATCTTAATAATCTACAGCGAATTTTGGTAGATAAAAACTTTCGCGTTAAAGGTGAAATACCTTTTATGCCCTTTTATGACGCTACACAAGTTTTCAACGCTAAGGTCAAACACGTTCTTTTTCAAGATGGAAAATTCCTTTGTTTTCTCACGCAGTATCATCAAGAAATAAATCTTATTAATAATCACGACATCGGTTATTACTGTCAGGGCATTACGAACGACAAAAGAAATTATATTTTTGCCGTATTTTCGGTGAATGTTTCCTTCTTACCGAAGGATTACTATGCGGAAAAGTTTGAAGGTTATAAAACTCCGACAAAAGGATTTATTGAAACGGACGAAGAATTAAAACAATACGAAAATTACATCACAAAAATTACAAAAAGGCTGGAAAATTTAAAACCAAACGAATTTGAACCGAATCTGAAATATTTTGAAGAAATGATTTCATCGCTGAAAATCGAAAAATAAATGCTAAATCAAATTAACGGAATATGACGAAAAATTGGCGTCATCAGTGACAATCGTGTAATCCTCGACAATTGACTGAGCGATTAGTAAACGGTCAAACGGGTCTTTGTGATGAAGCGGCAAATTTTCGAGATGATAGATGTGTTCGGCAGTAATCGGCAAAATTTGCAGGTTGTTGACGGTTTGCTGTTCTTTAATAACGTCAGATAAAGGCTTGGGGAAATTGAATTTACCGATTTGAATTTTTATCTGTATTTCCCAAACGCTCGCCAAACTTAAAAATAGAATATTTTGATTGTCTTTCAGCGCCTGGAGTTTTTGAGCCGAGAGCTTTTTGACGGCGATTTGAGACCAAATAAAAATATGCGTATCAAGCAGCAGATTCATTATCTTTTTCGATTATTCCGAAATCTTCGCCCAGCCAGAATTCATCGCCCAAATAGTCATTAAAATCGTCGCTCATCCAGCCTTGTCCTTCATACATTCCGAACACGCGCTCTTTTTTCGGCAGTTCTCCAGACGCCTTTTTATTCTTTTTCTGATGCAAAAATTCGGCAAAATCCACGACTTCCGCTTGCGATTCTTCGGGCAAATCGCTGACAATTTCGTTCAGTTTATTTAATACGGCGCTCATTTTTCGTTCCTCGCAAAATTGATTTTATCACCGAAAATTAAACATTGAAACGAAAATCTACGACGTCGCCGTCCTGCATGACGTATTCTTTGCCTTCGAGCCGCGCCAAGCCTTTTTCGCTCGCCGCTTTGCGCGATCCGCAAGTTACTAAATCGTCGTAAGAAATGATTTCGGCGCGAATGAATCCGCGTTCGATGTCCGAGTGAATTTCTCCGGCGGCTTGCGGCGCTTTCGTGCCGATCGGAATCGTCCACGCGCGGACTTCTTTTTCTCCGGCGGTCAAAAACGACATCAATCCGAGCATTTTGTAAGCCGATTTGATAAGTTTATCGACGCCGCTCGATGTTACGCCGAGATCGGCTAAAAATTCTTTTCGTTCGGCTTCTTCGAGCGCGACGAGCTCGGCTTCGAGCTTTGCGCAGATAAGAACGACTTCGGCGTTTTCCGTCGCCGCGTGAGCTTTGACGGCTTGCACGTGGGCGTTTGAATCCGGATCGAGAAGCGTTTCTTCGTCAACATTCGCCGCGTAAATCGTCGGCTTGGTCGTTAAAAGAAAAAACTGTCTGGCGATCAATTCTTCTTCTTTTGTTAAATCGACGGCGCGCGCCGGTCTGCCTTCTTCGAGAACCGGCTGAAGCTTGTCCATCACTTCGAGTTCCGCTTTCGCCTGTTTATCGCCCGCGCGCGCGGCGCGGTTTGCTTTGTCCCGACGCTTTTCGAGCGACCCCAGATCAGCCAGCGCGAGCTCGATTTGAATCGTTTCGATATCGCGAATCGGGTTGACGGAGCCTTCGACGTGAATGATGTTTTCGTCTTCAAAACAGCGCACAACCTGAATGACCGCATCGGTTTGGCGAATATTGGCGAGAAATTGATTGCCGAGTCCTTCGCCTTTCGAAGCGCCGCGTACAAGTCCGGCGATGTCGAGAAATTCCACGGTCGCCGGAACCGTTTTTTGCGCCTTGTTCATTTTTTCCAAAACGGCGAGGCGTTCGTCAGGCACGGCGACGACGCCGACGTTCGGTTCGATCGTCGCAAACGGGTAATTGGCGGCAAGGGCGGCTTCCTGCGCCGTTAAAGCATTAAAAAGAGTAGATTTTCCGACATTGGGAAGCCCAACGATTCCAGCTTGTAACATAAAATTAATTCAAAGTTCTTAAGTTCAAATCTCAAAGTCAAATCAAAACGGCTATTGTAACTCTTAAGCGCGTTTTTGCGAAATGAACAAGTTGTATCCGAAAAAAGACGATTCTCAAAAAAATAAAAGAATGAAAATTGACGCGAAATTAAAACGAAAAACAGGACGGTTAAGGAAAATTAAGAAAAACCGTTTGTTTTTGCAAACGGTTTTTCTTTTGTAATTCAACTTTGTTTTGTAATACAACTTTAAAGTAAAAAAGTTTTACTTCGGCAAATAAGCGTTCGGAACCGGCTTGTCTGTAGAAATTCCGAATTGCGTCGCGCTAAACCCGTTTTGGCTTTGCAGTAAATACCAGACGTTGTTTGACGGGCGGTAAACGGCGATGTCGTCTTTTTTATCGCCGTCGAAATCGCCGGTTGTCGGAACGTCGCCCGCCAGACCGAATTGCGTCGCGTAAAATCCAGCGCCGGTTTGCAGCAGGTACCATGTTCCGTCGCGGTAAACGGCGAAATCGGCTTTTCCGTCGCCGTCGTAATCGCCCTGCGCCGGTTTGTCTGTGGAAATTCCGAATTGCGTTGCCGAGAAATTTCCGTCAGAGCTTTTCAAGACGTACCAAACGCCGGTCGAAGGTCGCCAAACGGCGATGTCCGCGCGTCCGTCGCCATCGTAATCAGCCGGAACCGGTTTGTCTTCGCTCAAACCGAACTGGATAATCGTGTAAGTTCCTTTACTGTCGCTGTTGGCGATATACCAGACGCCGGTTTCCGGTCGGAAAACCGCAATATCCGTTCTGCCGTCGCCGTTGTAATCGGCTGCCGCGGGGATGTCGCCCGCCGTTCCGAATTGCCTTGCGCCGGAAAATCCGGCTTTTGCCTGCGTGTACCAGACGCCTTCGCCCGGGCGAAAAACAGCCGCGTCCGTTTTCCCGTCGCCGTCGTAATCGCCCGGAGCCGGAATGTCCGTCGCCGCGCCGAATCCGTATCCTGAGAAAACCGAATTCGAGCTGTAGAGAATATACCAGGTGCCGGTTTCCGGTCGGTAAACGCTGATGTCGGTTTTGCCGTCGCCGTCAAAATCCGCCGTTTTGTTTTTCGAAATTTTTTCTCCGGCAACCGGACCGTCGGCGATGTTGCCGTCAATATTAAATACCACGCCGCCCCATGTTTCGTTATGCGGAGCCTGCCATTGTTTGATGCGCTGGTGATTGCCCCAGACATTTTCCGGCACGACCGGCGAAGGCGATGCGTAAACCCAAACCGACGGGATATTGTCCCAGCGCGCAAGCCAGACGGCGTCCATCCGGCTCGCTTCGGGAATGCTTATCCAATCGTTGACGGCGTTTGTCGGCGAGCCGTAAACGCCGGAGACGTAGCCGCGTTCTTTGACCCGATCGGTCCAGCCTTTTAGAAAAGCTTTGACCGAGGTGCGGCAGCCGGGCGTTGCGGCTGTTTCGTCGTAGCGCTCCATATCGTAATAGAGCGGCGTGCCCTGCATCAATCCGAGATTTATCGCGTCGGTAATGGCGATGTCGGCTTCGCCGCGTCCCTGCGTTTCGGCGACGACGGGATCGGAGCTGTGCTTGGAAGAATTTGTGCTGACCGAACACGGCGCCTGATAACCGACAATCGTCGGAATCAATCCCCAGCCCATCGCGGTCACCTGGCTGACCCAAGACGCCGTTAACTGCGGCTGCGAGCAGCCGCGATTTCTGCCGGACATATAAATGTTTGCGTCGTAAAACGGCGAAGCGTCCCACCATGTTTTCATCTGCGCGACGGTCGCGGCGGTGCATTTGTCGAAACCGCGGTTAAGACTGATGCGCGATGAAAGAGCGCTTGGGCGCGCAAAAACCGAGTTTACCGCGGCAAGACGCGCATTTTCTTTTTCGCTTTGCAGCAGTCGGCTGATTTGCGGCGGCGTGATTTCTTTGCCGCCCGTGAAAATCCTGGTTTCCTGCACGCACCCGGTTTTTTCGCCCGCGCAGCTTCCGCCGGTTTTCAATATCCATTTTCCGGAAATTTCTTCGGCTGATGCCGTGTCGTCGCGGCGAATTTCCACGGCGCGGCTGACGAAACGAAAGTTTTTCTCGCCGAGACCTTTTTCATAAACCACCCGCCCGGAAAAATTCGAGCTTGTCTGAACGCCGAGAGTTAAGCTCACATTCCCGTTTTCTATACGCAAAGAAACATTTTCGAGCGCGGCGTCGCGCGCGTCTTCGAATCTCAGATGAACGGGCGCGGTCGTCCAGGCGTTTCCGCCGTCGAGGGTTTCCGCCAAATCGATTCGCGCGTTTGCGCCGTCGACCAGGATTGCCCAACCGGCGTTTTCATCTGTAAAAGAAATTGTTCCGATCGAAGCGTTTACACCGAGCGGCAAAGCGATTTCGCGCCAGTTTTCCCCGTTATCGTCGGTTCGGAAAAGCGTTTCGCGCGTGTAGGCGAAGCCGGTTTTCTCGCCGAGCGATTGAAAACCGATTATCTGCGAACCCGGAGACGAATCGATCTCGCCCGCTTGAGCTTGAGAACGCGAAAAAGCGTTTGTAATGCTGTAATTGCTGAAAAAATTGTTGTTTGTTTCGCGTGCCTGCGCGGAATCGAGCGACACGAATACCGATAAAAACAGTATCGTTGCCCGGAAAATATTGTTTTTCATCTCAAACCCCTTATCTATAAAGTATTTATAAAGTTGTCAATCGTCGCAAAAGTATAGATTATTTTTATGGTTTTATTCAAATCATTTTTAAAAATTAATAAAAGACGTAAAATTTTGCCGAAAAGAAAAATTAAGGTAATTTATACTTGGCAAAAGCGCGACACTTGAAACGATTTTGCCGCGAGCATACAAACGAGACTCGCGTTAATAAACGCTTCTGCACAATAAACGCAAAATATGTTTCTGTCTTTAATTCTAATTGCACTCGTTGCTTCCGGCGGCGCGGCTTTGACGTACCTGTTCGACCGGGAAAAGTCCTTTTTGTGGCGAGCGGCGGCGGGAAATGTCGTCGGTTCGGCGATTTTCGGAACGATCGGATTTTTGATCGCGTGCCTTTTCGGGCTTTCGACCGCCGCCGTTTTAATCGCGCTTTTGTTCGCGCTCGCGCCTCTTGCTTTATTCAGCGCTAAAACATACCGCGAACGGTTATCGATCGATTGGCGAAACGCGAAAGGAAAGCTGCAAAATACGGATTACCGGACGATTTTGCGATTTGCTTATTACGCGTTCTTTTTTCTGCTGTTCTGGTTTTTCTTTGACCGGGCGATGTTTGAAACGCGCGAAGGCATTTTTACGGGCGGCTCGCAAAACCTCGGCGATTTGCCGTTTCATCTGGGCGCGATTTTTTCTTTTACGGACGGCAATAATTTTCCGCCGCAAAATCCATCGTTCGCGGGCGCGAAGTTTTCTTATCCTTTGATCGCGGACTTTTTAACGGCGTGTTTCGTTCGGCTCGGCGCGAGCGTTCGCGACGCGATGCATTTGCAAAACGTCTTCTGGGCGTTTTCGCTGCTGGTCGTGCTGGACAGATTCGTTTACAAATTGACTGGAAGCCGTTTAGCGGGGAAAATCGCGCCCGCGCTTTTGTTTTTCAGCGGCGGACTCGGATTTTTCTGGTTTTTCAGCGACTTCTGGAATCAGGCGCAGAGCTTAACCGATTTTTTATTAAAGCTGCCGCGCGATTACACGATCGGCGACAAGTTTCGCTGGGGAAATTCGCTGGTGACGCTTTTTATCACGCAGAGAAGCCTTCTGATCGGAATGCCCCTGACGATTATTATCCTGCA
>JAOAPX010000070.1 GCA_025463125.1 Acidobacteriota bacterium | reverse complement strand
TCCGAAATCCGAAATCCGAAACCCGAAATCGGACGGTTTGGGGCGAGGTTCACGACGGGAATTCTTATTTTTTGAACGGCGTTTCCGGGCACGCGGGACTTTTCTCAACCGCGGAAGAAACCTGTCTCATCGCGCGGCAGTTTCTCGCAAATCAAACGATTTTATTAAATCCTGAAACCTGCCGTTTGTTTCGCACAAACTTTACGAAGAATTTAAATGAAGCGCGTTCCTTTGCGTTTCAGCTTGCCGAAACGAAAGATTCGACCGCAAGCGCGGCTTTAGCGAAAGACAGTTTCGGGCATCTCGGCTTTACAGGCACGAGCCTCTGGATCGAGCCGGAAACGGAAAGAATTTTTATATTGCTGACAAACCGTACGCACGCGCGCAATCCGCCTTTCGTCAACATCAATTCAACCCGCCGCAAATTTCACGAGCTCGCAGCTCAATCCTTAAATGCAAAATAACTTTGTAAGTCCAGAAACCGAAACAACTTTTCAGACATCTAAAACAATGATCCTTTAATCAAAGAAACGCGTTCGCCTCAACGAGAAATTTCAGTTTGGAGAATTTCGATATGAAAAGAATCAGTATTGTATCCTTATGTTTTCTGGTATTCGGTTTATCGGTTTTCGCTCAATCCGGACGAACGAGCCGCCCGCGCGTCGTGACGACGCCGACGCCTTCAATCGAAAAAGCTCCACCCGAGATTCAAGACGATTATCCCGCGCCGAACACAACAAAGCGCCCGCCGGTTTTGCAGGGCGGAAATAACAAATCAGTTCAAACTCAAACGGCACCGTCAGAAGATTTGGGAACGGTCGATGACGAAGTCATCAAGGTCGAAACCAATCTGGTAACGATGCCTGTTTCCGTGCTGGATCGCAACGGCAGATTTATTTCCGGTTTGCGGCAGGAAGATTTTCAGATTTTCGAAAACAACGCCCAGCAAAAAATCGAATATTTCGCATCGGTCGAACAGCCGTTTACCGTCGTTTTGCTGCTCGACGTCAGCCCTTCGACCGCGTATCAAATCGACGAGATTCACGATGCCGCCATCAGTTTCGTCAATCAATTGCGCCGCGAAGATAAAGTCGTCGTCATCGCTTTTGACGAGCGCGTCCGGGTTTTAAGCCCGGTGACAAGTGATAGAAACGTTTTGCGAAACGCCATTATGCAGGCGCAGTTCGGCGACGGAACAAGCCTTTATGAAGCGGTCGATTACACGATCAATCGCCAGCTTCGCGGCATCGAAGGACGAAAAGCGATCGTAATGTTTACCGACGGCGTCGATACGACGTCGCGCCGCGCCGGCTATCAAAGCACCGTTCGCCAAGCCGAAGAACTCGATGCGATGATTTATCCGATTCGTTATGACACTTACAGCAGTATGGCGGATCAAAGCGGCGGCGGTTACCCGTATCCGCGTCAGCGTCGCCGTTCGGGCGGTACTTTCGGTGATATTCTGGGCGGAATTTTGAACGGCGGAGTAGTTGTCGGCGGCGGCGGTTATCCCGGCGGCGGCGGAAGCGCCGGTTCGAGCCGCGCCGATTATGAAGAAGGTCGGCGATATTTGAATGATTTAGCCGCAAACTCCGGCGGCAGAACTTTTGAAGCGACAACGACTTCAAATCTTGACGCGGCTTTTGCGGGAATTGCCGAGGAACTGCGTCGCCAGTATTCAGTCGGGTATTACCCGGAAAACGTTGGGCAAAAAGGCGAGCGGCGACAAATTCGCGTTCGCGTGAAACGTCCGAACCTGGTTGTCAGGGCGAAAAACAGTTATATAGTCGGCGAAACTTCCAATCAAAAATTAGCCGGAAAATAATAGTTCTTAAAACAAAAAGAAAAAAGGAACAATGGAAATAACAGCTGATTTTCCATTGTTCCTTTTTTCTTTTTAATTTTTCTCCGTGCTGCATCTTTTTTTCAACTCGAAAGCATCATAAGTGCGGAAAGCAGGTCTAAAAAATGAAAAAAATTGCTTTTATCTATCTTCTGGCGTTTATCTGTTTGAGTTTTTCTGTCAGCTTCGCCCAGTCGCGCCGCGGCGCTCCGCCGGTCAACGATGCCGCAAGCGGCAAAGCCAATAAACGCCCGCCTCAAATCAAGCCTGTTTCAACTCCGCAGCCGCCTGAAATCTTTGCTGAAACTCAGACCGAAAACAGTTCGAATCAAGACCCGAACGCGCAGCCGTCAATTGATGACGGCGAAATCATCAAGGTAGATACAAATCTCGTGACGATTCCGGTAAAAGTTTCAGACCGCAAAAACCGCTTTATCGCCGGCTTAACAAAAGAGGATTTTAAGGTCGCGGAAGACGGCGTAGAGCAGGAAATCGCGCTTTTTTCCAACGAACAGCAGCCGTTTACGGTCGCGCTCATTCTGGATATGAGCTATTCGACGAAATTCAAGATCAACGAAATTCAAAGCGCGGCGATCGCTTTTACCGCGCAGCTTCGCCCGCACGATAAGGTAATGGTCGTTTCATTCGATCAGGATATAAGGATTTTGTGCGAAGCGACGAGCGACCGTCAAATTATTCAAAGAGCCATCGGCAGCACGAAGATTTCTTACGGGACAAGTCTTTACGAAGCGGTCGATCTGGTGATGAATAAAAAGCTGAAGAATATTTCCGGGCGAAAAGCGATCGTTTTATTTACCGACGGTGTCGATACGACGAGCCGGCAGGCGCATGATTTATCGAATCTTAACGACGCGCAGGAACTCGACGCGCTGATTTATCCGATTCAATACGATACTTTTTCCGATGTTCAGGCGATGAAAAACAAGCCGGTTGTTTCCGCTCCGACAATTCCGAGCCCGATTCCTTCGAAAAATAAAAGTCCTTTTCCTTTCCCGATTCCGATCGGCGGCATCGGAACGCCGAGCAGCCAGGGAACAACGCCCGAAGAATACCGCAAAGCGGGCGAATATTTGAATCAGATGGCGCTGCGCACCGGCGGCAGAATTTTTCAGGCAGACACGACGGCAAATCTCTCGCATGCCTTTTCGAGCATCGCCAGCGAGCTTCGCGAATTTTACAGTATCGGTTATTACCCGACCGAAGAAGCAAAGCCCGGAAATAAACGCAAAATTAAAGTGCGTGTCAATAGAGAAGGCGTAGCCGTCCGTTCACGCGACAGCTACGTTGTCGGGGAAAAAGACAAGAAATAGTGAAAAGTGAAAAGTGAAAAGTGAAAAACTAAAAAGCGAAAATGCGGGAAGATGATTCCTGCATTTTTATGCTTTAGTGTTAACTGTTTTTATGCTTTAGTCTTAACTATTCGTTTTTCGCTATTTAGTTTTTCGCTATTCGTTTTTCACTTTTCACTTTTCACTAAATTAAATTTCCGTGCCGTCTTCGATCACGGAGTTTTTGGGAATAATCGTGATTCCTTCGCGGATGTAATAACAGCCGTTTTCACCGTCCAAATGTTGGATTTCCGATTGGTTCAGCAGTTTTACGTTTTTGCCGATACGGGCGTTTTTGTCGATAATCGCGCGGCGAATCAGACAGTTTTCGCCGATGCCGATGTGCGGTTTGGAAAGCTGTATGTTGTTGTTTATCTCTTCGATCGATTCGTAGTAATCGGCGCCCATAATAATCGATTTCTCGATTCGTGTGCCGTTGTCTATCCGGCTTCGAAGACCCAGAATCGAATCGCGCGCGAAAACGCCGTTTAAGATGCAGCCTTCGCTGACCATCGAATTGTCGATGTCGCATTTGTGAACTTTCGACGGCGGAAGATAGCGCGAACGCGTGTAAATAGGCGATTCGGTGTTAAAGAAATTAAATTTCGGCAGCGGCGAAGCCAGGTCGAGATTCGCTTCGTAAAAAGCGCGGATCGTTCCGATGTCTTCCCAGTAATCTTTGAAAAGATGCGCCTGCACGTTGAGTTTTTCAATCGAGCAGGGAATAATTTCGCGCCCGAAATCAACCCATTTATTATCGGTTCTCAGCAATTCGACCAGACTTTCATAATTGAAAACGTAAATTCCCATCGAAGCCAGAAACGGGCGCTCGACGGATTCTTCCGGAGAAAGACCGAACTGCGTCGTGTCAACGCGCATCGCTTCAAGCGCGTCGCCTTTCGGTTTTTCCGCAAATTCGATGACCTTGCCGCCGGCATTGGTCTTTAAAAGCCCGAATTCTTCAGCCTCGTGCGTTTTGCAGGGGATAACCGAAATCGTCACGTCAGCTTTCGTTTCAAAGTGACGGTTCAGGAAGTCACAATAATCCATCCGGTATAGATGATCGCCGGATAAAATCAAAAGCGTATCGACGCGCCAATCGCGAATATGCGGAAGCATCTGCCGGACGGCATCAGCGGTTCCCTGAAACCAATCCTTGCTGTCCTTGGTTTGTTCGGCGGCGAGCACTTCGACAAAACCCGTCGAAAACGACGAAAAACGATATGTTTGTGAAATATGGCGGTTAAGCGACGCTGAATTATACTGAGTTAAAACGAAAATCTGACTGACGCCGGAATTAATGCAGTTTGAAACCGGCACGTCGATCAAGCGATATTTTCCGCCGAGCGGAACGGCAGGTTTCGAGCGCTCACGGGTCAAGGGGAAAAGGCGCGAACCCGCTCCGCCGCCTAAAATTACTGCCATTACATTGTCGTATCGAGCCATATTTGTAGAAATGAAAAAAAGGTCTAATTTTAATTACTTCATTTACAGGATAGCCGTAAGTATAAGTCATTTTCAAGCCTTAATTTAATCGTAAAGAAATTCTATTTAAAATATAACTTGTATTTTACGGCTTGAGTTTCTACTCTGTAACTGTATACATCTCAAAATTTAGCAATTTTTTCGCGTATTAACTATTAATCGCGTATTAACTATTATTATGAAAATTGTGGTAATCGGTTCGGGCTTCGGCGGTCTGGCGGCGGCGATTCGCCTGCGGGCACAGGGACACGACGTTACAATGGTCGAAAAACGCGACCGTTTAGGCGGGCGCGCATACGTTTACGAGCGCGACGGCTTTAAATTTGACGGCGGTCCGACGATTATCACAGCGCCCTGGCTGATCGACGAGCTTTTCTCGATCGCCGGCAGAAAAACCTCGGATTACGTCGAGCTGGTTAAAATAAATCCTTTCTATAACATTCGCTGGGCGGACGGCACGGTTTTTAGCTACAACGACGACAGGGAAAACCTCTACGAGCAAATCGCGAAAATCGCGCCCGAAGAAATCGGCAATTATAAAAAGTTTTCAAAAGATCTGGGCGAAATCTATCGCGTCGGTTTCGAATTGATCGATCAGCCGTTCGATACCGTGACGAGTATGCTGAAAGTCGTTCCGCAAATGATCAAGCTTCGTTCCGACCGCTCGGTTTACAAATTTGCTTCGCGCTACTTTAAGAACGAAAAGCTCAGGGAAGCTTTCAGTTTTCACCCGCTTTTGATCGGCGGCAACCCGTTTACGGCGACTTCGATCTACGCGATGATTCACGAATTGGAACAAAAATTCGGCGTCTGGTTCGCGATGGGCGGAACGGGCGCGCTCGTCAAAGGTTTGGGCGATTTGTTTACGGACACGGGCGGCAAAACGAGGCTCGAAACCGAGGTTGACGAGATAAGAATAAAAAACGGCGCAGCCTGCGGCGTAAAACTAAAATGCGGCGAGATTTTAGAAGCCGACGCCGTTGTCTCGAACGCCGACGTCGCTTTTACATACCTGAATTTAATCGCTCCCGAGCACAGGCGAAAATACACAAACAAAAAAGTGAAATCGATGACTTATTCGATGAGCCTTTTCGTTATTTATTTCGGCACGAACCGGAAATACGAAAATATGGCGCATCACGAAATACTGATGGGCAAGCGCTACAAAGGCTTGCTCGACGAAATCTTTGTCGATAAAACGCTGGCTGAAGATTTTTCGCTTTACCTGCATCGCCCGACGTCGACCGACGCGAGTCTCGCGCCGGAAGGCTGCGATTCTTGGTACGTGCTTTCGCCCGTTCCGCATCTCGAAGGAAAAATCGATTGGGAAACGCAGGCGAAGCCTTATCGCGATTCGATTATCAAGTATCTCGAAGAACACTATATGCCCGATTTATCGAAGCATATCGTTACGGAAACGCACATCGACCCGCTTCATTTCCGGGATACTTTAAACAGCTATCTCGGCAACGCGTTCGGCGTCGAACCGACTTTAATGCAATCGGCGTATCTGCGACCGCACAACCGCTCGGAAGACGTTACGAATCTGTATTTCGTCGGAGCCGGGACGCATCCGGGCGCGGGAATGCCGGGCGTTATCTCAAGCGGAAAAATCGTCGGGAATATGATCGGCAAAGCCTTCTGATTTTAGATTTTAGATTTTGTATTTTGGATTTCAGACCGAAACGGAACATAATCTTTGGAATTGCCGTAACATTCAAAGGCAATCTAAAATCCAAGATCGGCAATCTAAAATCGTTATGTGGTATTGGACAAAAGTTTTATTTCTAATTCTCTTTGGCGCGATTATTGTCTGGGCGGCGTATGAATTTTTTACTTTTCCAGACATCGGCAAACTGCGCAATGAAAATCCGACGACTTCTTCGATGGTCGAGTATCGAATTTCGGAAGCGCGAGCCGCCGGGCAGGAACCGCGCAAATATATGGTCTGGCAGCCGATCGAGCAAATCTCGCCGCATTTGCAGCGAGCCGTTTTAGCCGGCGAAGACGCGCGTTTTTTCGAGCATAACGGTTTCGATTGGGAATCGATCGAAAAAGCCTGGCAGGAAGCGCAAAAGGAAGGCGAAAAGGAAGCGAAAGCCGAGGGCGACTACGATCCTAACGACTGGATACCGCCGATGCCTTCGTTCAAGCGCGGCGCTTCGACGATCACGCAGCAATTGGCGAAAAATCTTTACCTGTCGGAAGAGCGTTCATTTCTGCGCAAAGGTCGCGAAGCGGCGATCACGTATTTTATCGAAAAAGAGCTGTCGAAAAAACGGATAATGGAACTTTATCTAAACATTATCGAATGGGGCGACGGCATCTACGGCGCTGAAGCCGCGGCGCGAACTTACTTTAAAAAGAGCGCTTCAAGTTTAACTCCGCAGGAAGCCGCGTATCTTTCCGCAATGATTCCTTCGCCGCTGAACGTCTTTAACCCGAAAAAAAATCCGAAACGCGTTGTCCGTCGCCAGAAAGTTATTTTGCGCGGGATGAATCACGTCAAGCTTGCTTATTAATGAAAATAGCCGCAAAAAGGCACAAAAAACGCAAAAAAGAAAAAAAGAAAAATGGAACACAGATAAACACAGATTAATGCGGATTTTTACAGCTTTTTATAAGCTTTATCCGCCATTCTTTATATGTTACCCGCGTTCCATCTTTCGTTCCTTTCTGCGTTTTTTGTGCCTTTTGCGGCTGTTTATTCTACTCCGCGGTTGCGCGTCTTGCCGGTGCGCCTCCGCCTTTTATCGTCATTTCATTTAGAATCCATCCGGCGTTGCCGAATTTTTCCGTAACGAACAGCACATAGCGAATGTCTACGGCGATCGTGCGACCGTAATCGCCGCTGTAAAACAGATCGTTTCCGAGTCCTTCGTAATTACCGTCGAACACAAGCCCGACCTGCTCGCCGTTAGCGTTCAAAACCGGACTTCCGGAATTGCCGCCGATGATGTCCGTAGTGGCGAGAAAATTGACGACGACCGAATCGCCTTCGCCGAATCTGCCGAAATCGCGCGCGCGCTGCAAATCTTTCAATCTTTGCGGCACGTCGAAAGGATTAACGCCCGTGTCTTTTTCGATCATTCCTTTGATGGTCGTAAAAGGCGTGTAGCGGACGGCTTCGCGCGGGCTGTAGCCCTTGATGTTGCCGTATGTGAAACGCAAAGTTGAATTGGCGTCCGGGTAAGGCGTCACGCTTTTCATTTCCGCCATTCCTTGCTGGTACAGCAATCTCAAACGATCGATCTCGGAATTAAATTTCGTCGTTCTTCCGAGAACGGCGTTTCTTTCCTGAACGTATGCCGAGACAAACTCCGCGATGTTCGGATATTTTTTCTGTAAATCGTTTGCCGACATGCCGTAAAGCGCGATTACTTTTTCCGGCGTGTCGAAATTGTTTCTTTCAGCGATCGATTCCGCGAAAGTTTCTTCAGCAGCGCGGCGTTCTTTTCCTTCAAAGCGGTTGAAAAGCGTTTCGGCTGTCGCGAATTTTTGATTCGCAGGCAGCTGAGCCATTTTCAAAAGAAAGAATTTGATAAGCTCGCGTTCGAGAATCGGCTCGCGGGTCGCGTAAGCCGCCTGAATCTCCGCAAGCTTCTTTTGTCTTTCTTCAGCCGTTAATTTCTTGCCTTGCTGAACGGTCGAAAACGCGTCGTAAACATATCTGAAAACGGGCGTCGCGGCTGTCGGGAAAGTGCGCAAAATTACGTCTCGCTGCGCGGTCGGGTAATATTCGCCGGAAACTCTTTCAAGACCGGGTAAAACGTCGCCGTATTTCGCGCGGCGCTGCGGGTTTGCCGCAACCCACGCGGCGAATTTTTGTTCTTCGGCGAGTCTTTTCGCAACTGCGTCGCCGCGTCTGACGGCGATGCTGCTGCCTTCGTAAACTTTGTTGTAGTTGTCCAGGTTGGCGATGTCGGACTGGTATTTAATGCGTTTTTCTTCGTTCGTTTCGCCGACTTTGGCGAGCGCCGAGCTGCGCGCTTCAAGATACGAAGCGAGAAAAGGGAAATTGACCTTTTCGGCGAAATCGATCGACTGGCTTTCGCGGTATCGCGTCGTGCTGCCCGGGTAACCCATTACGAAGACGAAATCGTTTTCTTTAACCCCGCCGATGTTTATCGTTAAATGTTTTTTCGGTTTGTAAGGAACGTTGGCGGTCGAATAATCAGCCGAACTGCCGTCGGGCGCGACATACGCGCGGAGAAACGTAAAGTCTCCCGTGTGACGCGTCCATTCGAAATTGTCCGGGTCGCCGCCGAAGACGCCGATATTTCGGGGCGGCGCGTAAACTACGCGAACGTCTTTTATTTGCTGGGTTTGATACAGGTAATGGTAAAAGCCGCTGTTGAGCGCCTGTATGCGAATCATCGAGCCTTTCGGAGCTTTCGCCTGCTCTTCAGCCTGCAATTTATCGGTGTTCCGCTTGATCGCCTGAGCGAGCGCGTCGCCGTTTAAATTTTCCGTGCCTTTTCTGATTTTAACCGTAACGTCTTCAACGCGTTCGGTAATGAAAATCGAGTAATCTTTAGCGGGCATTTCCGTCGCCATCGAATCGGCTTTAAAGCCGTTTTCGACGTAATCGGTCTGCGGCGTCGAAGCCGAAACGAGCGCGTCGAAGCCGCAGTGGTGATTCGTCAGGATCAAGCCTTGCGGCGAAACGAATTCAGCCGTGCAGCCGATGCTGAGGCGAATAATAGCGTCGGAAATATCAACGCCGTTCGGATTGTATAAATCAATCGGTCGCAATTTTAAGCCTCTCTGCCGGAGCGGCAGCCGGGCTATCTGGTCGGGCGTGTACATTCCTTCGTCGGGAACTGCCAGCGCGACTGAAACGGACGAGAGCAAAATCGCAAACGTCAAAATGAAAGATGTGTAAACATTGAGTTTTAAGCGCATATCTCGTTTTCCTTTATTTGTAAACTGTTAAATCGTACGTAATTCATTTTTACGTATCTAATATGTATATAAAAATTTTAACTTAAAGTGTAAAAAAGTGTAAAAAATATCACAAATAAAAAAGCGAGCCCGGAAAAAGGACTCGCTTTTTTATTTGAAATTCCGGGCTGGGAAATTAGCCTAATCTTTTCATTTCAACCGGCGCCGAAGGTAAAAGGCGGCGGGGATTGATCGGTTTGTCGTTCATTCGCAGCTCGTAATGAAGATGCGGTCCGGTCGAACGTCCGGTCGAGCCGATTAAGCCGATAAGCTGACCGCGCTGAACGGTATCGCCGACCATAACATTTCCCTGTGAAAGATGTCCGTATCGAGTCGTTAAGCCGTTGCCGTGATCGATTTCGATTAAGTTGCCGTAACCGCCGTGCCAACCGGCTTTGGTCACGATTCCGTTTGCCGGAGCCATAACGGCATCGCCTTTATCGCCGTCAATATCCATTCCGGCGTGGAATTCATAAGAGCGCCCGCCGAACGGATTGCGGCGATAGCCGTATTCGTTGTTGATTTTGCCGAGATGCGCCCATATTGTCGGCAAAAACGCCGGGTTGCTGGTCGTTTGAATAGTTCGCATACGGTTTTCCATTTCCGATTCTTCAATAACCGGTTCGGATTCCATATCCATATCGATTGAAGTTACGGGACCGCCGCTGTTGATTGCTAAGCTGTCTGACTTTGCCGGATGCGAATAATTGATTGTTTTTTGTTCGGTCGAAGGATTATTAGGATTTTGTGTAAGCTGCTGATTAATTAATGCGGATGAATTTTCTGCTTCTGATTTAGCGATTGAATTATTTTTGAAAATACCTGTAAAACTTAAAACCGTTAAACTGAGTGTTAATATTAAACCGACGATACTTCTATGCAGAATTTTTTTAGAAACTTCTATACGACGAATATAAATTTTTGATTTTGTTTTATGTGATAAATGAAAAGTGTAAAACTTGTCGTTTTTGGGCATTACGCTTTTATAGCTCCTTTTTTATGATTTCGTGCCGAAAATCCAGCTTTTCGACTTCACGGAATCACGAAAGACTTAGCTCTACAGCAGACTAACGCGAATCCTTATTTGAAATTTTTTCAATAAAAATTTGTATTAAATTAATGAAAAAACCTCTTTGGGGTTATTACCAAAATTAGTTAAAGATTGTGTTTATTTTGGATACGGGTTATTAAACTAACATACCGGGGCGTGAAAAGCAAATCACGCCGGTTTTAGCCGGGAGCGGCTCGTTTTGAAACAAGATATTTTATTTATCTGCCCTTAGCTTTTTTCTTTGCGTTTTTGATTGAAACCGCGCAGAACCATAAGTCCGACACCGATAATTAAAACCACAAAAGCCAAAACGATTAAAATCTTAATCGCGCCGGTAATAAAAGCTATGAAAGCGATAATCTGCTTTAATAATGTAATAATCAAAGCCAGAACTACTAAAATTGTTCCTGCAACACCTGCGGTTTTTAAGAATGGCATAACGTAAAACTCCTTATTTAATAACTCCCGGGCTAACCGCAGAACAGCTTTACTTGAAAAAATAGAAAATCTCAAAGCCATCCCGCATCTATAATACCAAATATTCTACTCGTTATTCAATAATAATACTTTACCTGTTTTTCCACGAGCGAGCGCCGGTCTGCGTGCGAAAATCCGACTGCGATTCAAAGTCATCCTGAACGAACTGATGTTCGGAAGACGCGCCGGCAAAACTCCGGGCATTGCCGCCTTCGTTATGAGCGCTGTAAGAACGGCTTTGTTTCGACTTAAAAACCTGATTACGCAAAAGATACACGCCGAGACCGATCAGCAGAACCGGCAGTATGCCGCGCATTAAAAAACGCAGATTGAAAAACGAATTGAGAAAAAACACCGCGCCGAGAACGGTTAAGACGATTCCCCAAAGCTTCGGGTTGCCGGAAAATCTTCGAACCAGAATATCTTCGGCTCCGTCCGGCGTAAGCCCGGAACGAATCATCTGCGCGGTTCGCCACGCGTCAACACCCGCGAAAAGCCACATTCCGATAAATCCGAAAACAAAAATCGCATAGCCCGTCAAAACAGCCATCTGAAAAAGCCCGACGAAAACCGCGAAATACACGAGAGCTTTAACGGTCTGGCTGTTGTAAGCCGCTCCGAGTCCCGGGCAAACCATTGAAAGAATCGTCGCGATAACCGGAGATGTTTGTCTTTTTAATAAAGGAATGTGCGAAGATTGATTGTGACGGCGCAGCAGATCGACGCCCTGAACGATACAATCCTGGCAGAAAGGAAAACCTTTTATGCGGTGGTCGCAAGCCGGGCACAGAGGTTTCCCGCATCCGTTGCAATTAACGACCGCGACATTATGACTGTGGTAAGCACAATTCATTATTTGTTTTCCTCTTGATTGACGTATATGCCCTGTATGGGCTCGTTCGTGCCGGAATTTTGTTCGATCATATTCCCGTTACCTAAAACGATGTCCGCGCCTTGTTTGTAGGTTTGCCCGGCGAGCTCGAAGCTTTTTTGATAAACCGTTCCGGGAGAATTGTCAGCCGAGACACTTCCGCCGAAAATTAAAAACGCGAACATTAAAATCATCGCGACGGGCGCGAGCTGCGGAATCGGAAGCGGGAAACTCAAGCCGCGAATCCATTCGCCGAACTGCGCCGACCATGAAGCTTTTACAGCTTTTGCTTCGGTCGTGCCGATCGTCGATCGAAGAATTTTTTCGTGCAGACCTGCCGGAACCGGCAATTCATCCATTTTATACGTGTAGCAGGCGGCAATCGAGCGCACGACTTCGCCCGGAAGATTTGTACAATCTTCACACAAAACGGCGTGACGCTCCCAACGGTGGAAAAGCGCCGCGGGCAAAAATCCGTCTAAATAATCGGTCAGATGCGCTTCAAATTCAGCGCAAGCCATCGCCGTTTCCGGCATCGTCTTCGTTAAAATTCTGGCTTCCAAACGCGTCAGCGGAGATTTCGGAACCGAAAGCTCGTGACACACTTCGAGCGCTTCTTTTACTTCATTCAAAAGCGAATGGCATAAAGGACAACGCAAAGCGTGTGCTGCGACCGCTTTGTGCGTTTGCTTGTCCAGAGTTTTATCTAAATAATCAGTTAAAAACTCTTCGAACTCCGAACAATTTATAATTCTTTCGTCCTTGTGATCCATAAAACAAAACCCCTTTGATTAAATCAAATCTTTAAAACCTTTTGCGATGCTTTGATACCTTTTCATTCATCCGCCTCTTTTTTAATTGAACTGGTTAAACGGTTACGACGCGCATACGGCGCAAAATCTTTGCGAGTTCGATGCGCCCGCGATTAATGCGGGACTTAACGGTTCCTTCAGGAATCTGCAAAACATCGACGATTTCCTGATAAGTCATTTCCTCAATATCTCGCAAAATTACGCATGTTCGCAAATCTGCCGGCAATTTATCAATCCCTTCCTGTACCTGCGCGGCTAACTCGCGCCGCTCCATTTCCTTTTGCGCCGAAGAACCGACCGAGCGCAGATGATAAACGTGGTCGTCGACATCGTCAGCCATCGTGTTCTGGGGGTTACGCTGGCGATGCCGGTAATCGTCGATTATCAAATTTCGTGCCAGACGCATCAGCCAATTCGATAAATCGCCATGCTTCGCGTCGTATTGATCGAGCGTTTTGTAGATGCGTATGAAAACTTCCTGCGTCAGATCTTCAGCCGCTTCGGCGCTCGACGTGAAGCGATAAGCGAGATTGAATATCCGGCGCGAGAAATTGGTGACAATATCTTCCCACGCCGCCCCGTCGCCCGAGCGAGCCCGCCGCACGAGGTCCGCGCCGTCAATTTCCGATACCGTTTTAAGTGCTTCCAACGCCTGTTTCTCCAAAAGCCACTGCCTTGAATCGTAATAACAAAACTGTAAAAGCTCGCTTTGTCAAAA
>JAOAPX010000024.1 GCA_025463125.1 Acidobacteriota bacterium | reverse complement strand
CTGACCGTTTCCATCGCGTCGGCGAAAGTATTTTCCTTTGAATAATCTTCGCCGTCGGTCATAAAAACAATCGCGCTTCTGCGCCCCGCGCTTTCTTTTTTTATGATGTTTTCATAAGCGAAAACGAGCGAATCCCAGATCGGCGATCCGCCGTCGGTCTCGACGTTTTTAATTTTTTCAGCGAGAGCGATTTTATCGTTCGTCAATTCGGAAACAATTTTAATTTCATCGGCAAAAATTACCACGGCGATCCGGTCCGTCGGGCGGGCGTATTCGACAAAACGCTGCGCGGCTTTTTTTATCAAACCTCTTTTTTCGACGGTCGAGCCGGAAAAATCAAGCAGCAAAACCAGATCGAAAGCCTGTTCGGAGGTTGAGAAAAAAACTATCTCCTGCTCGACGCCGTCTTCGTGCACGGTAAAATCTTCTTTCGAAAGATTCACTCCAACCGGCGCTTTCAAATCCTTTGTGAGAATGCGGACGTTTAAATTAACCAGTTTAGTATCGATGTTTAGAACTTCGTTTTCGTCATTCGTAATTCCTAAAATAGCCGTATCTGTGTTTTTATCATTTTTTTTCCGAACCGAATTCGGCGGCATTGCCGAAGGCTGCATTTTAAGAACCGGTAAAAGATAGCGGCGTTCCAAATCCCTAATATGATCGGCGAGCGGCGGCAGATCGTACATCTTCCGCCATTCGTCAACCTTTTCTTCGTTCAAAAGCGGGTACAGATAAACCACGTCGTTTCTGATGGTCGCTTCATTTCCGAAGATTTGCGGCAAACCTGTGGCAATGCGAATTGTATCGACGAGCGAAGCCAGAACCGGATTCCCGATATAGCCTTTCTTCGCCGCTTCGGCTAAAACCGGCAGCAGCTCCGCCTGCAATTGAACAGACCGGTTGTTGGTAATTAAATAAGTAAATGCGGCGAAACCGTCGGGTTGGAGCGAATCCTTGGTCAGCCAGTCGTTTTCCTTGATAATCCGGCATAAACGCAAAAGATTTCTTTCGCCCATTTGATGAGCCTCGGCAATTAAGCTTTGATTTTTCTCAATATTTTCGGCAGCTTTCGCGTTGAGCTTTTCGTGTTCTTCGCGCATTTTGAGCAGTTCTTTGCGAAGTTTTTTGTTTTCCGGAGCAATACGCGTCGATTTGATTGATTCGACAACCCGCCTGGATTCTTCCTCGGTGAGACACCTGTTTTGTCCGTGGATATTTGCGGCAAAAGCAAAAAACAATACTAAAAATAAGACTAAAGTTTTCATTTTTCGTTTACCTGCCAGGCTTTAATAATTTCGCCTCCCCGGGTTCAGGAGAACTTTCCCGCCTGCCGCGCAAGCCGTTTTTTTTATTGGAGCGAAATGCGTAAAATCATAAAATTACGATGATATTAAGATGATATTAATTCGTACCGGAAACGCCTGATTTTTCTTCCGGTTTCGCCCGCCTCTTTTTTTCATCTATTCCTTTATTCATCTTATCAAATCTCGACCTCCGGGTTTTCTGATTTTGGTGCGTTTATATCCGCCGACTTTGTATTTTCCCCGGTTTCTTTGAAAGAGTAAGAGCCTAACTGCTGCAAAATTTTTCCCATCAGACCCGTCCAGCCTGTTTGATGACTCGCGCCTAAACCGAAGCCTTTGTCGCCGTGAAAATATTCGTAAAAAAGAATGTAGTCGCGCCAGTGCGGATCGTTTTGAAACTTTTCCGCGTTTCCGTTGACGGCGCGATTTCCCTTCTCGTCTTTGACGAAAATACGGCACAGACGTTTTTCGAGTTCCTGCGAGATTTGCCAGAGCGTCATAAATTCGCCGGAACCGGTCGGAAATTCGATTTTAAACTCGTCGCCGAAGAAATAATCAAATTTTTGCAGGCTCTCGATTAAAAGATAATTCAACGGAATCCAGATCGGTCCGCGCCAGTTCGAATTTCCGCCGAACATTCCCGTCCGCGATTCGGCGGGCTCGTACGCGACCTGGTGGCGCTCGCCGTCGGTTTCAAAAACATACGGGTTCGCTTCGTGATAGCGCGAAACGGAGCGAATGCCGTAGTCGGATAAAAATTCGGTTTCGGCGAGCATATAACGCAGAATTCTTTCGAGTCGCGTCTTGTTGACGAGCGCGAGAAGATGACGTTTTTCTTTGCCTTCTTCCTGCATACAAGCGATTTCGTCAGTCAAATCCCGGCGGTTCGTTAAAAACCATTCGGTGCGTTTTTTAAATTCCGGAAGCTGATCGAGCCAACCGCTTTCAAGCGTTTCGACGGCGAAAAGCGGGATTAATCCGACCATCGAGCGCACTTTTAAAGGAATCTGCCGGCTGTCGAGATGCAGAACGTCGTAATAAAATCCGTCGTGCTCGCTCCAGAGCGTCGTGTTTTCGCGCCCGACATTGTTCATTGCATCGGAAATATAAACGAAATGCTCGAAAAATTTGCTCGCAACGTCTTCGTACACGTCATCTTCCTTGGCGAGTTCCAACGCAATCGCCAGCATATTAAGGCAAAACATCGCCATCCACGAAGTTCCGTCCGATTGTTCGAGCCGCCCGCCGGTCGGCAGATCCGCGCTTCTATCGAAAACGCCGATATTATCCAGTCCTAAAAATCCGCCTTCAAACACGTTGTTTCCTTCGTAGTCTTTGCGATTGACCCACCACGTAAAGTTTAAAAGCAGTTTGTGAAATACTTTTTCGAGAAACGCGCGGTCGGCGATTCCTTTTCGTTTCGCTTCGATTTTATAGACGCGAAACGCCGCCCAGGCGTGAACCGGCGGATTAACGTCGCCGAAAGCCCATTCGTAAGCCGGAATCTGACCGTTCGGATGCATATACCATTCGCGCAAAAGCAGCAATAACTGCCGTTTAGCGAAACTCGAATCGATGAGCGCGAGCGGGATGCAGTGAAACGCCGTGTCCCAAGCCGCATACCACGGATATTCCCATTTATCCGGCATCGACAGCACATCGTCGTTGTAGAGATGCGTCCAGTTATGATTTCTGCCGGTCCGTCTCTCTTTCGGCGGCTCGGCGAAATTCTTATCGCCTTCGAGCCAGTTTTCGACGCTGTAATTGTAAAACTGCTTTGACCAGAGCATTCCGGCGAGCGCCTGGCGCATCACTCTCTTTTCGTCGGCGTTTAAGCCGCGCGGCGTGATGCCTTCGTAAAATTCATCGGATTCCGAGCCGCGCTTTTTGATTATTTCTTCGCAGTCATCGGTAAAAGCCTTGCCGCTCGAATCGGGAAAAGCGAATTTTCCGCTTGAATTTTCCGCGTTATCTTTCGACGGGCGCGAGCGGTCTTTTGCTCGCAAGTTATTTTTTTCCGCCGTTTTTTCGTTTCCGGGCGCGCTTTGAAACGCATTCGCTTTGAGCCGTAGATAGATCGATTTGCCTTCTTTCGCTTTGAGGTTAAGAACGTAATGCGCCGCCGCCCTGGTTCCGCTTTGTTCGGCGCTGACGGCGCCCGCGTTGCCGTTTACGACGTAATCGTTTATTCCGTCTTTCGTGAATCGCGATTTGTTTTCGGCGTTGTAAAGCGCGCGGTAATTCGTTTCGTTTTCGCAAAAAAGCAGCTCGCACTCGCCTTCGCAGATCAATTGATAATCGCCGATTTCCGGGCTTTTTATTTCGAGAGCGCTTAATCCGGACTCGCTTTTTAATTTTCGATTTTCGATCTTTTCAATAACGGGCTTTGAGTTTTCGCCCGACCAAGCCCACGTATTGCGAAACCAGACGGTCGGCAAAACGTGCAAATCGGCGCTTTCATCGCCGCGATTGATCGCCGTAATTTTTATGCGAATATCATCGACGTCGGCTTTTGCGTATTCGATAAAAACGTCGAAATATTCGTTTTCGTCAAAAACTCCCGTGTCGAGCAGTTCATATTCGGGCTGAGCTTTATCGCGTTTGCGATTTTCCTGCTTTAATTTTTCGTAAGGAAACGCCGCCTGCGGATATTTGTAAAGATATTTCATATACGAATGCGTCGGCGTGTTATCGAGATAAAAATAATATTCCTTGACGTCTTCGCCGTGCGTGCCTTCGTTGCCGCCGAGCCCGAAAAGTCTTTCTTTCAAAAACGCGTCTTTCCCGTTCCAGAGCGAAACGGCAAAACAGACGTTTTGCTTGCGGTCGCAGATTCCGGCGATTCCGTCTTCGTTCCAGCGATACGCTTTATAAAGCGATTGTTCGAACGGAAAATAATCCCAAGCCGCGCCGTCCGGCGAATAATCTTCGCGCACGGTTCCCCAGGCGCGTTCGGCGACGTAGCAACCCCAGAGCTTCCAGTCTTTTTCGTGGCTGTCGGATTCGGCAAGCCGTTTTTCTTCCGCTTTTTTTTCTTCCGCTTTTTGTGAGTTTTGCATCGTTTTTTCCTCAAAAGAATTGGATATTTGCATTTAGCCGGTCGGCGCGCTTTTTTATTGCTATTAAATAATAATGGACGCGAAATGTTTTTTTTGCTAGATTTCAAGTAAAGTTCTTGTTTTTATTTCCCCTCGGCGTTACCTCCGAAATATTTGCGAAGCTATTGCTGAAAAACAATTTCGATTAGTTGTATTGATGGTTATCGCGTAATTAAAAAATGTGGATTCGATCGAAAATTTGTCGAATACCGCAAAATGTTTTCGTTTTTGGAGCAGAATGACCTGTGTACACAAATAGGATGCAACGTATTCCCGAAGAAAACCTAGATTATATTTTTACGACTGTCGGGCAGAAGCTCACCGACGGTTTTTCCGCCGAAGCGGAAAAAATCCTTGTCGAAACAATCGACAATTACGCGCACACGCCCGACAACCTGGCGAATCTGAAACGCCTTTTATCGTTTACGCTCGAAACGCTCGGGCGCTACGACGAAGCTCTCAAAGCCGTTCAGCCTTTTGAAGACGAAAAAAACTTAAACCGGCTCGAAATTGAAACGCGCCTTAAAGTTATTACTCAATTAGCGATTTGCTACAACAATTTATCCGATTACCCGAAAGCCGTTACGCTTCTTAAACGAACACTGAAAAAAGCCAGGGAAGATAATCTGAATCATCTTTTCGGCAATATTTATATCGCTTTGGCGCGCGTTTACCGCAAGTTGAACGAATATTCGATCTCGCGCGATCATGCCGAAAAAGCTTTGAATTCTTTTCGCGAACAGGGAAACTGGCGCGGAATGGCGGAAAGCTATCAAACAATCGCCATTTCTCATTACCAGGAAGGCGGCAACGAAAAAGCGCTCGATTATTTTCAGCTCGCCGTGCAGATTGTCGGCGATCGCAGCGCGCCGTTTTTGCTCGGCAAGATTTATTCGGACATGTCGGGCGCTTACTGCCTGCTTCACCGCCCGCAGGACGGCATCAACTGCCTGGAAAAATCCATCGAATTTTTCGACCGCACCGAGCATAAGCTGAACACCGTTATCGCTTACAACAATCTCGGCATGAACCTGATGCTGCTCGGCGATTGGACCCGAGCCGAATCGATGATGAAACGCGCGCTCGATCTGGCGCTCGAAGCCAATCACGCGCATGTCGCCGGAATTCTCGATTCGCTCGGCGAGCTGAAAATGCTGCGCGGCGAACTCGACGAAGCGCAATCTCTGCTCGAACAAGGCGTTCAATTCGCCAAAGAACGCAAAAAAGATTGGTACGTCATTCACGCGATGCGAAATCTCGCGCGCTGCCTTTTAATTCAAGGAAAAACGTCAAGGGCTATTGAAACCGCCGAAAAAGCCATCGAACTTTGCAAAACGATCAACGAGAAACAAACCATTAACACAGCCGGGCTGGTTGTCGCCGAAGGCTGCCTGATTCAGGGCAAATTTGCCGAATACGAGCTTCAATTGCAGACGATCGAAGAATCTTCGCCATCGTCGGACTTCTTTGTTCTCGGAAGCATTCAGCGAATTCGCGGTTTAGCGGCTTTGAGCGCCAACGACAAGGAATTGGCGGTGCATCATTTCAGCCGCAGCTTGACGATTTTTGAAGCGGCTGACGATCTTTATCACATGGCGATGGCGCATTATCTGATCGGCACGAATCTCCCGGAAACGCAGAGCACGCGCGCCGTCAAGGATTTGCTTGCCGCCGCGGATATTTTCGGCAAGCTCGGCGTGAAATTTTACTCGGACGCGGCGACAAAAGCGGCGGAAGAGATTAAAAGCAAAAAAATCGAGGAAGACAAAAAACCGGAAAGACGTCGCCCGACTTCGGTCGTTTCACAGCTTTTAACGGTTCGTCTGGCGGAAGCGACCGCTTCGCGCGAGCTGCTTTTCCGCGAGCTCGTCGCCGTTCTAAACCAAGAAAGCAAAGCGAATAAAATTATTATTGCCGAAACGGACGACCGTAAAATAATGCGCCCGTTTATCACGCACGGTTTTACGCCGGGCGAAAGCGCCGATTTAATCGGCAAATTTCAGGAAGCGCAATATAAAAACGATTTAAAGGCTTTCGCGCGAACGAAAAATCTGGCGATTCTGCCGCTTCGAGCTTCGAGCGCCGCGCCCGCTTTCCTTTTGATCCAGCCGCAGTCCGGCGCCGTTTTAAACGACGACAGCTCTTTGCAGCCGCTTTTGCGCGTCGTCGAGCTCGGCATGGACGTTATCGCTTTGCGCGACAAAGACAAATCTCATTCGATCGAGCTCGAAACAAACCCTTACACGTCGCAGAGCCTTATGTCCGGCTTTATTCATTCTTCGCCGGCGATGACGGCGCTCGTCGAGGAAGTTTATAAAATTCGCTCGTCGGACGTAACGGTTCTCGTAACGGGCGAATCCGGAACCGGTAAAGAACTCGTTTCGCGAGCGATTCATACGATTTCAAATCGAAAAGATAAAGTTTTCGTCCCGTTTAACTGCACAGCCGTGCCGAAAGAATTAGCCGAAGGTCATCTTTTCGGTTTTCGCAAAGGCGCGTTTACGGGCGCCGTAAACGATTCGCCCGGGATGATTCGCGCAGCCGACGGCGGAACTTTATTTCTCGATGAAGTCGGCGATTTGCCGATTGATGTGCAGCCGAAGCTGCTCCGGTTTTTGCAGGAAGGCGAAGTGCAGCCGATCGGCGAAAAACGCCCGATAAAAGTCGACGTTCGCATAATCGCCGCAACGAATATGCCTTTGGAAGAAAAGGTCGCCAACGGCAGTTTTCGCGAAGATTTATATTATCGCTTGAACGTTATACGCCTGCGCGTGCCGCCGCTGCGCGAGCGGCGCTCGGAAATTCCGCCGATGGTTAATTATTACATCAACCATTATTCGGCGCGCTTCGGCAAACGCGACATAAACGTGCTGCCGCAAACGGTTGATTTGCTGATGGTCTGCAATTGGGAAGGCAACGTGCGCGAGCTTTGCAACGAGATTCAGCGCATCGTCGCCAGAGCCGAAGACGGCGATATAATAACGCCCGAACATCTTTCGCCCGAGTTGAAACGCGCCGCGAAACCGCTTTCGCCTTTTGCCGAAAACGGAAGAGCGCGCTCGATCGATTCGTACAATAATTCGAATTTCAACAGCGCCGCGTTTAATAATTTCGGAGTCAACAATTCTTCTTTTTATAATTCAATCCCGAACAATTCCCAATCTTCCTCGTTTGAGCCGGAACAAATGCCGGTTTACAACATCGGCGATTACTGCAAAGGAACGCTCGAGCAAGCCGTCGCCGAACTGGAAACGCAGATGATAAAAGATTCGCTCGAAAAACACGCCTGGAACATCTCGCGCGTCGCCCGCGAACTCGGTTTAACAAGACGCGGTTTGTATATGAAAATCTCTCGTTACAGCATAGAAAAAGCGGCTTAATAAACGAACAACTAAAAATTTAACAATCTTGCTTGTACTAAAATTTTTAGCTATTCGTTATTCGTTTTTCGTTATTCGTCAGAATGCTGATGCCGATTCCCATTAACAAAAAGAAAATCATCGCGACTTCGGCGTCGCCGAGATTGTAATGCACCAGCCCGCTTGCGAAAAACCCGATCAAACCGCCGAAGCACCCGAGTAAAATCCCTTGCGTTTTCCATCTGTCCGGGCTTGAATCTTCAATTTTTAATCCGTGCCAAAGCATCCGCGCATAAATTCCTAATATCCAAAGCCAGAGCAGAAGCGCGGGCAATCCTCTTTCGACGACGAGCTGCAAAGGCGTCGAATGAAAATGTCCCATCGGCAGTTTCCCATCGTCAAACAAGCGCCAGTCTTTGGCGTATCGCTTGATCGAATCCATCCCGACGCCGAGCAGGAAATGCCGCGCGTTCTCCGTCCATAAATCGAAGCCTTCGCGGTAAACAATCCGGCGATACCTGGTCGATTCGTCTTTGCTGTCGAAAAATTCTACTTTTCGGCTCTGCTGCAAAAACACGAGCCCGCCAATCGCGACCGGCAAAATTATCGCCGCTAAAAACAAAAGAATTTTCCGGTTGCCGGTGAGCAGCGCGATCGAAAAAGCCGAAATTATAAATCCGAGCTGCGAAGCGCGCGTTACATTCAACAAAAGCGCGAGCGACATTGCCGCGAGACAAAAAGCAAGCGTAAGCGCGGCTTTAAGCGGAAAACGGTCGGGCGCGAAAAAAGAGTTTTTTGTATCGGAGTGCTCCTTATCGGCGTCTTTTATCGCGTTTCGGCTGCCGGGCGCAAAGTATCTGTGTTTTGCTATCAAAGCTATAAAAAGCCCGAACGCGAGCGATGCGATAAGCTGCAAAACTTCCGCGTAAGTCGTCCAGTGTCCGAAAAATCCCATCGAGCGCCAGTTTCTGCTTTTTTTCCAATCGGTAAAGCCGAGCCGCTCAAAAGCGTTTGCGCCGGGCAGCAAATCCTCTCTTTTTATTTGAACCGTCAAATAATAATCCGGGCGATAAAACTTAACGCGCGCGGTTTCGTTCGCTTCGAGCGCGGCGAGCAAATCTTCAGGCTCGCGGATTTTCTTTTTGTTTACTTCAAGCAAAGCGTCGCCGTCTTTTATAACGATTTTTTCATTGTTGTTTTCAACGAAAATCGCTTTCGTCAGAGGGCTCGAAGAACTGACGCCGTGAACTTCCACGCCGCGCCCGATGATCCGCTCGAGCGGCATCCAGACGACGTTGAACATACACGAAAAAATCAGCGCCAGCGACAGAAAGATTGCCGCTCGTTTTGCGCGCGCGTTGTTGATAACGAAATAAAAAATCAGAAAAAGCCCGACGCCGCGCAGCTTGTCGAGAGAAATATCGGGCGCGTAAGAAAAAACGGAACTTACAACAGACCAGATCAAAAACGCCCAAAGCGCGGCGTCGAGCGGCGTTTTGACGAGCTTGCGGCGCGGCTTGACGAACAGGCTTATAACCCATACAAACATTCCCGTGATCCATGCCGTCTGCGTCGCGGCGATCGAATGCGGCGCGGACAAAACCATTAAGGTGAGAAAAACAAAGGCAATTCGCTCGAGCCATTTTGCCGCATTGTTTTCCTGATTTGTTACGGCTATTTCATCAAGCCATTTAAGGAATTTCCGCATAAAAATTGTGAAATCACAGATTAACACATAAATTTTTAACGCGAAGAAACGGCGCAGGCTGGATAAAAGCAAAACAGCAATTTTCGCTTTTTATTCTTTTGTGTCCCGTTTTAACAGCTAAATATCGACGAAACGTGTTAATCCGTGATTTCCAAATCTTGAAATATGAAACAGGAAACCTCGCAGACGAGTTTGAGTTTCGCGGCGGAAATCAAACTTTATTACGACGTTTTTATTCCCGAAAACATCAGAAAACCAGGTGCCGCCGCTCGACGCCGTTCACGGCTGCGGCGCGCACAAACGTTATATAATGCGCGAAGATATAAAAACCCCGGATAAGAAAAACCGGAAGCGATGGCGGTTATTAGAAGCGATGGCGGTTATTAAAAGCAAAAACGAGATTTGCCCGCGAGAGCGAGCAAATTAAACGAATAAAAATAAATCAGTTAGTTAATTTTAAGTTTTCTGATCTCGACCTGTTCTTGAATTTCAGCCGGCAAATTGAGCTGTAGAGAATCATTTCCCGTCTCGTTTTTAATCATTTCCACCTGCAAACTTTCCGGATTAATGTTTTCCAGGATCGAACGCGGTCCGTATAAAATGACGGTCGCTTTTTGATCGGCGATTTCGTTTTTTAAGGGAACCAGAAAAATTCGCTCGATGCGCTTTTCGCCGATGCGGAAAACGACATCGACCGCCGTATCGAGTATGGTCGCTTTCGGATTGGAAACATTAAGCGATACCTGTTTCGCCGTAAAATCGGACTGCTGATTTTCCAAATTAATTTTCTCGGTCGGAACGAAATCGAGCGATTTGATATAGCTCGACGGACCGCGCACGCGAACTTTTGCGGGCAAGACCGTCTGGCTGAAAATTTCCAGATTTTCCGGCAAACCGCCTTCTAATTCGGCTTTTACGGGAATTTCCCTCTCCTCGACGGTTTCGAGTTTAATGGCTATTTTATTCGGCTGAATTTCTTCGAGACGCACGCCGGTCGGAAGATCGACGTTGACGTTTTCCGGCGTTAAATGAACGATCATGTCACTCGCCTCAACGTCGGTTAAATCGAACGAAACGATTAAATTTTCCGGTTTTATCTGATCGATTTTGCGGCTGTCGCCGGTCACGACGAGCGCGACTTCCGTGACGGGCGTGTTTGTAATTTCCATATTATTGGAAATGCGCGGCTGAAGAACGACGTTGCTCAGACGGGTCGTAATCGGCGCGCGAAGCCCGCTGACGCCGAGCCACAAGGCAAGCGTTATAATGAGCGCGACCAGTTTCATCAACCAATCTTCGATAAAAATTTTCCGAAAAAGGCGTTTGAAAAAAGCTTGCTGCGGCTCGGTAAGCGCAAATTTTTCAGTCGGAAACATCATAAAATGAATATCGAAAAAAAAGATTCGGCGAAAACGGCTAACGAAAAATAATTTACGGTCAATCGTAAACATTATTCATTATTAATCTTCCGTTTTTCAACTTTTTATTACCCGACCGTTATTTCGGTTTCGTCGGGCTTCATCGTCTTGGTCGGCTCGCGTTTACTTCCGGCGACCGGAATGTTCATGGCTTCGAGAAGTAATTTTCGAAGCTGTGTCGTATCCAGGTTGCGCCGAACGGTGCCGCCTTCGACGTATGTAATCAGCCCGGTTTCTTCCGAAATCACTACGGAAATCGCGTCCGAGCCTTCGGTAATGCCGATTGCCGCGCGGTGACGCGTGCCGAGCTCGCGCGAAATGCTCGGATTTTTCGTCAGCGGCAGAAAAACCGACGCGGCGGCGATTCGCTCGTGCTGAATGATAACCGCTCCGTCGTGCAGCGGCGTCGAAGGATTAAAAATCGTGACCAGTAAATCGTAGCTGACGCGCGCGTCGAGCGGAACGCCGGCGTCGATAAAGTTTCGCAATCCGACGTCGCGTTCGATGACGATCAGCGCGCCGATTTTTTCCGACGAAAGCGTGGTCGCCGCCAAAACTATTTCGTCGTAGATCGTCTCGCCGAGACTTCCGCGCTGTCGCCGCCAGATAGGAAAACGCAGCTGGTTGCCGAAATAAATTAATGCCTGGCGAATTTCCGATTGAAAAAGCACGATGATCGCGACGCCGATATACAAAACGGCGGAACGCAAAACGAATTCGAGCGTGGCGAGATCCTGAGCGACCGCAAGCCAGTACAAAAGGGCTAAAATAACCATCCCGACAACCGTCGGAACCGCACGCGTGCCGCGCAGAAGCTTCAGCACGACGTAAACGATAATAAATACAAACGCGATGTCTAAAACACTTCGCATCGTATTTATAGTTGGCAAGTAATCGCTAATCTGCATTTTTTTCAATCAAAAAGATGAACGCCTTCAGCCGGAAAGATAAAGAATTTTCACTTCCTGATTCTTAACCTTTTTACACGGTCGGCTGCCGCCTCGCGCCCGAACGCCAAGCCGCTCTTCAAATTCGCTGTTTTCAAGAATATCATATCAACTTTCGACACGGCTTCGTTCATCGACGGTTCGACACTCGAAATTGCCCTAAAAAGCTTCGGCGCGGGATGAATCGTTATAAGAAGCGCATCCGCCAGTATTCGGATGCGCTTCGATAGCTTGACGGATTGCCGCGACATTTTTTGTTGCAGACGCTTCACTTAAAAAGACGGCGAAAAATTTTACGCCGGTATCTCTGCGACTAAACCTTTTTTTGACTAGGTTCTTTTTTTGACGCGCCCGCGCTGCACAAAGCCTACGAGATTTCCCTCGGCGTCGATCACGCCGAGCGCGCCGATGCCGTTTTCCCGCATTAAAATGCGCGCTTCCGGCAAAAGCGAGCTCGTTTCGACAAAATAATCCGGCGTGACGGCGCGCATTACCGCCTGAACTTTTGTCGCTCGCCAATCGGCGCTCGGTATTTTCTTTAAATCTTCGAGCAGAAGCATACCGTACAGCTGTTTGTCTCTGGCAACCGGGAAGACGTTTTGCCGGTTAAAAGACAAAATTCGGTCAACAAAATGCTGAACGTTCATTTCGGGCGAAACCGTAACCGGCAATTGCATCACTTCTTCGACGAGCAGATTTTCAAAACTACTTATTTCCTGAATAATTCCTTTCGCCGCGTCAAACAAAAAAACGCCGACTAAAATCGTCCAGAAACCCGTAAAAAAATCCCGCCGAAGCGCGGCGATATACAGCCCGAAGATCATCAGGGCGACGGCGATGATTTGCCCGCAGCGCCCTGTTAAAATCGTCGCTTCGTTTAAATCCTTGCCGCGCCGCCAAAGAAACGCCCGCAAAACTCTGCCGCCGTCGAGCGGATAACCAGGAAACAAATTGAAAACGGCGACGAGAAAATTTCCCGTGCCGATCATAAAAAACAAACGCGCGAGAATATTAAGATCGGCTGAATCGGCGAGCGCCATAAAACCAACGAACAAAACCGCGAGCAGAAAACTCGCCGCCGGTCCCGCGACGGCGATGCGAAACTCGGCGCGCGGCGTGTCGGGCTCGCGTTTTAATTTCGTCAAACCGCCGAACGGGTGAAGCAGAATCTCGATCGCAGGAACGCCTTCCATCCGGGCGGCAACGGCATGCGCGTATTCGTGAATGAAAATCGACCCGAAAAAAATCAGCGTAGTCATGACCCCGAAAATAACGCTCGTCAAGAAGTTATCGACCAGCGCATTTATACTGCTTGCCGTAATCCAGGACATCAAGGCGAGCACCAAAAACCATCGATAATCAACCCGTACGGGAATGCCCGAAATGTGCGCTATAAGAAATTGTCTTTTAAGGAATTCGAGATAACGCATTACTGAAATTAAACCACAAAAAGAGGCGGAAAAAAATTAATGCAAAAAGGAGAAAGGGAAACGCTTTGTCCCTCTCTCCTTTTTATTTTTCATATATTTTTAAGCTACGCCTTAAACGGAATGTCGGCGTTTTGCAGAACGCTCAGTTCGTTGCGCGAAACTTTTTCGAGCAGTTCGGGCTCGTCGAACATTTTCAGAAGCCCGCGAACGGTCGCGTAGCGCGGTTCGTCCGAGATTGTTACCGGCAAATGAATAAAGCCGCGCAAGTATTGGTCGATTCCTTCGAGATGAGCGCCGCCGCCGGTTAAGATCACGCCGCGATCGTAAATGTCGGCGGCAACTTCCGGTCGCAGTTCGGTCAATGTATCGCTGATGACCTGAGCGATGCGGCGAACGATGCTTTCGACAATCGGGTAAACTTCGCCTGCCGTAATCTCAACCGCGCTCGGGCTTCCCGTCTGCACGTCGCGACCGCGAACGGTCATCGATTTCGAGATATTTTCCGGCAGAAAAGCCGAGACAAACTTGGTTTTCAGCATTTCCGTCGTTTCTTCGCCGACCTGCAAGCCGCGGTGACGGCGCAGATGATTGGCTAAAACCGCGTTGATCTCGTTGCTGCCCAATCTTTCCGAGCGCGAATGAACAACCGAGCCTTTAGCGACGATGGCGATATTCGTCGTTCCCGCACCGAAGTCGATAACCGCCGAAGCGCGTTTATCGCTCGGCAAAACTCCGGCTCCGAAAGCCGCCGCCAAGCCTTCTTCCATCATGTAAACCTTGCCGATGTGCGAATCTTCCGCCGCGTTGAGCATCGCTCGCTGCTCGACGTGCGTAACGTCGGAAACCATGCTCATAACCGCCTGCAAAGAAACCTGAGAGCCGCCGGATTTCGCTTTTTTCACAAAATGCGCGAGCATTTTTTTAGTGCGCTCGAAATCAGCGACAACGCCGCCCATCAGCGGAGCTCTAACGACGATATCGCGCCCTTCGCGTCCAAGCATATCGGCGGCTTCCTGCCCGTAAGCGATGATTTCTTCAGTTAACTCGTTGACCGCGACCATCGACGGCTCGTCAAGCACAATATCGCGACCTTTGACGGCAATGATCGTGCTCGCCGTTCCAAGATCGATTGCCATCGAATCGGTAACAAGTTTTTTTAACGATGAAATTTTTAACATAGAGGCTATTTTCCTAACATCAAAAAATAATAATTTTAATAAGAACCGCGGCAAAACAAATTTTATTTGCTGCTGCTCAGTTCCATTTTACCTCAAAAAGGTTGACCGGCTGCAACCGGTTTCTTATGATTACCGGCTCCTGGCTGACCAGCGGAAACAGGCTGCCGGCGTCTTTCGCCGTCGCTTCGCTTATCAGGATTTGCCCGCCGTCGGCTGCCGATTCAAGCCGCGATGCCAGGTTTACAGTGTCGCCGATTGCCGTATATTCGCTTCGCTGCTCGGAACCGATATAACCGATCGTCGCTTCGCCCGTATGAAGCCCGATGCCGACGGCGATTTGCGAAAATCCTTGTTCCGCCAATTCCCGGTTCAGCGTTTCGATTCTTTTCTGCATCGCGACGGCTGTTCGCAAAGCGTTTTTCGCATCTTCGGGCGTTGTCGTCGGCGCGCCGAAAATCGCCATTAAACCGTCACCGATGTATTTGTCGAGCGTTCCGCCGCTCGCGAAAATTATCTCCGACATTGCCGAAAAATACCGGTTCAGCAGCCCGACGACTTTTTCCGGTTTTTCATTTTCGGAAATAGCCGTGAAACCGCGAATATCGGCAAATAAAACCGTAACGATTTGATTTACTCCGCCGAGCCTGAACGAATCCGGATTTTCAAGCAGCTGTTTGACTACATACTCGGGCATAAACCGGCTGTAATTCGCTCTGGCGACTTCTTCGCGCGCCAGACGCCTGTGCGCTTTTACCGCTTCAACCGTCACCGCCGTCTGCGCGGCGACGGCGCTGATCAATTCCAGATCGTCCGGGCTGAACGCGGAAAACGGGTCGAGCCGGTCGGCGTAAACCACGCCGTGAACATTCGATTCGGTTATTAAAGGAGCGCAAATCGTCGAACGAACGCCCTGTAAAACGATTGAATCGGCACCGAGAAATTGTTCGTCCGTGCGCGCGTCCTGCGACAGCAACGCGACTTTTTCGCGCATTACTTTCTGCGTGATCGTTCGGCTGACCGTCAATTTTCCGGTCAAATTTTTCAACTGTTCATCGCGGGTTTTAACGGCGATCGGATACAAAGCGTAACCGGAAGCATTTCCGGCGGAAACTTCGTCCGTTAACAATGCGACTACCCTGTCGGCTGGCGTTACGCGAAAAATCAAGTCGGTCGCCCGTTCAAAGATTTCTTCCAAGTCAAACACCGTGCCAAGCACTTTGCTCATTTCGTATAACAATTCGAGCACTTTCGCTTTGCGCCGCAGTTCGTTTATTTCTTTGGGCGTCGCTATTTTCGCTTCGATCGAAATGCTCGAATTCTTTCCGATGATCTCGCTTGCCGAAATCAGCAATTGCGTATGCCCGAGCGGTTTATCATCATAACTGACGGCTCGTGTTTCTTCGTTTACATCATCTTTAAACTCCGCGCTTGTCTCGTAGGGCAGAATAGACGGTTGAACTTTAACGCGCGCCTCGCTGTATTCCAGCGTTGTTTCGCCGATCATTATAACGTCGCCGTCATCGAGAGTTTTCTCGAACTGCGGCAAACCGTTGACAAAAACGTGATTGACGCTTCGTTTTATCTCGCCGTTTTCGATATAACCGTCAATGATTTTCGGGTGCCCGCCGTCGGTCGTGATTTGAGCGTGCTTGCGCGAAACGCGGCGGTCTTTCAAAACGATGTCGTTTTCTTTACCTCTGCCGATCGTATAGGTAGAATCGGAAAGCAAACTGACTTCCCAGACGCTGCCGCTTATTTCGTTTATTTTTAATTTGGCAATCACGATTTTGATAATTGTAAATGGTAAACGTTAAATGGTAAAGATTAATGTTTAATAACGATTCTTAACGATAAATGATGCATGAAATAAGTTTTGCCGGTTTTCCATTCACCGTTAATCGTTCACTGTTTATCATTAACTTATGATTTATTTCGATAATAACGCTACGACCCGAATCGCGCCCGAAGTATTCGCGGCGATGACGCCTTTTTTAACTGAATTATACGGCAATCCCTCGTCTGCTTACGGTTTCGGGCGCGACGTGCGCGGCGCGATCGCCAAAGCGCGCGAATCGGTTGCCGCGCTCGCCGGTGCAAACGATACAAACGAAATCGTTTTTACGTCTTGCGGAACGGAAAGCGACAACTGGGCGATTCTCGGAACGCTCGAAGCCGATCCGTCAAAAAAACACATCATCACAACGCGCGTTGAACACGAAGCCGTTCGCCGGTTATGCGAAAAACTCGAGCGGCGCGGCTATGAAGTCACGTGGCTTGAAGTTGATGAAAACGGTTTTTTAGATACGGATGAGTTGAAAAAGGCTTTGCGAGCCGATACGGCGATTGTTTCGACGATGCTCGCCAATAACGAAACGGGCGTTTTATTTCCGGTAGAAGAAATTGCCTGTATTGTCAAAGAACATTCAAACGCTCTTGTTCACGTTGACGGTATAAATGCGGTCGGCAAAATTCCTTTGAATCTGAAAAACACCGAAATAGATCTTTTTTCCATTTCCGGTCATAAATTTCACGCTCCGAAAGGCATCGGCGCGCTTTACGTGCGCGATAATGTCAGGCTTCCGTCGTTTTTAATCGGCGGCGGTCAGGAAAATTCAAAGCGCGCGGGCACCGAAGCCGTTCATCAAATCGCGGCGCTCGGCGCGGCGGCTGATTTAGTCAGGGACTGCTCGCCGATGAACGAAATTTTCGCTTTGAGAAACCGTCTTGAAACCGAAATTTTGAATAAAATTCCAAATTCTCGTTTGAACGGAACCGATGATTACTCAAAACGCCTGCCGAACACTTCTAGCATCTCTTTTTCAAATACAAACGGCGAAGCGATTCTGGCGAGGCTTTACGATTCGGGCGTTTGCGTTTCGACCGGTTCGGCTTGCAACTCGGAAACGCGCCAGGCTTCAGCCGTTTTGCAGGCGATGAACATCCCGTATTCGGACGCGATGGGCGCGATTCGTTTTTCATTGGGAAGATATAACGCGGCGGAAGAAGTTGATTTCGTGCTGGAAAAGCTGCCGGGCATTATAAAAGATTTAAGCGCCGTCTCGGCGTAAAGCTTTCGACCGCGGGTTTACTCAGCCGCTCGGCTCGATCGAAAAATTATTTTGCGAAAAACTTTTTCGCATTGCCTCGCGTAAACAAAGAGACAAAGGTACAGCCCTTTCTAACCCGGAGCAGCTTTTTTTATGACTCAAACAAAATATCTACGTCTTTTTACAGCTTTATTTTTAGTTTTCTCGTTTTTTAGTTTCCCTTTAGCACACAGCGGATACGCTCAAAGCGCGGCGCAAACTGCGGCTACCGGCGATATGCGGGCGCGGCTCGCGCGTATCGAAGAAAAGCTCGAAGCGAAACGCAAAGAACTCGGCATTCCCGGAATGAGCCTGGTTATCGTCAAAGACGATCAAATCGTTTATATGAAAGGCTTGGGTTACAAGGACTTCGCGAAACAAATTCCGGTAACCGCCGATTCGCAATTCGCCATCGGTTCGGCGACCAAAGCTTTTACGGCGCTTTCGGTTTTAATGAGTCAGGACGAAGGAAAATTATCGCTCGACGATTCGCCGAAAAAACACCTGTCGTATTTCAAAATCAACGACCCGGAAATTGATTCGAAAATCACGATTCGCGATCTTCTTTCGCATTCGTCCGGGCTAAACCGCACGGACCTGGCGATGATAACCGGAAAATTAAATCGCGAAGAATTGATAAAAGTCGCCGGAGAAGCGAAACCGACGGCGAAGCTTAGAGAAAAATTTCAGTATCAAAACCTGATGTACACGGCGGCGGGCGAAATCGTCGCTAAAGTGCAGAAAAAAGACTGGGAAAAATTTATTCCCGAAAGAGTTTTCGCGCCGCTCGGGATGACGAACAGCACGATGTCGATCGAGGAAATGCAGAAAGCGAAAGATTATTCGCTCGGCTACGACTACAATTTCGACACGAAACAAACGCGTAATCTGCCGATGCGCGACCTTGCGGAGATTGCGCCGGCGGGCTCGATAAATTCTTCGGCGCGCGATATGGCGCGGTGGCTTCGCTTTGTGCTCGGCGGCGGCGTCATTAACGGGAAAAGGCTTGTTTCGGAAAAAAGCTTCGAAGAATGGTTAAAGCCGCAGATGAAAATCGCCGGAACGAGCTCTTACGGTTTGGGCTGGTTTGTGCGCGATTGGAAAGGCTTGAAAATTGCCGAGCACGGCGGAAACATCGACGGTTTCAACGCGCAGGTAACGATGCTTCCCGAAAAGAAAATCGGCTTCGTTATGCTGACGAACGTTTCCGGTTCGCCGCTTCCGGCTTCGAGCGCGTCGATAATTTTTGAAGGATTGCTCGATGAACCGGAAACTTCAAAGCCCGTCGCGGCGGCAGCGGCGGCGCCCGAAAAGGAAGTCGGAAAATACCGGTTCGAAGCGGCGAAATTCGACATTGAAATAAAAATGCAGGACGGCAAACTCGTTTCGATCGCTCCGGGTCAGCCGGTTCTCGCTCTCGAAAATGTCGGCGGCAGAAAATACAAATTAACCGGCGTGCCCGACGGATTTTTTATTACTTTCAAAGATAATGCGCTTTATCTTGAACAGCCGCAGGGAAATTACACTCTGCCGAAAGTTTCGGCTGACGACAGCGGCGCTGTAAACGCTTCGGCAGCGAACGGCGCGACAAAGGACTTAATCGGCAAATACCAGACGCCGAACGGCAAAGGAATTATCGAAATAAAAGAAGTTAACGGAAAAGTTTCACTCGTCGTCGGCGATCAGCCGCCGTATGAATTAAAAGAAAAATCGAAAGACGTTTACAACACGATTCCGCTGCCCGATTCATATTTTTTGAAAGTAAAACGCGATTCGGGCGGCAGGCTCGAAGGAATCGCGATGGTTCAGCCCGAAGGCGAGTTCGCATTTAAATACATCGGCGCGGGCGAAAAAACCGAAATGCCGAAAATCAGCGTTGACGAATTAATGACGAAAACGATTGACGCGCTCGGCGGCGAAACGGCGATCCGAAAAATCAATTCGCGCGAAATGAAGTTTGAAATTGATTTCGAGCATCAGGGCGTCAAAGGTTACGGCACTTCTTACGCGAAAGCGCCGAACCTTTCCGCCACCGATTCGACTTTAACGGCGCTCGGCAAAACGATTGCGACCAGCTTCGAATATTTCGACGGCACGACCGCCGGAGACTGGACGAGTTTTTCGCCAGCCGACACTTTCACCGGTCAAAGGCTCGAAGACATAAAATACGAAAACGATTTTTACGGCTTGCTCAACTGGAAACAGAACTTGAAATCGTCGGAAATAACCGGAACTGAAAAAATCGGCGGCGAAGAAGTTTACGTTGTTGTTTTGCGCCCCGAAAAAGCCGGCGAAGTGACGTATTACATTTCGACGAAAACGTTTCTGCCTTTGAAAAAGAAAAGCCTGATCGTTTCGAGCACGTCGAGCCAGAAAATCCCTCTGACCACGACGATGAGCGATTACCGCTCGGTTGACGGCGTAATGCTGCCGTTCAAAACCGTCACGGTAAATCCGGGAATGGGCGATATTATCACCTACGTCAAAGAAGTTAAAAGCAATGTAGCGATTGACGATAAAGTTTTTAAAGCTAAGAAATAGGACGCGGGATAAACGCGGATTAGGCGGATTGACGCGGATTACAAAGTAGCTTTATCAACAATCCGGCGAACAAAAACAACGGCAAAAACGGAAGCCTTTTTCAGTAATTTATAATCTGAAAAAGGCTTCCGTTTTTTATTAAAGCGACAAAAAAATGCTCAAAAGAATGCGGCAATTCTAAAAGGCTCACAATAAATCCGCGAAAAATCCGCGTTATTCACGTCCTAATTTCCTACCTTATCTCCGCTTTCGCCATCAGGTTTATCGCGGCTTCGGGTTCGGAATGATCGAAAACGGCGTCGAGTTCTTTTTCGACGTTTCCGTGTCCGGCAGGAATTTTTTTAATGAGCGGCTCGAAATTCTTAAAGTCGTACAATTCGTTATCGAGCAGGTGCGATCCCGTCACGTTTGTTAAAGCCGTCATAATCGACGAGCGAAGAAACGGAATTTCTTTTTCGAGATCGTTAATCAAATTTTTGACGCGGGCGCGTTTCAGATTCGGCTGCGAACCGCACAGATTGCACGGGATAATCGGAAACTGCCGTTCCTGCGAATATTTGACGATTTCTTTTTCCTGGCAATAAGCGAGCGGGCGAATGATCGTGTTGGTTCCGGCGTCGGAACGCAAAATCGGCGGCATCGCTTTTAACTGCCCGACGTAAAAAAGATTCAGCAGAAACGTGGCGATAATGTCGTCGGCGTGATGCCCGAGCGCGATTTTCGTGCATTTTTCCTCGATCGCGGTCGAATAAAGAATTCCGCGGCGAAGGCGCGAGCAAACCGAGCAGAAAGTTTTGCCTTCGGGAACGAGCCGCGTGACGATCGAATAGGTATCTTCCTCGACGATGCGGTATTTGACGCCGATGCTTTCGAGATATTCGGGCAAAATATGTTCGGGAAAATCCGGCTGTTTCTGATCGAGGTTTACGGCGAGGATTTCAAAGTTGATCGGAGCGCGCTTTTGCACGTCGAGCAATAAATCGAGCATCGTGTAGCTGTCTTTGCCGCCCGAAAGACAAACCATCACCTTATCGCCTTCTTCGATCATCGAAAAATCGGCGACGGCTTTGCCCATCTTTTTTAATAATTTTGTTTTCGTCTTACTTTCTACAAACAATTCGGTAAATCTCCTAAATAAAAAAGTTTGACACGATGCGCCCGAATTGACAACCGAAGCGCTTCCGGCAGCGGCTCGAGCAAATTAAATCTTTGCCGTTTTTCTCGATTATTTATCTGCAAGCGCGCTTAATCTTCATCGTAATCGCGCGCGGCGATCTCTCGCATTTTGCTGCTGACAAGATCGTAGGAAAACCCCTGCCGCAGCAGATAATCGTAAAACTTTTTCGAATCTTCGCGCGTTTGCGGTTTTCCTTTTAGGCGCAGGCGTTTTTCAATCGCGCGCTCGATCACGTCGGCTTCGGGCGTTTCTTCAAACGCTTGTTCGAGCGCCGCGTCAACGGTTTCCTTGTCGAGTTTTTTGAGCCCGAGCTTTTGTTTTAAAACGCGCTTGCCGATCGGTTTCTGGCGAAGGCGCGAGGCGGCAAACTCTCTGGCGAACTGCTCGTCGTTTAAATAATTATATTCCTTAAGCTTTGCCAGGACGGCTTCGACGATTTCGGCGTTCGTCCAATTTTTTTCGAGCAGTCGCTGGCGCAGCTCGTTTTCCGAGCGCGGTTTATACGTCAAAAGATTGACGGCGCGGTCAAAAGTGCGTCGCCTCGCTTTCTCGACGTCTTTAATTTCGCGCGGTTCGTCTTCCGATTCCTCGTTCTGCGCCGGTCGCCAGTTTCGTTTTTTGAACATATATAATTTTCACCGAATGCGCCGCGGAACGCAAAGAAAAGCAGCGCCGATTTGAGTTAAAGACTTAATTTTACATAAACTTGAATTAAATTATGTTAACCGAACAAATAAGACTGCACGAAAATTTCGGCTCTGCGCACCTCGACTCGACGCGCAACGTCTTCGTTTATCTGCCGCCCGGCTACGGAATAAACCCCGAACGGCGCTACCCGGTTCTTTATATGCACGACGGGCAAAATCTGGCAATTCCTCAAGACGCTTTCGGCGGCGTTGTCTGGGGCGTTGACGAGACGGCGCAGCAATTGATTTTAACGAATCAAATCGAGCCGCTGATAATCGTCGGCATTTATAACGCGGGCGAAAAAAGAATCGACGAATATACGCCGGTTAAAAGCGCGGGCGGCAAAATAAAAGGTCGCGGCGGCAAGGCGGACGCTTACGGGCGAATGATCATCGAAGAGCTCAAACCGTTTATCGACCGCGAATATTCGACCAAACCCGAACGCGAATTCACAGGACTCGGCGGCTCTTCGCTCGGCGGTCTTGTTTCGCTTCATCTCGGATTCAGGCGACCGGACGTTTTCAGCCGTTTGGCGGTGATGTCGCCTTCGGTCTGGTGGGCAAACAACCAGATTATTCGCGAGACGGCGATGATCGGCGAACGCCTGCCGCTGCGCATCTGGCTCGACATCGGGAAAAAAGAAGGCACGCGCATTAAGCACCAGGTTCGCGCTCTAAAAGAAATCATTCTGGCAAACGGCTGGCAAACCGGGCTCGATTTCGCATACGCGGAATTCCCTGAAGCCCGCCACGAAGAATCAGCCTGGGCGGCGCGCTTCGGCGACGTGCTGAAATTTTTGTACCCGAACATTTAAGGCGGCGAAACTTGTTTTTCATTCTTCGTTTTTCTCTATTTTTTTCATTATTTTTTCACTTTTTTTTCACTATTTTATGGACGGAATTTTAATTATCGATAAACCTGCGGGCATTACTTCGCACGACGTTGTGGCGCGTTGTCGCCGGATTCTGCGAACGAAACGCATCGGGCACACGGGAACGCTCGACCCGTTTGCGACCGGCGTAATGGTCGTTCTCGTCGGCAAAGCGACGCGGCTCGCGCAGTTTTTAGACAAGGACGCGAAAGAATACGAAGCGCTCGTCAGATTCGGCTGCGAAACCGAGACGGGCGACAGAACGGGCGAGATACGCGCGGCGGATTACGAGTTTCGAGACGTTTCAAACGAAGAACTTGAAAGCGTTTTGAAAAATTATCGCGGCGAAATCGAGCAGACGCCGCCGATGTATTCGGCAAAAAAAATCGAAGGCGTAAAGCTTTACGAGCTGGCGCGAAAAGGCATCGAAGTCGAGCGCAAAGCGGTAAAAGTTACGATTTTCGAGCTTGAGATCGTCGATGATAAAAACAATGCGAAGCAAGGCGAATCGACGCATTTTGAAGAAAGCGAAACCGGCGAAACGACTGAAAACCGAAAACCGAAAACCGAAGACAAAACCTTGCGTGTTTTATGTTCAGCCGGAACTTACATACGGACATTAGCCGAGGACATCGGAAAACAGCTCGGCGTCGGCGCTCATCTGGCGGAACTGCGGCGAACAAAGGCAGGAAAATTTTCGATCGAAAAAGCCGTAACGCTCGAAGAATTAGAAAAAATCGTCGCTGACGGCAATCTCGAACAAACTTTGATCTCAATGAACCGGGCGGTTTCGCATCTTTACGAAAAACGTCTTTCAAAGGCAGAAGTCGGCAAAATAAAAAACGGCGTCAGGCTGAATGTAAATTTGAATGAGCTGAGCGATCGAGCGATGCTGCGGCTGACGGACGAACAGGAAAATTTGCTGGCAATCGGCGTTTATCACGAAGCGGAAAAAACTGTTCAACCGAAACTGGTTTTAGTGTAGAATGAGCGAAAACGAGGTCAATTTTATATGAAGAAAAAGAATCTGGCGTTAGGACTCGGCGGCGCGCTCGGCGCAGTTGTGGCATGGAAATTTTTGACGCGAGCGAGCGAAGTCAGATGGGAAAACGTCTCGGACACGGTTCATCACCCGGAGCATTCTCATTTTGCGGAAGTTGACGGCGCAACCGTTCATTACCAGGAATTCGGCGACGCGGCGCACCCGACTTTGATTTTGATTCACGGCTATACGGCTTCGACATACGTGTGGCATTCAGTCGCGCCCCGTTTCGCCGACGAAGGCTTTCACGTTATCGCCGTCGATTTGCTCGGTTTCGGATATTCGGAAAAACCCGCCTGGTTTGAATACACGATCGAAGCGCAGGCGCGAATGATTACGCGTTTAATGAACCGTCTCGGAATCGGCACGGCGACGCTCGTCGGCAGTTCTTACGGCGGCGCCGTCGCGGCGACCGTAGCGCTCGATTACCCGGAAAGAGTCGAAAAACTCGTTCTCGCTGACGCGGTTATCAACAACGACCAAAAAAATCTGCCGATTCTGCGGCTCGCTTCAATTCCGCTCGTCGGCGAAGTCCTAACGCCGTTTTTTGTTGATTCGAAACGCTTTATGAAAATGCGTATGCAGGGAACGATCGCGCCGGTCAATCATCATCTGATCACGAAAGACCGGGTAGATTCGGTAGTCAGACCTTTGAGCGCCGCAAACGCGCATCGCTCGATTTTGCTGACAAGCCGCAACTGGAATGCAGCCCGGATTGAAAAAGACGCTCAATATATCAAGCAACCGACATTGATTGTCTGGGGCGAAAACGATGAGGTGATTCCGATTGAAAACGGCGAAAAACTTTACAGCTCGATCTTAAATTCGCGTTTCGTCGTTTTGAAAAACTGCGGTCACGTTCCACAGGAAGAAAAAGCGGATCTTTTCACGGACCTGATCACCGGATTTTGCAGCAATCGAAAGGGACGCATCGAAGAGAAAAACGACAGCGAACAATTGAGAATGAATTAAATTTTTGACGGCGTGGCATATTCACAAAACAACGGCGTAAAATAACGAATTATTCTACGCCGTTTGTCCGATAGGCAACATAAAGTTGCCATTCTAGGGTTGGCACCTGTTTTTAGAAAGTATACCGTTTGACCGTAAAACACAAATCGAAATAACGGGAATAAAAACGCCGCGCTGATCTTGAGAACTATTTATAACTTTTCGGTAAAATCATTTGGATCAAGTCCGTTTTGAATAAAACTCTGATCGAAAAACTGTCTTGGAAATGGAATTAGACCTTTTTCCTCAAGTTCTAATTTGAGTTTATCGGCAAAGTTGTGGGCAAAAACTTCCTTTTCGACGCTTGGAATCGTGTCAAACTTTTCAGGATTTTCGCTGTACTGAACATAATGTCCGATTTCGTGCAAAAGAGTTCGATATAATTGGGTGTTTCTGACGTTTTCAAGTGTCAAATTTATTTCATAACTTCGTTTGGTTTCAGTAATTTCAAAGCCGTCATTTCGCAGCCTTTCAATTTCTTTTTGTCTTTCAATATCAATTTTTCTCGTCCAACTAAGTTTACTTCCGGTTTTTACGGATTCCAGAATAATCGCGGGAAAATCAGTTGATTCAAGCCCGTAGTAAAAAACAAGCCTGCCCCAAACGGGTGAAAAAATGGTTTCAGTCCGCTTCGGCTGCCGCAAAATTATAGTTCGCAAATCTTTATAATAAGCTGACGAAATATGTTGAAGAATCATTTCGAGGTCTTCAATCGTACAGGCGTGAAAATATCCTTCTTTCGTTCTTTCGACTATAAAAGTAAAATTCCAGCCATTTATTTGCCTTTCTATCTTTTTGTAATCGCTTAATTTTTCCCAGTATATTTTATATTCTCGAAGGTAATAGCAAGGAATATCAAAACGATTTCGTTTTTTGTAACCTTGCTTTGCCGTGCCGATATTTCTATTTCTTCTGATTGGATTGAACATTATTCCAACTCCGAATGTAAAACTGTTTCCGTTTGATTTCGCCGAAATTCTTTTAATTTTTCCCGCAGTTCTGGACGAGAATTTGCCAGAATAGAAACCGCTAAAAGCGCTGCGTTTTTCGCGCCCGCCGCGCCGATCGCCAGTGTTCCGACCGGAACGCCGAAGGGCATCTGAACAATTGAGAGCAGCGAATCCATTCCCGATAAAGCTTTGCTCTGGACGGGAACGCCGAGAACGGGCAAAACCGTCTGCGAAGCGCACATTCCCGGCAGATGCGCCGCGCCGCCCGCGCCCGCGATGACGACTTCGAAGCCGCGAGATTCGGCGGATTTAGCGAATTCAAACAGCAAATCCGGCGTCCGGTGCGCGGAAACGACTTTTGCTTCGTGCGCGATGCCGAACTCGGTCAAAATGTCCGAGGCGTTTTTCATCGTTTCCCAATCGGAAGTGCTGCCCATTATTACCGCCACTAAAGGCGATTCGGTTGCGGATTCTGAATTTTCGATTTTAGATTTTGCCATTTGCTTATGCTTACAAAATAGAAAAGATGCGCGGCAAAAGCAAACCCGAAGGATAAATCCGAATTCGATTAACCTTAAAAAAAACGCTTTATCTTTCTGTCCCGGTTCAATTGTTATAAATCTCAATTTGTCTAAACCTCTCTCGAATTGCGAAAATAGAATTTATGAAATTAAACCTCAAAGATACGTTTAATAAAGCGCTTCCCGCCGACCCGATCAGGGAAAACTACGTTCGCCAGGTGCCGAACGCCGCATTTTCCTACGTGACGCCGAAAACGCCGGGCAATCCTTCGCTCATACACGTTTCGCCGCAGATGCTCGAAGCGGTCGGGCTTACGGATCAAGACGCCAAAAGCGAGGAATTTGTAAAAATCTTTTCGGGTGCGGAGATTTATCCCGGAACGAAACCGTACGCGATGTGTTACGGCGGTCATCAGTTCGGCAACTGGGCTGGACAACTCGGCGACGGGCGGGCGATCAATTTGTTTGAAGTTAATCAAAACAATCGGCAATGGGCTTTGCAGCTGAAAGGCGCGGGCAAAACGCCGTATTCGCGCGGCGCGGACGGGCTGGCGGTTTTGCGTTCTTCGATTCGAGAATATCTGTGCTCGGAAGCGATGTTTCACCTCGGAGTTCCGACGACGCGCGCCCTTTCGCTGGTTTTGACGGGCGACGAAGTTTTGCGCGATATGTTTTACAACGGCAACGCCGAACTCGAAAAGGGCGCTATCGTCTGCCGCGCGGCGCCGAGCTTTGTTCGTTTCGGAAATTTTCAGATTTTCAGTTGGCGGCAGGATTTGGAGAATTTAAAAAAGCTCGCCGATTACACGATTCAAAATTTCTATCCGCACCTGGGCGCGCCCGAAAAGGAAACTTACATCGCGCTTTTCCGCGAAGTGACGGAAAAAACGCTTCGCTTGATGATCGAATGGGAGCGCGTCGGCTTCGTTCACGGCGTGATGAACACGGATAATATGTCGATTCTCGGCTTGACGATCGATTACGGTCCGTACGGCTGGCTCGAAAATTACGACCCGAACTGGACGCCGAACACGACCGACGCCGGGCAGAAACGCTATCGCTACGGCAACCAGGCAACAATCGGCGTCTGGAACCTGATGCAGCTCGGCAACGCGCTTTACCCGCTCGTCGAAGACGCCGAGCCTTTAGAAGAAATCCTGGAAAATTATCAAACCGATTACCTGCCGAAACATCTCGGGATGATGTCCGGCAAGCTCGGTTTAAAAGAAACGTCGAACGCCGATTTCATCGCGGAACTCGAAAAATTGATGTATCAAACCGAGATGGATTTAACCATTCTTTTCCGCAATTTAAGCGAGTTTGACGAAAACGACGCCGAAGGATTCTGGACGAAATTGAAGGAAGCGAGCTATTCCGAGAATCTCGAAAAATTCAAACCGCAGTGGACGCAGGTTTTGGCGAATTACGCGCAAAAACTCCGCGCCGAAAACAGCGAAAAAACGGAAAGAGCCGCGGCGATGAACCGCGTCAACCCGAAATACGTTTTGCGAAATTATATGGCGCAGCTCGCCATCGACGCGGCGGACGCGGGCGATTATTCAATCGTGGACGAACTGTTTAATCTGCTTTTAAAGCCATACGACGAACAGCCCGCAGCGGAAAAATGGTACGCAAAACGCCCGGATTGGGCAAAGGAAAAAGCCGGCTGCTCGATGCTTTCGTGCAGCTCGTAGAAAGTTGATTTCCAAACGAAAAAAAGGACGAAATTTCGGTTTCGTCCTTTTTCAAACTAGAAATCACCAGAATCGCCACCACGGTTTTTGACGTTTCGGCGGCTTAAAGTTTTTCGCCCGCTCTTCATATTCTTTCTGTTTTTCGGCGAGCGTCCCGTTGTCCGCGTAAATTTTCCAGATGTCGGTTTCGCCCCGGTCGAGATCAATCACTCTATCCTCGTGAGTTATCGCGGCAAGACCGTGTTCAACATCCCATGCGCAGTCGAAATGCCACTGGAGATACGAAACGCCGTTCCTGCTCTCTTCTTCGTCGAAACTCACGCTCACAGGTCCTATAAACGGTTTGAAATCAAAACAGCCCCGCGTTTCGGGCGTAATATTCGGAACAAATGAATCGTCCGGATCCAAGTATTGAGTAAACCTGTCAACTTCCTCGCTCAAAGCCCTGAGAATGCTGTCTCTGACGGCATATTGATTTTCCAGCAAATGATGATAAGCATTTATCTGCGGCTGCCAATCTATCGACTTGTCTTCAACATTGTAGCCGCCAAAATCTAATTTAACCGTTCCGTCGGTGACCCGCGTCTCATTTCGATAATTCTTCATATACCCGTTCCAAGCCTCTAAAACCGTCGTTGTCTCGATAAACTGAAACTGGCTGCGTTTTGCTGTGATTCGCAGATTCGGAATTCCGCTCTCAAATATATCCATTTTTAGATTTTCATCTTAAAAGTTTTCGGGTTGTAATATGCCGTCTGATATTTCCGTGCTGCTGTAAATTATTTACGCACATCGTCGGGAAAAAGTCTCGGGAAAAGATAAGCTGCGAAGTGCGCCGGTAAACCGAGACGAACAGGCGCTTTGTGCCAGTCAGAATCGGAAACCAGCAATTTTTCGCCGAGTAGAGTTTTAAGAACGTTTCTTCCCGTGCGTTCGCTCATTTCGACGATTTTATAAATTTCGCCGCGAGTAATCTCGCCTTTGATTGCCGCTTCCTTCAAAATTGCAGCAGCGCGATCCGGCAACCGCGGATATTTTTCTCCCGCTTCGGTCAGAATGATACCGGCGTTGCGGCGTTCGACGTAATTTTCCACTCTTTGGAGAAAATCGCCGAGCGCGAGCATTCGATTCATATACTCGGCTTGGTCAAGGCAGGCTTTGAGAAAAAAGCGGCAAAATTCGGTTAGCGTGCGGTTCGACAGATTGCCGCGCCCGTCGAAATCATTGTCGCGGCGTTCGTCCGCCGCCGCTAAAAACTGTTTGTATTCGCCGCGTTGCCGTGCCAAACCGCGGCTGGCGTTCCATAACCCGTAACCGGAAAAATTGATGCGATAGAAAAACGCGTCGGTAAAAAGGCGCGTAACGCGACCGTTGCCGTCAAGAAAAGGATGAATCCACATCAAGCGGTGATGCGCCGCGGCGAGAGCGATAATCGGACGCAGCCCGCGCATCGAAGCGTTTGCGGGATTATAAAACTCTCCAAAACGGCGCAAAAAGCCGCCGAGCGATTCGACCGTCGGCGGCAAATGCCGTCCTACAATTACTTGATTATTCCTGACTTTTCCGGCTTCGATCCATGCTTTTTCTTCAGCTTCGCCTTTTGCCCAGCGCAGGCGTTCAGGCATTTGTTCGTAAAATTCACCGTGAATCCAGCATAAAAAGTCGGGAGCGGCGACATTTGTTTCCGGTTCAGCCGCGAGGCGTTCGAGAATTTTCTGCTGCGCTTCGATATGAATCCGGCTTTCGATTTGTAAATCGCGTTTATCTTCGTCGTCCGAATACTCGCGCCGCATTGCTCTCTGAATGTCAATCGGGTGCGTATTGTGTCCTTCAATCAAATTGCTGTAATAACTGTTGACTACTCGCAGAAGCTCGGCGATGCCCGAGAGCGTCGCCGGCGAAAGCCTGCCTTCGAGCCGCGCCGAAGTTTCGACCAACCGGTAAGCGAGGTCTTCAAGCTCGCCGGTCTCGGACGGGAAAAGCGGTTCAAATTGTGAAATTTCACTATACAAGTTTTGCGGTTAAAAATAAGTTCCGGGAATGATGAGCTAAAAATTTCAGCTTCCCGAACGTTGTCCGGCTCGCGCATTTTGCCGGTAAAATTTCCGGTAAAACTTAAAACTAAACTCAATCTCGCTAGCAGGATAACAAAAAGCGTTCGGAAAAGAAAGGCTTGATTTTGCCGGTAAATCTGCCGGTAAACGTTTCGTATCAAATTTCACAAAACACCCGGTTACCGATGTTTTAATTCTACTGAATTTTTCACGCCCATTTTGCAAAAGATTTTATTTTGCTGCGACCAAACGGGCAATTACGCGAAGATATTTCTATATATTTTTACTTTCGTACCAGTATTTTTTTACTTTCGTATCAGTTGTAAATCAAAAAATTTTAATTTGTCTTTACGTGTCCAGGTTCCGGTGATATTTTGCCCGTCAAATCTCGCTTCGATAAAACCGTTATCAACATAATCAATAAATCCGCTTTCTTTCGGCTTGGCAAGTTTTTCGGTCAGCGATAATTCGTCCGCTTTGATTTTTCCTTCCAAAAAAATTCCTTTTCCGTATTTTGAATAAACATATTCAGCCTTCATCTCGTCTTCATAACCATTATTCAGAACCATCATAACTTTTTGATTTCCGATTTTTCCGTGAAAAAGCTGAGGCAAAATGTTCGAGCGATATTTTTTGATTGAATCTTTAGTTAATCCGAAGAGACTTTTCCCGTAATTGTTAAGATATGATTTGAACTCCGGGAGTTTGAATCGGCTGATTCTTTTTATCTCGACGCTGGCAAATTTTTGATTTTTGCTGAATGAATTTTCTCCGTCAATATACAAAACATTTTTTTCGATATAAAAATCCATTAAATCGTCGGCTTCGAAAGAACCGCTGATGCCTTCAAAATCGCCTCTTTCAGCCAGCGGCATTTTTCTTAATTCATTTTTTAGCTGTGCTATTCGCCGTTTAGTTACAAAGGCAAAAAACTTCTCGTAACCTTTTTTTGTAAATAAATCTTTGAGTTGAATTAAGTCTCCGTTCCCCGAATTGAAATTGTAATATCTGACCCAGTAAGCGCAGGTCGCGCCGCAGCTCGATTCGTCGAGTTTTACGGACAGAACTTTGCTGTTGTTATCGTAAATTTTGAAATCAATACCAACTTTGCCGCCGTAAATTCTGCCGTCGTCAATACTAACCTGCTCAAAAATATTCTTCGTTTCAAATCCTTTCAAAATCTCAAGTTCGGATATTTGCAGCATTTGATTGACTTTGGCAGTTACGAGATTGTTAGAGTTTGAAAAAATCGGGAACGAAAATTTATTCTGCTCATCCTTAAACCTCTCAGTCCTGTATTGAAAGTAATTTTTTTGCCCGTGACATATCGAGACGAATGCTAAAAAGATGAAAACCAAAGCAATTTTTTTCATAAGAATTACCTAAGAAAATATACATAGTTTTGTCAAAAACAGGCAATAAAAAAGACGAAGCCGAAACTTCATCTTTTTTATTTTTTGTCGCTGACAAGCACGAAATTAGCTTTAATTAACCTCGTCTCTGAGCTAACCAAAGAGTATGTTCTCTTGATATAGCATTTTCTGAATCTAAAACGAATTTGGATAATTCTTCGTCTGTGTTTACTTGATTTGATAATGCTTCAATGAAATTCAATTCTTGTGCAGTAGTTGTGTATGCTTGTTTTAATTCCTGATGTCGCTTTAGTTGTAACCAACTAATTGTGGATGATGCAAGTGTGGTGAAGAACCCGAGTAAGTTCCAGTTTGAAGCAGGAAATCGAATCAAAAAAACGACACTAATCATAGCAAGCGCTTGTGAAGTAATAATCACAAAGAACCATTGTTTGTATCTTTTCTTATTAAAACTAGCCTTGTTTGAATACCACTTTTTTTGGTCATCTATCCTATAGGTCAAGTAATAATTTTTTCTTTCCAAGACTGATAGATTTCTGACCTTCCACATTAAGTCGCTAATGATTGGTTTATTTAATATATTTGTGTCAAGAACGTTGTTTAAATCAACAAACTTTCTACTTAGCTCTTTTGTTTTTTC
>JAOAPX010000014.1 GCA_025463125.1 Acidobacteriota bacterium | reverse complement strand
TCATTTTAATATGTATCGCAACCAGCCGCTTCTGAGAAAAGGCGGCGTGATGATTATCACGCACCCTTGTTTCGATGAATTCGACCCGAAATTTCACCCGTCGTACATCGAATTTTTCCATCGCCTTTTGCCGGAATCGAGAGACGCGTTCTATTTGCGCGAAAAATACGAACGCGAATTCGCCGAAAATCCGGCGTATATCGAAATGTACCGGCGCGGCAACGCATACCACGGCGCGCACGCTTTCTTTATGTGGTACTGGGGCGAAAACGGTCGCCAGCACGTCGGCAAAGTCATCGTCGCAGGCGCGGAAAACGCGCACGTTCCCGCGATGCTCGGATGGGAACGCGCCGATAATTTAACCGAAGCGATCGCGATGGCGCGAAGCTACACGGGCAGAAACGCCGAGATTACGATGCTGCATCAACCGATTATCGGTTTGTGCAATGTGAGCGATTAGTTTTTTCATGAACGATTAATTTTTTCAGTTCTAACATTATCAAAGGAGGTTTTTTATGAGCGACGGTAAATTGACCCCTGAACTGGAATCTTTGAAAACGAAATTGCGGTCGGTCTGGATCGCCGGGGATTTCGGTCAAATCGCGAAATCGATTGAGGACGGAGCCGCTGAATTTGTCGAGCGACTGAATCTGCAAGCCGACGGGCGGACGGTTCTCGACGTCGCTTGCGGCACTGGAAATCTGGCTCTTCCAGCGGCTCGTCTCGGCGCTCGCGTCACCGGAATTGACATCGCTCCGAATCTGATCGAACAGGCTCGCGTTAATGCCGAAGCGGAAAATCTGCAAATTCGATTCGATGTCGGAGACGCGGAAAATATGCCGTATGAAGACGCGAGTTTCGACGCGGTTATCACGATGTTCGGCGCGATGTTCGCGCCGCGCCCGGATGTAACGGCGGCTGAACTCAAACGCGTTTGCCGCTCCGAAGGTTTAATCGCGATGGCAAACTGGACGCCGACGGGTTTTACCGGGCAGATGTTTAAAACCGGCGCGAAATACGTCGCGCCGCCCGCGAATATGCCCGCACCCGTTTTGTGGGGCGACGAAGCGACGGTGCGCGAGCGTTTCGCGGACGGAGTCGCGGATTTGAAAATGACGCGGCGAAAAATTATGTTTGTTTTCCCGTTTTCGCCAAACGAAGTCGTCGAACATTTCCGCAAGTATTTCGGTCCGACCAATACCGTTTTCGCCATTCTCGACGCTGAGCGGCAAGCGGCATTACGGTGCGACCTCGAAGAGCTTTGGACGGCGAATAATCAGGCGACGGACGGCACGACGCGGGTTGAATCCGAGTATCTCGAAGTCGTCGCCGTTCGCGGCTGAAGAATTAAGAATGGAATGTGTCTTTAACCTGGTAAGACTTATTAAAGCGGTATAACTTCGGTTATACTTATAAAGTATGAAAACAGCGATTTCGATTCCGAATAATATTTTCGAGCAGGCGGAAAGCCTGGCGCGCAAACTGAAGATTTCGCGCAGCGAGCTTTTTACCGAAGCGGTTAAGGTTTATTTGAAAGAAAATCAGGTTGAAGACGTGACGGCAAAGCTCGATGAAGTTTACGGGAAAACGGATTCAAGTTTAGGCGAAACATTGCTGACGGCGCAAACGGCGAGCTTGGCGAAAGAAGAATGGTAATCGGGCGCGGCGAAATCTGGTGGGCGAGCCTGCCCGATCCCGCCGGTTCAAGCCCGGGCTTGCGCCGCCCGGTTTTAATCGTGCAATCGGACGCGTTTAATCAAAGCAAAATTCAAACCGTCGTCGTTGCCGTTATCACAAAAAATCTCGAATTAGCCAAAGCGCCGGGAAATGTCACGATTACGGCGCGAATCAGTCGTTTGCCGATTGATTCGGTCGTCAACGTTTCACAAGTGATTACGATTGATAAAAATTTGCTGACGGAATTCGTCTCGACTTTACCGAGCAAGAAAATGGAAAAGATTGAAGAAGGTTTGAGATTGGTTTTGAGTTTGTAAAAATGGAAGCCGTAATTTTCGTTGGCATACAAGGCGCGGGAAAATCCACTTTTTGCAAAGAGAGATTTTACGACTCGCACGTCCGAATCAACCTTGATATGCTTCGAACCAGGCGCAGAGAAACGTTGCTGTTTGAAGCGTGTCTCGAAGCCAAGCAGAAATTTGTTCTCGACAATACGAATCTGACGCGCGAAGAAAGAGAAAAATATATCGTCCGGGCGAAAGATTTCGGTTTTAAGATCGTCGGCTATTATTTTCAGACGAAAATAGAAAAAGCGATCGAACGCAACAACCGGCGCGAAGGAAAAGCTAAAATTCCTGAAAAAGGTCTGCGCGGCGCGCTTAAAAAATTGCAAGTTCCTATTTATGAAGAAGGTTTCGACAAGCTCTTCCGCGTTTGGATTAACGACGAAAATCAGTTTGTAGTAGAAGAGTTTTTCGCTGCTCGATAAAAACAGCGCTTTTATAGAAGTTTATTGGTATGAAATTATCACCAACCCAAATATTTGAAGGAAAGAATATTTTCTTTATCGGCGGCACCGGCTTTGTCGGCAAAGTGACGCTTTCGATGCTTTTGCATAATTTCCCCGGTGTGGGACGAGTTTACGCGACGGTTCGCGCCCGGGATGCGAAGGAATCGGAGATTCGATTTTGGACGAGCATCGTCACATCGCCGACGTTTAATCCTCTGCGCGAAAAATACGGCGATAAGTTTGAAGATTTTATTCGCGAAAAAGTCGTTCCGGTAAATGGCGACGTCGGCGACGATCTGCTCGGAATGAGCGAAGAACAGGCGCGCGCGATAATGCGGGATTGCGACATCATTATCAACGGCGCGGGAAACGTCACGTTTAATCCGCCGCTCGAAAGCGCGCTTCGGACGAACGTCGTCGGAACCAACAACGTTTTAAAGCTCGCCAGGATGATGAAGCGCCCGGCGCTGGTTCACGTTTCGACTTGTTTCGTCGCCGGAAAACGCTCGGGAGCGATCTGGGAAAACGAGCCGGTCGTCGGATATTTCCCTAGAAAAGAAGAATTAATCGGAACGGTTTTCGACGTTGATAAGGAAATCGAGGACTGCGCGCGTTTGAGCGAGCAAGCCAGGCAGGAAGCGACCGACGCCGTGCAGATCGCCAAATTCCGCGAGCAGGCGCGCGAAAGATTCACCGAAGAAGGACGCGACCCGGACGATGAAGCCGAACTGAAATCGGCGATTTTCCGCGAGCGCAAAATGTGGATTCGCGAGCGCACGACCGAGCTCGGAGCCGAACGCGCAGATTACTGGGGCTGGACGAATATTTACACTTATTCGAAATCGCTTGCCGAGCAGATCATCGCAAAGCAGGACGATATCGTGAAAACTCTCGTGCGCCCGTCGGTCGTCGAATCGGCGAATCAATACCCGTTCGCCGGCTGGAACGAAGGTTTTACGACGACCGCGCCGCTGATTTTAATCGCGCTGCGCGGTCAGCCGATTATTCCGGTAAACGAAAAGCTGGTTTTAGACGTGATTCCCGTCGATATGGTCGCGGGCGCGATTCTGGCGGCGGCGATGAACGCTTTGATCGACGACAATCCGCCGCTCGTGTTCCAGGCTTGTTCGGGCGACGTTAACCCGAACGATATGAAACGCATGGTCGGGCTCGTCAGTCTTTATAAACGCCAGTATTTTAAGGAAAAAGAGACGGGCAACAAGCTTGTCAACAATGTCGCGGCGATGATCGAAGCGACGCCCGTCAAGCACAGGACTTACGAATTAACGTCGGCGCCGATGCTCAATAAACTGGCGAAGTCTGCAAGCGGTTTTCTCGACCGGGCAAAACCGAACTGGGGCGGCGGGCGGCTCGGAAACATAGTTTCGGATTTGCAGAAATCGGTCGAAAAATTCGAGCGCACGACGCAGGAAACGATGGGCGCTTTCGCGATGTTCAAGCCGTTTACGATCGACAACGAGTATCTGTACCGCGCCGACAACGTGCGCGCCTTGATGTCGGTCGTCGAAGACGAGGAAAAAGACCTTTTGCCGTGGTACCCGGAAAAATTAGATTGGTTCGATTACTGGCTGAACGTTCATTTTCCGGGCTTGCGCAAATGGGTTTTGCCGCAGCTCGAAGAAGATTTGAAAATTCAGGAGCGCCGCGCGTACACCTACAAAGATTTGCTCGATTTGTTCGATACTTCCGTCAAGCGTTTCCCGACGCGCGTGGCGATGCGCATCGAGCGCGGCGGCAAAAAAGAACAGTACACATTTGAAGACGTCAGGGAACTGACGCTTCGCGCCGCCGGTTTTTTGGCGGAAAAGGGAATCAAACACGGCGACCGCGTCGTTCTCTGGTCGAGTAATATGCCGGAATGGGGTATGTCTTATTTCGGGATTTTGAAAACCGGCGCGACGGCGATCCCGATCGACCCGGCAAGCTCGATTGCGGAAATCGCGGCTTTCGCGAAAGCCGGAGAAGCCTCTGCAATGGTTATGTCGCCGAAACTGGCGGAAGAAAATCCCGATTTGGCGGAAAAACTGCTCGAAGCCGGAGCCGAAATTAAAATCTGGAATTTCGACGAAGTTTTCGAAATTCAAAGCGAAATTGAAGAAGCGCGGCGAAACGCGCTTTTGCCGAACAAGGTTTTATCGGGCTCGGTCGCCAGCCTTATTTTCACTTCGGGCACTACGGGCACGCCGAAAGCCGTGATGCTTTCGCACAAAAATTTCGTCAATATGATCTCGATGCTGTCCAGCGTTTTGGAAATGGACATCACCGACGGCGTTTTGTCGGTTTTGCCGATGCATCACACGTTCGAGTTTTCGGCAGGCTTTTTGACGCCGTTTTCAAACGGAACGCAGATCACATACTTAGACGAGCTTTCCAGCGAGGAATTAACCAGAGCGATCGAAAACGGGCACGTTACGGGAATGGTCGGCGTTCCGGCGCTCTGGGAAATGCTGCATCGCCGCATCAAGACAAGGCTGCGCGAGCGCGGCGATTGGTTTGCCGATTTAGCCGACAACGTGATCGAATTTAACGCGTGGATTCGCGACAACACGCCGTTTAATCTCGGTCCGATCATATTTTTCCCGATTCATTCGGGAATGGGCGGCAGAATGCGTTATTTAATCAGCGGCGGCTCGGCTTTAAGCGAAAAAGTGCAGAAAGATTTGCACGGATTAGGCTTTACGGTTTTAGAAGGCTACGGTTTGACGGAATCTTCGCCGGTTTTAACCGTAGCGCGTCCCGACAATAAGCTTCTGCGCGGGAGCGTCGGAAAACCTTTGCCCGGCGTCGAAGTTAAAATCGAAAATCCAGACGAAAACGGGGTCGGCGAAGTTTTGGCTCGCGGGCAGAATATTATGCTCGGCTATTACAACAACGACGAAGCGACCGAAGCCGTTTTGCAGGACAGGTGGCTGAAAACAGGCGATTTGGGGCGGCTCGATGAAGACGGGAATCTTTACATCGTCGGACGCTCGAAAGACGTGATTATCGATTCGAACGGCAAAAACATCTACCCGGACGAGATCGAGGATTTATACGGAAAATCGCCGCTTATCAAGGAATTATCGGTCATCGGCTTGCCGGACGCTGACGGCGGCGAAAAAATCGCAGCGCTCGTCGTGCCGGATTACGAATACGACATCGCGCTTTCGCGCGGCGAAACGAACAAAAAAGTCGAGGAACATTTTCGCGAAGTTTCCGCCGGACTGCCGTTTTTCAAACGCGTTAAGGTTCTGCACCTGACGCCGTTTGAACTGCCGCGCACGGCGACGCGCAAAGTTAAGCGCGCGGAAATCGTCGAGCTTATTCAGGCTTTAGAATTAAAATCGAAAAATAAAACGAAACAGGTCGCCGAAACGAAAAGCGACGACACGGCTTTGTGGGTTCGCAAAATCGTCGCGGGCGTTTCGAATCGCCCGCTTTCTGACATCTCGATGGACGACAAGTTAGCCGATTTAGGTTTCGACAGCTTGATGTTCGTCGAGCTGCAAGCGGCAATTGAAGACGCGGGCGGGCGCGTTTTATCGCCAGACACTTTGAACGAAGTCCAAACGGTTCGCGAGCTTTTAACGGCTGTTCAAAGAGTTGACGCGCGCAAAAAACTGGTCGATGAACCGAAGATCGAGGAAAGAAAAGAAGACGAAATTTTCGTGCCTTCGATTGTGCGGCGAATCGGCAACCAGGTGATTGATTTCGCTCAGGAACGGCTTTACGAAAACGTTTTGAACACGAAAATCGAAGGCGAATCGAACGTGCCGCAGCATACGAATTTTATCGTCTGCTCGAACCACGCTTCGCATCTCGATATGGGACTCGTGAAAAAATCGCTCGGCAAGGACGTTGCCGAACAAACCGTCGCGGTCGCGGCGGCTGATTACTGGTTCGATACGAAATATAAGCGCGCTTATATGAACAATTTCACGACGCTCATCCCGATTGAGCGAACCGGAAGTTTGCGCCAGAGCTTAAGACACGTCACGCAGATTTTAAACGAAGGCTACAACACGTTGATTTTCCCCGAGGGCGGGCGTCAGGACTCGGGCGTAATCGCCGAATTTAAACCGATTATCGGCTACCTGGCTTTGAATAATAAAGTCGGAATTCTGCCCGTCTATCTCTGGGGAACTTACGAAGCGTTTCCGAAAGGAGCGACGATTCCGAAACCCGACAGCATCGGCGCGAGCGTCGGCGCAAAAGTCGGGCGCTTTCTCGAATACGACGAACTGGCGGAAATGGTCAAAGGCGTTCCGAACACCGAAGCTTACCGTTTAATCGCCGCGCGCGTGCAGCACGAAATCGAAAATATGCGCGACGGGCGGCGCGACAAATTCGAGGTCGCCGCCATGCGGAAAAAATGGCGAGCCGAACGCAGAAAAACGCGAAAACAAGCGCCGGTGATTGAGGAATAAAAAAGAAATTTCTGTTTTCAAATCTTGAATGATGCTCCGAAAGACTTCATTCAAGATTTGAAAAAAAAGTTAAAACCCCCGAGCGCGAATTTGAAACTAAAGATTCGAGAGTTTTCGTAATAACGGAAGTTTGCGCGAACTCGTTTTTCGCTTAACTTTGCGAAAAGTTTTATTTTTAACCCCTTTCGCTGAAATAATTATGAAAATGACAAAATTTTTTCCTCTTGTTGTTGCCTGTCTTTTGTTCGCTTTAGTCTCCGTTCCGGCTCAGAAAGCCGTTCAAAAAGCACCTTTAAAAGTTGAATTCGAAAAGTTCACTTTGCCTAACGGCTTGGAAGTGATTTTTCACGTTGATCGCAGCGATCCGGTCGTTGCCGTTAACTTGACGGCGCACGTCGGTTCGGCTCGCGAAAAGGCGGGACGCACCGGATTCGCGCATCTTTTCGAGCATCTTTTGTTTCTCGAATCGGAAAACCTGGGCAAAGGCGGCTTAGATAAAATGACGGCGAGAATCGGCGGCTCGGGCGCGAACGGCTCGACTTCGCGCGACCGGACGAATTATCTGCAAACCGTGCCGAAAGACGCGCTCGAAAAAATGCTCTGGGCGGAAGCCGACAAGCTCGGCTGGTTTATCAATACCGTGACCGAGCCGGTTCTGGCAAAGGAAAAACAGGTCGTCAAAAACGAGAAGCGCCAGAGTTACGATAATAACCCGTACGGGCACACGTCTTACGTCATCGATAAAAATCTTTACCCGGCTGACCATCCGTACAACTGGCAGGTCATCGGCTCGCTCGACGATTTGCAGAACGCGCAACTGGCGGACGTAAAGGAATTTTTCCGCCGCTGGTACGTGCCGAACAACGTGACGCTCGTCGTAACCGGAGATTTCGATACGGTTCAGGCGAAAAAATGGGTGGAAAAATATTTCAGCGAAATCAGGCGCGGCGAGGACGTGAAATCTTTGCCGAAACGTCCCGGCGCGGTCAAAGAAACGGTTAAATTTTATCACGAAGACAATTTCGCTCGGCTTCCCGAACTGACGATGGCTTGGGCGGCTGTCGAGCAGCTTCACCCGGATTCTTACGCGCTCGACGTTCTGGCGCAGTATTTGTCGAGAGGCAAAAAAGCTCCGTTTTATAAGGTTCTGGTCGAGGATAAAAAACTCGCGCCGAGCGTGAGAATGTCGAACGATACTTCGGAGCTCGCCGGACAATTCGAACTGTCCGTGCGCGCTTTTGACGGGAAAGATTTGGATGAAGTTTCAAACGCAATTAACGAAGCATTCGCCAAATTTGAAAAAGAAGGAATTTCGGTTAAAGATTTGAACCGCATCAAAGCGGGACAGGAAACGGCGTTTTATAATTCGCTTTCGAGCGTTCTCGGCAAAGGAGCGCAGCTCGCGGAATACAATTATTTAACGGGCGATCCGGGTTACGTCGAAAAGGATATTAAAAATATTCTCGCCGTGACGCCTGCCGACGTAAAGCGCGTTTACGAAAAATACATCAAGGGCAAGAATTACGTCGCGACCAGTTTCGTGCCGAAAGGGAAACTCTCGCTTGCGCTTGAAGGATCGAAGCAAGCCGAAGTAGTCGAAGAAAAAATCGTTCCGGGCGCGGAAGCGGAAGTTGACCCGAACGTCAACGCTGCTTACGAAAAAACGCCTTCGACTTTTGATCGCAGCAAAGAGCCGTCATACGGCGCGTCGCCGGAAGTTAAAATCCCCGCGATCTGGGAAACCAAGCTTTCAAACGGCTTGCGCGTTTACGGCATTGAAAACAGGGAAGTTCCGCTCGCGCAGTTTGAAATCGTCATCGACGGCGGTTTGCTTTTGGAAGACATCAACAAGGTCGGCGTTTCAAATCTTCTGGCGCGGATGATGACGCAAGGGACGCTTCGGAAAACGCCGCAGGAACTCGAAGAAGCGATTCAGCAATTGGGCGCGACCATAAACGTCGTTCCGGGAACCGAGGACATTCGCATCGTCGTCAACACGCTGGCGAGAAATTACCAGCCGACGCTTGCGCTGGTCGAAGAAATTCTTTTAGAGCCGCGCTGGGACGCCAAAGAATTCGATCTCGTCAAACAAAGCACGATCAGCCAGATTAGCCAGCAGGAAGCCAACCCTAACTCGATCGCGCAGAATAATTACAATCTTTTAATTTACGGCAGAGACAACATCCGCTCGCGGAATATTCTCGGGACGCTGGAAACGGTTAACGCCATCACGCTCGATGATTTAAAGGCTTTTTACAACAAAAACCTTTCGCCTTCCGTTGCTCGAATGCACGTCGTCGGCGCTTTGAATCAAGCGGCGATTATCAAGCCTCTAAGCGGACTTAACAAAAAATGGGCGAGCAAAAAAGTTGAAATTCCCGTTTATAAAACGCCGACGGCGCCCGCGAAATCCGTAGTTTATTTTTACGACGTGCCGGACGCGAAACAGTCGGTTATCCGCTTTGGCTATCCCGCGCTGGCTCAGACCGATAAGGATTATTATTCTGCGGTCGTGATGAATTACATCCTCGGCGGCGGCGGTTTCGCTTCGCAATTAACGCAGCAATTGCGCGAGGGCAAAGGCTACACATACGGAATTAATTCCGGCTTTAGCGGAACGGCAAGTCCGGGACCGTTCACCATCGCGAGCGGCGTGCGGACAAACGTCACGCTCGAATCGGCGCAATTGATCAAAGAAATTTTGCAGAATTACGCGAAAAATTATTCGGCTGGCGATCTGGAAACGACGAAAAGCTTTTTAATCAAAAGCAACGCGCGAGCCTTTGAAACCGCCGGGGCGAAGCTCAATATGCTCGAAAACATCAGCAAATACGGCTGGAAATACGATTACGTGAAAGAGCGCGAACAAATCGTCAAGGCGATGACCGTCGAGCAGATCAGAGCTTTGTCGCAGAAATACCTGGACGCCGATAAAATGATCTGGTTCGTCGTCGGCGACGCCAAAACCCAATTGCCGCGCCTCAAAGAACTCGGGTTCGGCGATCCGGTTTTGATCCGCCAGCGGTAAAAACGAGAAGTAATTTAATTGCGCGGAAAACGGACGAGCGCCGCGATCGAAATAAAATGCAAAAAAATATTTCGATCGCGGCGCTCGTTTGATGTGTAATTCGCGCGTTTGCAGTAAAATCGAAATTTCTATCTTAAACCGGAAGAACATATTGATTTGAAAGGAGAATTCGCCGCGATGCAAAAACTTTTAACCGTTTTACTTTTTATTTCGTTTTCGACGACATTTGCTTTTGCCCGTTCCGCCGACACGTCGGAAATAAACGCCGCCGCCGAGCGCATTTTGCCGAAAGTCATCGAATGGCGCAGGCATCTGCATCAATACCCGGAGCTTTCGAATCGCGAAACGAAAACGGCGAAATACGTCGAAGATCATTTGCGCCGGCTCGGTCTGGAAGTGCGGACGGGAATCGCGAAAACCGGCGTCGTCGGCATTTTGAAAGGCGCAACGCCGGGACCGACCATCGGACTGCGAGCCGATATGGACGCGCTGCCGGTAACGGAAAGAAACAGTTTACCTTTCGCGTCGAAAGAAACCGCCGAATACAACGGGCAAAAAGTCGGCGTTATGCACGCCTGCGGGCACGACACGCACGTCGCGATGCTTTTGGGCGCGGCGGAAGTTCTCGCCGGAATGAAAAATAAAGTTCGCGGCACAATCGTTTTCATTTTTCAGCCTGCCGAAGAAGGCGCTCCGGCGGGAGAAGAAGGCGGCGCGGACTTGATGGTTCGCGAAGGCGTGATGGACAATCCGAAAATTGACGCGATTTTCGGTATTCACATTAATTCGCAGACCGAAGCGGGAAAAATAAAATACAAATCCGGCTCGATGATGGCGGCGTCCGATTGGTTTTCGATAAAAGTAAAGGGCAGACAAACGCACGGCGCTTACCCGTGGCTCGGCACAGACCCGATCGCCGCCGCTTCGCAGATCATCAACGGTTTGCAGATGATCGTTTCGCGACAGTCTGAGCTGACGAAATCGCCGGTCGTGATCACGATCGGAAAAATCAACGGCGGAGTTCGCGAAAATATCATTCCCGAAGAATTGACGATGGCGGGAACTATCAGAACGCTCGATTCGCAGATTCAATCGGACGTTCACGAGAAAATTAAATTGACAGCCGAAAAAATCGCCGAAAGCATGGGCGCGACCGCGACCGTTTCGATCGAAAGAAAAACGCCGGTCACATACAACACGCCGGAGCTTGTGAAAGCCGTGCTGCCGTCGCTCGAAAACGCGATCGGCAGGGAAAACGTTTTCGAAGCCGAATGGGTGATGGGCGCGGAAGACTTCGCGTTTTACGGCTCAAAAGCGCCCGCGTTTTTCTTCTGGGTCGGCGGAATGCCGAAAGGAAAAAACATCAAAGACGCCGCGCCGCATCACACGCCGGATTTTTTCATCGACGACAGCCGTTTAGACGTCGGGGTAAAGGCTTTCGCCAACATCGTTATGGATTTCAAAAGCGTCGGCAAAACAGCGAAAATCTCCGTCGCGAACGATTACGCCGATTTTCAGGGCGAACAGATTTCGATTCAAGATTGTCAGCCAGAGAAACTTTACGAATCGCCTTTTCAGTCTTTCCGGTTTGGCGTTTTGCCGCAAAATGATTTAACTTCGCAATTATGCCGGAAATCTTAAAACTTCCGGACATTTAACAGCAAATGGCAATTAGAAAAACTACAAAAACAAAAGCATTAGCGAAAACGGAAAAGAAGATATTAATTACGGGCGGCACGGGATTCCTCGGCGCGCACCTGGTCCGGCAATTTTTGGACGCGGGCGCGAAAAACCTTCGCGTGATGGCGTCGAGCGTTCCCGGATGGATGACGGACGCGGGCGTCGAGCCGTTTGCCGGATCGGTGACGCGCAAAGAAGACGTCGCGGCGGCGACGCGCAATGTCGAGGCGATTTATCATCTGGCTGGAAAAGTTTCGTTCGCTTACGAAGGCGCGGCTGAGATGAATAAAATTCACGTCGAAGGAACGCGGCTTTTGGCGGAAGCGGCAAAGGAAAACGGCGTCAAAAACTTCATTCTCGCTTCATCGAGCGGAACGAGCGCGATCAGCGAGACGCCGGAAATCCTTGACGAAAATTACCCGCAGCCGGTCGAGATTTTGACGAAATGGGCATATTACGCTTCTAAATATTATCAGGAAAAAACCGCTCTGAGAGTTTTTCAGGATAAAGGCGAACGGCTCGTCATCTTAAACCCGTCGCTGCTTTTAGGCGCGGGCGACGAGCGCCTCAGCTCGACGAAAGTTGTTTTGGATTTTATGGCGAAAAAGCTGCCGACGATGCCTTCGGGCGGCTTGAATTTCGTTGACGCGCGCGATGCGGCAAGCGCTTTTATGAACGCGCTCGACCGCGGCAGACACGGCGAAAGATATCTGCTCGGCGCGGCGAACTGGAGTTTCCAGGAATTTTTCTCTCGTCTCGAACGTCTTTCGGGCGTTTCCGCTCCCTTGATTCGCGTTCCGAAAAAAGTCGCCGTCTTCGGCGCGAATTTCATTGATTCGATTTACAAAAATTTCAATAAAACGATGCCGTTTGAAGCTTCCGAAGTCGAAATGGGCGAATATTTCTGGTATTTCGACTCGTCAAAAGCGGCGGAAGAATTAAATTTCACGACGCGCGAGCCGCAGGAAACCTTAAACGACACGATCAAATACCTGCGCGAAAATTTTTTAGGCGAAGGCGTTTTCAAATAACAAGCGCAAACTGAAATTCGTCCGTATTTTTATAATTTTGAAAAGCGATTTTTGATGCCTCAAACATCTGTCTCAAAGCTCGAAACACGGAACGTTTTTGGGATTTGTGTCTAAAGTCGGTTTTGTCTCATTAGTGCTTAAGGTTGTCTCAAAAGTAGTTAGGTAAAAAAATAGCCGCTTGTGGAGATTGAAAGTTTATTATGAATTAGTCAATAAACCATTATGAAACCAAAAAGAGTTGTCTGGAAAATTGTAGTTGGGATTGTTCTAATTCTGTTATTTGGAAATAATATCCCTATGTATATGAGCGGCTCAACGCAAGCAAACGCAGCATTAGCAACAAATGCTATCGCTATCTTTGGCAGTATGTATCTTCTTTATCGAGGGCTTTATCCATCCAAATAAATTCCCTTGTCTCAAAACTGCTTAACCCTGTCTCATAAATAAGCCGAAAAACCGACTTATGACACAAATCCAACATTTTGGAATTTTAGTTATGAGACGGCTTTTGAGACAAATCGCCGAAAACGCATTTGTCCGATTTTGATATTAAACGGTAATTTATTCAATGATTTGCGTATCCCAAAAACGCATGAGTTATGAAACATTTTCGAGCCTGTTTTGTATGTTTCAAAAAGGGGCGTTTTGAAACTGGTGAAATCATTGGTAAAAATTGACTGTATTTTGCTTGGTCTTAGCAATACCGGCAATTAAATACCCGGACGCGGTGATGAAAATAATCAGGGCTAAAAGATATTGCCAGTCTAAAAATTCCCATATCTTCGCTTGAGATAGTGTTGAAATAATTTCAATGCGTTCTGATATTCCGCCGACAAAACCTTTCCCGCGAGAAACCCAAATAATTCCTTCAATAACATAAATGCCGCTGATGACGACAGTTACCAGATAACCCCACCATCGATTGAATACCATAAACAATGTCGCAAAAAGCAACCAAAACGGTTTAATAGCGTGCACGCCATCTAAATACCAGGCGCAAGCCGCACAAAAACTGATTGCATCCGAACCAAATTCTTGGACTGTTTTTGACTTGGGAAAATACCAAACGAAATTACAAAGCGCGACTAAAAGCATGACGGTTCGCGGCATTAATGCGTACAGCAGTATGTTTTTAAATTTTTGCTTCATCCGTCAAAAGCGTCTCAGAAAGGGTCGTTTTCGAGACAACTTTTGATTTTAATTGTCTCATAAACCGGCGTTTTTAAGACACCTTATCAATATTAAACCTAAGTTTTACAACTCGAAAATTACCGCTTCATATGGTTTTAGACGATTGTTTGTTGACGCGGCAGAATAGTTTCCGAGTAATATTTTCGCTTTACTCAAATCTAATCCAGTATCAAAAGCGGCAGTTTCGTTAGTGAAATTCAGCAGAATCAATAACTTTTTGCCATTTAATTCACGCGTGTAGGCGTAGATATTCGGGTTATCTTTATCAAGCAGCGTATATTTACCATAAACGAGCGTCAATTCTTTTTTCCGCAAACTGATGAGATTTCTAAAATAGGTTAAAGGTGATTTTGAATCTTTTTCTTCAGCGGCGGCATTAACTGTTTTGTAGTTTGGATTGACTTTCAGCCACGGCTTTCCGGTTGTAAAACCCGCGTTATTGTTCGCGTTCCATTGAAAAGGTGTGCGCGCATTGTCACGCGAGATGATTTTCTGATCATCAAGATACGTCTGAAGGTCGCCGCCTTTCTGTTGAATTTCTTTTACGCGATTAACCGTTTTAATATCTCTGTAATCTTCAATTCTTTCAAATTTTATATTCGTCATGCCGAGTTCGTCGCCGGCAAAATAGTATGGTGTGCCGCTCATTGTCAGCAGAAAAGTTGTCAGCATTTTTGAGGACAATTCCCGATATTGCGGAGCGTCGTTTCCCCAGCGCGAAACCATTCTCGGCACATCGTGATTGCCAAGATAAATGGTTCCCCAACCTTTCTGATTAAATACACTGTCCCATTTTGTGTAAACATTCTTGAATTCAATTAAATTAAAGTTTGGCTGAGGAAGCGGTTCTTTTGCCGACAAGTAGGGAATATTTCTGCCTTCGAAATGGTAAAGCATATTTAATTCCTTTTTGTTCGGATCAATAAAATTAGTGACCTGCTCCATCGTCACCCCTGAACCTTCACCAACGCTCATTACGTCATATTTACTTAAAACTTCACGGTTCATTTCCTGTAAATATTCGTGCAAATGCGGTCCGTTTGCGTAAAAAGCTCTTGTGTCGAGCTGTCCGCGTTTATCTTCGGGAATTTCAGGAAACGTCGTATCTTTTGAGATAAACGGAATAACGTCCATCCGAAATCCGTCAATGCCTTTGTCGAGCCAGAAACGCATAATGTCATACATTTCTTTTCGCACCTTTGGATTTTCCCAATTCAAATCCGGCTGTTTGATTGAATAATAATGAAGATAATAAGCGTTTGTTTTCTCGTCGTATTTCCACGCATCGTTATTTACGTCGAAAAAACTGCGGCGGAACGGCGGTTTTCCTTTCTCCGCATTCCACCAATGGTAATAATTGCGATACGGATTTGTTCTGGAGCTTCTCGATTGCTCAAACCAAAAATGCTCGTCGCTGCTGTGATTGGCAACTAAATCAAGAACAAGTTTAATCCGGCGGCGATGCAATTCTTTTAGTAAAACATCGAAATCGCGCATCGTGCCAAAATCTTTCATAATGCCGCGATAATCGCTGATGTCATAGCCATTATCATCATTAGGCGAGGTAAAAATAGGATTAAGCCAGACGACATCAACGCCCAAACTTTTTATATAATCCAGTTTTGAAACGATGCCCTTTAAATCGCCGATTCCGTCGCCGTCGCTGTCTTTAAACGAGCGCGGATATATCTGATAAACGACAGCTTCTTTCCACCACTTACGGTCAGGAATATTGTTTTGATATTGAGATTCCGAATTTTTCAGCAGTAAATTGCCGGCTGCGTGACTTGTTAAAAACGACGTAAAAATTAAAACAAAAAGGGTAAGTAATACTTTCGTTGTTTGTTGCGACATAATTTGACAAGATTTTAGCATATCAGCCGCAGGTCGCTAAAATTATTAAAAGAAGAAAAAAAACTAATAAGCAATATTCGTTTGTTAGACGGACAAAGCAAA
>JAOAPX010000183.1 GCA_025463125.1 Acidobacteriota bacterium | reverse complement strand
AATGCTTTATATGTCGGGCGGGCAATTCAATGTTCCGATCGTTTTTCGCGGTCCGAACGGTTCGGCTTACCAGGTTTCGAGCCAGCATTCGCAGGCGCTCGAAGCTTTTTACGCGAATTTCCCAGGCTTAAAAGTTGTGATGCCTTCGACCGCCGCCGACGCGAAAGGTCTTTTAAAGTCGGCGATTCGCGATAATAACCCGGTCGTCTTTCTCGAACAGGAAACGATGTACGGGATGAAAGGCGAAGTGCCGGACGACGAAGATTTTACGATTCCGCTCGGCGTCGCCGACGTAAAACGCGAAGGAACCGACTGCACGATCGTCGCGCGTTCGTTTACCGTTCCGCAGGCTTTGAAAGCCGCTGAAATTATGCAGAACGATTTCGGCGTTTCAGTCGAAGTCGTTGACCCGCGCACGATCAAACCGCTCGACATCGACACGATTGTCGCGTCGGTCAGGAAAACAAATCGCCTCGTCATCGCCGAAGAATCGCACGCGTTCGCCTCGGTCGGCGCTGAGATTTCGCATCAAGTGATGGAAAACGCTTTCGATTACCTGGACGCTCCGATCAAACGAGTTTCAACTGTCGAAGCGCCGATGCCCTACGCGCGAAATCTCGAAGTAGCCGCATTGCCGAGCGTAGAAAAAATCATCGCTGCTGTTAAGGAAGTTTGTTATTTGTAATTTAGAAATTGTTTTTAAGATTAATAAACCGGCTATCGATAGCCGGTTATCAACTTTATGGCGAATAAAATTTTAATGCCCAAGCTTTCTCCGACAATGGAGGAAGGACAAATTTCACGCTGGCTGAAAGCCGAAGGCGATGAAATTGAAGCTAACGAAACGATTGCGGAAGTCGATACCGACAAGGCGACGATGGAAATGACATCGCTAGAAGCCGGAACGCTTTTGAAAATCCTCGTTCCCGGCGGCGAAAACGCGAAACTCGGGCAAACGATCGGAATTATCGGAGAAAAAGGCGAAGATTTTTCAGCGCTTTTAGATGAAGTTTCCTCAAACGGCGGCGCAGCCGCGCCGGCAGAAGCGGCAGCTAAGCCGCAGGAAACCGTGTCGTCAAACGGCGGACAGCAGCAAAACGCAGCTGAAACCGAAGGTCGCAGCTACGATTACCAGCGTCCCGAAGCCGTCGAAGAAGCAACAGAGCAAAAACCGCAAAGCGCGGATCAATCCGGAAACGGTCGAATGATAGTTTCGCCGATTGCGGCGCGAATGGCGGCGGAAAATAATATCGATCTGAAGTCGATCAAAGGCTCGGGTCCGAACGGTCGCATCATCAAACGCGACATCGAAGCCGCGCTGCAAGCCGGAAGCTCGCCCGCAGCGGAAGCCGCCGTTCAAACGCCGCAAACGCAAGCTGCTCCGAGCTTTGCAAACACCGCAGAAATTCAGGGCGCGTCGCGTTTCCGCGAAGAAAACACTTCGAAAATGCGTCAGGTCATCGCTCAGCGTCTCGCGCAATCGATCGGACCGATCCCGACGTTTTATTTGACGGTCGAAATCGAGATGGACAACGCGCTCGAATTTCGCAAGCAGATCAACGCGAGCATCAAGGAAGAAGACAAAGTTTCGGTCAACGACGTGATCGTCAAAGTAGCGGCGCAGGCGCTCGTCAAACATCCGTTCGTCAATTCTTCGTACCAGGATAAATCGATCCGCTTTTACGAAGATGCGGACATCGGCGTTGCCGTCGCCATCGAAGACGGCTTGATCACGCCGGTCGTCCGCGCGGCAAACCGAAAGGGCATCACCGAAATTTCCCGTGAAATTAAGGAAATGGCGGCGCGCGCCAGAGATAAAAAACTTCAGCCCGAAGAATACACCGGCGCGACGTTTTCCATCTCAAATCTCGGAATGTTCGGCATTAAAGAGTTTACGGCGATCATCAATCCGCCCGAAGCCGGAATTTTCGCCATCGGCGCGGCGGCACCGACGCCCGTCGTCCGCAACGGCGAAATCGTCGTTCGCAACATCATGAACGTCACGATGAGCTGCGATCACCGCGTCATCGACGGCGCGACCGGAGCCAAGTTTTTGCAGACTTTCAAGCAAATGCTCGAAAATCCGATTTTGATGTTGATGTAATATACAAAACAAAAAAAAGAGAAAAAGGCTTGAAATTAATAAATTTTAATTTCAAGCCTTTTTCTCTTTCTATTCGATGTTTGCGCGAAATGTAGAAGCTTTTCAGCGGGCTATAACTTTTCGAACCTTGCCGGAAAACAAGAGCTATTGCGAAAAGCAATACTTAGCCGACTATTCATAGATTTTTGTATTGATTGGTAAAGATTACGATGAGAATTTCGGGCGAAAGACTGTAAAACCTCTTGAGTTTAACACTGAGCCTTTCATTTCATCAAATTAAATTCATCTGACAACAGTTCTGCCGTTTGTTATTATTATCATTTTAATTTCAGGACGGCTTTAATGAGTAAATCCAGTGTGCCAGAATCTCTTCCTCCGCATATCGCGCTTCTCGTCGTTCAGCTGACATTCGGGACGCTTCCGGTTGTCGGAAAAATTGTTTTGAAGACTATACCAAGTTTTGCGCTCGTCGGTTTTCGCATCGGGATTACCGCGCTTGCTTTGTATCTGGTGCAAAGGTATCGCGGAAATTTGCGGCTGGCGGATAAAAAAGATTATCTGAAATTCGCGATTTTAAGTCTTTTCGGCGTGACGCTTAATCAAATTTTCTTTATTACCGGTCTTTCGCTGACGAAAGCGTCAAACGCTTCTTTGCTCGCCGTGACAATTCCGATTTTCGCGCTCTCGTTCGGCGCGGTTTCAGGTATTGAGAAAATCAGTAAAATAAAAACCGCCGGCATTGTCATCGCGGCTCTCGGCGTCGTTTTATTGATCGATCCGCGCAAGGCTTCATTTTCGTCGGACACGACGCTCGGCGATATCCTGATTATTATTAACTCGATTTCCTACGGCATTTACGTTTCGATTTCAAAAGACATAATTACGCGCAACGGCGCTATCAAATCGATTGTCTGGGTTTTTATTTTTTCGAGCATCGTCTGCGTGCCGCTCGGTTTAAATTCGCTTGCCTCGATAGATTTATCTGCGGTTTCGCTTTCAACCTGGCTGCTGATTTTGTACGTCGCCGTTGTCGCGACGCTGATCCCGTATCTTTTTAACGCCTGGGCGCTGGCGCGCGTCAATCCTTCGACCGTCGCCGTTTACGTATATCTACAGCCGCTTTTCGGATTTCTGGCGGCAATCGTGTTTTTAGGCGAAAAGGTCGATTCAAAAGTTTTAGCCGCGGCGCTTTTGATTTTCGCCGGATTATTTCTTGTCACGAAAAAGTTCGAGTCCGGTTTGAAACAATAAATTTGCATTCGCCGTATTGATGGCGTTTAATCAAAAATATGCCCACGCAAATAACACAAATCGAAGACACCGAACGCGGAAAAATGATTCTTCGCGTCGAAGGCGAGATGATGCGCGAAGACGCGGTTCTGCTCGAGCGAATCGCCCTCGATATGCGCGAGCAGATGGGTATGAATTTAACGCTCGATTTTGCCGATCTCGATTTTATGGACAGCGAAAGCGCGCCTGTTCTAAAACGTCTCGAACGCGAACACGGCTTTGAATTCGAAGGAATGGAATTTTTTCTGCAAAACGTTATCAACGAAACCGAGAAACGAAAGTCTTAAAAGTATTTGACAAAAGCGCCGCGTAAAACAAAAATTCTCACATGAGAATTAATTTTATCGCCGAACTGGCGGGCGGCAAACTTTTCGGTGAAAGTGAAAGCGAAATCGTCGGCGTCGCGGCTATCGAAAAAGCCCGCGAAGGAGAAATTTCGTTTATCGAACGCGAGAAAAACGCGCCGAACGCCGAAGAAATAAAGGCTTCGTGCGTGATAGTTCCCGAAAATTTCGAAGCCCCGCTTCCCTGCCCGTTTATTAAAGTAAAAAATCCGAAACTCGCTTTTGCCAGAATCGCCGCCGAACTTCATCCGCCGAAGCGCCGCGCAAACCGGAGCGCAAACATTTCAATCGCGAAAGATTCCGACGTTCGCGCCGCTTTTATCGGCGAATTCGTCAGCATCGGCGAGCGGACTTCAATCGGCGAAGGAGCGCAGATTCTCCCGGGCGCACGAATCGGCGAAAATGTTTCAATCGGCGAGAACAGCGTAATTCATTCAAACTGCGTCATTTACGATAACGTTTCGATTGGAGACAACTGCATAATTCACTCCGGGGCGGTTATCGGAGCCGACGGTTTCGGCTACGTTAGAGACGGCGCGAACGGCTACGTTAAATTCCCGCAAATCGGAACCGTCGTTATCGAAGACGACGTTGAAATCGGCGCGAACACGTGCGTCGATCGCGGCGCTCTAGGTGAAACGCGCATCGGGCGCGGCGCGAAAATCGACAATCTCGTCCAGATCGGGCATAACGTCCGCGTCGGCGCGCGCGTCGTCATCGCTTCGCAAACGGGAATTTCCGGCAGCACCGTAATCGAAGACGACTGCGTAATCGGCGGTCAGGTCGGAATGGGCGATCACGCGACGGTGAAAAGCGGCGCGATTATCGGCTCGCAAGCCGGAGTTTTGCCCGGCAAAATAGTTCGCGAAGGCGTCTGGTGGGGAACGCCCGTCCAGCCGCTCGACGAATACAAACGTCAAAATGCCCACGTCAAAGGCATTAATCGCCTCAAAGAAGAAGTTAAAGAAATAAAAAAACAAATCGCCCGGATGATAAACCGAAGCGAAGAGAAAGAATATTAAGATTTTATGCTTGCCAAACACACGAAAAACGCGAAAAAGACGGGGCAAAGATTAAACGAAGAAAAAGTTAAGCTTCCCGTAGTTTTCGCTTGTTTGCCGTGTTTCGAGACAACTTTCGTTTTAGTTTAATAATTTATTATAACTGCAACCAGTCATTACAAAATTCGTAAAATCGCTTCCGCCGCGCGTTTTGAAGCGCCGCCCGAACCCAGTTTTTCCACGGCTTGTTTTAATCTTTCGCGCATTTTCCGGTTGGTTTCCGGCTCGAGCAAGCGGAAAAGCTCTTCGGCGAGAATTTCCTTTGTAAAATCATTCTGAATCAATTCTTTCGCCAGGCGTTCTCCGGCGATCAGGTTTATCAAGCCGAAATGTTCGACCTTAATCAGCGGGCGCAGAAGTTTATAGTTAAACGCCGAACTTTTATAGACGATCGCGAGCGGCGTTCCGATAATCGCCGTTTCAAGCGTCGCCGTTCCGCTCGCTACAGCCGCCGCGTCGGATGCGTTCAAGACTTCGTGAGTCTCGTTATGCACGATACGCAAAGAATCGGGCAGCTTTATATTCGATTTTGCCGCCTGTTTTAGACAAAGCTCGACTTCTTCGGTTTTGCGGTTTTCGGCAAGCGCGATAACAAATTGAATATCAGGGTTTTTAAGCGCCATCCCGGCGGCTGTTTCAAGCAAAACCGGCAGAATCAAAACGATTTCCTTGTGGCGGCTTCCGGGCAGAAGCGCGACGACCGGTTTGTTTTCATCCAGATTGTGTTTTTCGCAAAATTCTTTTTTCGATAATTTCGCGCCGATTTCGCGAATTGTCGGATTGCCGACGTATTCGACGTGTGAAATTCCCTGCTCGAGATACCAGTCTTTTTCAAACGGCAGAATCGTCAAAAGCAGATCGACGTATTTGGCGATCGTTTTTTTCCGGTACTTGCGCCAAGCCCAAAGCTGCGGCGAAATATAATAAACGGTTTTGAGTTTCTTTTTTTTGAGCGATTTTGCGAGCTTCAAATTAAAATCGGGGAAATCCACGAAAATAACGGCGTCCGGATTTCTGCGCGCGGCTTCGCTTTGCAAACGGCGGAAAGCTTTCCAGAACATCGGCAGCGCGCGGGCGATTTCCGGCAGCCCGACGATTGCGAAATCATCCGAACGCACGACGGTTTCGACTCCGGCGCTGCGAAGTTTCGCCCCGGTCGCGCCGAAAAATTCGAATTCGGCGCCCGGAGCCGCCGCTCGTAAAGCGTTTACGAGTTTTGCGGCGTGGGCGTCGCCCGAAGCCTCGCCGACGACAATCATCAATTTGCATTTGTTATTTATCATTAATCATTTACCATAAATTATTCGTCAACGTTTTCGCCGCCGGATTTAAACGGCTGGAAAAGGCAAAGCGGTAAACGATAAATAATAATAGATAAACCGTTTTTGTAAAACGACAACCTTTTTCAATTTACGCGGCATCAAAGCAGGTGTTTTCGCGTCAATATTTAAACTAACGACTTTATTTGCTTGCAGAACCTTTTTTTAACCTTTAAAATGCTGTCTTTTGCGCATCAGGTAAAATATTTTTCTGTTAATGCCCGCAACCAAAGTTAAAATCACTATTTGGAGGAGTTTGTGAAACTTCGCTTTTTTATTTTATTAGCAATATTTACAATTTTTGGAAATTTTTCCGCAGCGACCGCGCAGGTTGATTCTATTATAGGTCAATTTACAAATTCGCCAGCCGAAGCTTTCGCCGGAGGAATCAGCGGCAACGGCAGATTCGTCGTTTTTGAATCGAGAGGAAATCTTGCGACCGAAAACCCGCGCAACGCGGACAACAACCGCGAAATCTTTCTTTTCGATTACGCGCAGCGCCGCATCTTTCAAATAACCGATACGAAATCTTTACAGATAGACCAAACGAAAGGTTTTAACTTTGATAACATCAGGGTCGAAATTGCAAACATTCGCCCGGTTATCAGCAACGACGGGCGCTGGATCGCTTTCGGATCGAACGCGACCACATCTTCTCCGACCGCTCCGAATAACACAAACCCGGGAAATTTTCACGCGAACTCTTTCAACGATACAACGACAACCGGAACTCCGCCGACAACAACGACGACGAATCCTTTAACATCGGACGGCAACCTGGAAATCTGGCTTTACAGGGTTCCCGAAACCGCTCCGGCGGATTTAACCACCGGCGAAGAATTACCGTTAACGAACTTGAGCGCCGGAACGTTTACGCCTGTAACCAATACAATCGCGAGCCGCGCTCCGATCGCGGGAACGACGACAACCGGCTCGTTTATTGCCGATGACAACCACGACGCGAGCATTAACGACGACGGAAGCTTAATCGCTTTTGTTTCGACGCGAAACTTTACGACCGCAAACAGCCTTAGCAACAGCGACGGCAACGATGAGATTTTCACCTATGTTCGCTCGTCAAACTCGATCGCGCAAGTTACCAACACGCCGCGCGGTTCGGCTTCAAACCCGATTTACAGCGTCGCGCCGACGATTTCCGGTCCGAACGCTCCGGGCGGCAATCGCGTCGCTTTCTCGAGCAATGCGGGCGTTCCGATTCCCGGAATGACGGCGAGCAATGGCGATAATAACGAGGAAATTTTTTACACGGATTTAGCGGGCGACGGCAGCCCGATAAACGGCACCGCGAAGCAAATTACAACGACGACGCAGACGACGCCGGGCGATATCGTTAATGTATGGAATTTCGGCAGGCGTATGAGCCGCGACGGTCGCTACATCGCGTTTGATTCTTATGCCGAGCTGGAACCGGCAGGCACGGGAGCCAGTACGGCTTCTTTCGCGCTTTATGTTTATGACACGACGACCGGGACGTTTCGCCGCGTCGGTCCGCGCAGCGACGCCGATTCAGGCGCGGGCGGCGGCGACGTCGCGCGTTATCCGGGATTTACCGATTACACCGCGGGCGGAACGGCTCAAACGCTTGTTTTTTCTTCGAGATTAAACTTAAAAGCTGACGGAACTATACCGGCAACCGCTTCCGAAGGATTAAATCCGAACGCGGCGCGTCCCGTTCAGATTTATTCTTATCCTTTGAATCAGGCTTCTTCCGCCGCGACTTTTACACGTTTAACGGCACTTCCGTCGCCGACAGGCTTCCTGGCTTCGACACAGGCGATTCCGAGCGATTCGGTTAAACGAATCACTTTCAATCTCGGTTTGACCGAAACCGGAACAGGCAATCCCGATCTTCTTCCCGAAGCTTTCTACCTGCTTTTGAAAGATGCGACGGCTCCGGTTACAGCGACCTTAAATTATGAAACCGGCGCAAGCCGCATGAAAGTTTCGGCTTCGCCCGTGCCGACGCCGACGCCCGGAACAACGCCGACGCCTTCGCCGAGCCCGACGCCGCAAACGCCCGAAGCTGTTTACGGGGTTTCGCCCGGATTGCTGACTTACGTAAGCTTCAGCGCCACGGGATCTCCGGCAATCGCCCCGCGCACAGCGGTCGGGTCTTTGTCGCGCAGCTTTACTTTGCCGATCGAATTAAGCGGCGTAACGGTTTCCGTTAACGGCGTCGCGGCGGGCATAAAATCTGTCAGTTCGGGACAAATCGAATTCGTAGTTCCGCCGGGCTTGGCTGGTTCAAGCGCCGGAACCAAGTATCCGGTCATCATCAATAACAATGGCACGGTTATCAAAAGCGAAATCGTAGTTGTTCAGGCACGACCGGATATTTTTACAAACCTGGAAGTGCCCGGACCGGGCGGACGAGCGCGGATTCGCAACGCGACAAACACGGTTTTAACTCCTGAACCTTTTACCGTTACAACATTTAAGCGAAGAGGCAGCCGGCGCGTTCAAACCGTTCTGAGGTTGTATTTAACAGGCGTTCACGGTTTGGCTGGCAGCACTTTCACAATTCGTATCGGCAGCGCGACGATCAGCGGCGCGCTGGTTACATCAAACGCGGTTTTGGTTGAGCCCGGCGTTTACGCTGTGGATTTCACGCTTCCGGCGACGCTAAACCGCGCCGGTGATCAGCCGGTAATCGTCAGCGTAACGATCGGCGGCGTAACTTATACTTCGCGGCTCGACGACACGGCTCCGAGAACATCTATTCTTTAATTATTTTTATAATTCAAGCTTGAAGCGGGCGATAAAATGCCCGCTTTTTTTTATTATTTTTTACAAAAAATCATAAGAAACAGCTATCTTGCGAAAGGAATATCTATATATTATTCTTACACGTAAGCCAAATTAAATGGAATAAAGCATTTTTAGAAATTTATTAGATTAAGCTTAATTTTTCTGTTTCTAATCACTTTTCAAATCTTTTTAGAACACACAGATACGGGAGTTTTTAAGGTAAAAATATGTCAACAAAAGATGTAAGCACAATGAACGTTGCGTCGAAGATATGGAAAAACGGCGAAATGATCGATTGGGACGACGCGAGAATTCATATCATGTCGCACGTCGTTCATTACGGTTCGAGCGTTTTTGAAGGTATTCGCTGTTATAAAACCGCCAATGGTTCGGCAGTTTTCCGTCTTCGCGAACATATCCAGAGACTTTTCAATTCAGCCAAAATTTACCGGATGGATGCCAAATTTACGGTCGATGAAATTTGCGACGCGACGGTCGAACTGGTCCGCGACAGCGGTCTGGAAGAATGTTATATTCGCCCGCTTATCATTCGCGGCTTAAACGAAGATAAACCGGCATTCGGCGTTAATCCTTTTCCGAACCCGATCGATTCGTATATTGCCGTTTGGCAATGGGGCAAATATCTCGGTGAAGAAGCGCTCGAAACAGGAATCGACGTCTGCGTTTCGAGCTGGACGCGAATTACATCAAATTCCCTGCCTTCGATGGCGAAAGCCGGCGCCAATTATATGAATTCGCAGCTTATCAAAATGGAAGCTATTCTGGGCGGTTTCAGCGAAGGCATCGCGCTTGACGACAGGGGTTATGTTTCCGAAGGTTCGGGCGAAAATCTGTTTCTCGTTAACGACGGCAAACTGATTACGCCGCCGCTCGGCGCCGCAATTCTGCCGGGAATTACCCGTGATACGGTGATACAAATCGCCAGGGAGTTAGGAATCGAAGTCGTCGAAACGACTGTTCAGCGCGCCGCTCTTTATCTGGCTGACGAGCTTTTCTTTACCGGTACAGCCGCCGAAATCACGCCGATTCGCTCGGTTGACCGCATCACGGTCGGCGCGGGAAAACGCGGCGAAGTAACAAAACGCTTGCAGGAAGAATTCTTTAAAATTATCCGCAACGAACGCCCGGCTCCGAAAAATGCTCCGTGGCTGACGTTTCTTAAAGAACAAAAAACGGTTGCGGCTTAATTTTTAATTAAGAAACAGGACACAGAATTTAATTTTTGCGCCGAATCGGCGCGAATTCGATTAAAATGCGGCATGCAAAATTCAAATTTTAATTCGCAATTCGCGCCGATTAGGTTTTTCGGTTGAGAAAGCCGTGTCCTTTTGTATCTTTTTGTATCTTTAAAGTATGTCAGACGAAAAATCCCCGTTCCGATTCAAAAATTTCATTCTTGAATTCACAGTTTTCGTATGCGGCGCGCTGGTAATGACTTACGAAATTATCGGTTCGCGCATTCTCTCGCCGTACATCGGAACTTCAACTTACGTCTGGACGAGCCTGATCGGCGTTATTTTAGCGGCTTTGAGTCTCGGTTACTGGCTCGGCGGAAAAATCGCCGATAAAAAACCCGATATAAAAATACTCGGTTTAGTGATTTTTCTCGCCGGAGGTTTGGTTTCTTTAACCATTCTGCTGCACGATCTGGTTTTAGCGTTTATTTCGACGGCGCGCGTCGGATTGGAAATCAAATCGGTCGTCGCGGCTATTTTATTATTCGCTCCGGCGAGCGTTCTGCTCGGTTTCGTGACGCCTTACGCGGTAAAGCTGAAAATGTCTTCGCTCGCCGATTCGGGCAAAACCGTCGGCAGACTTTACGCTCTTTCGACGGTCGGCAGCATCGCCGGAACTTTTCTCGCCGGATTCGTCCTGATCCCGTTTGTCGGCAGCACAAAAACGCTTTATTTAATTGCCGCTACTTTAATCGGTTTATCGATTTTGATCGTGCCTTTCGCTTTGACGCGTTTAAATACCGTCGTTTTAGTGATTTTCGCGCTCGGGGTTTTAACCAGCGAACTTAAGTTCTATCTTTTGGGAAAAAACAGCGATCTTCATGATATAGACACTGAATACAGCCGCGTACAGGTTTTTCAGACAGTAGAACCGGAAAGCAAAAAACCGATTCGCGCGCTCGCCACCGATCCGTATTTTATCCAATCGGCGATTTATCTCGACAGCGAAGAACTGGTTTTGAAATACGCCGATTATTACCATCTAATCAGTCATTTCAAGCCCGATTTGCAAAAAACCTTGCTTATCGGCGGCGCCGGTTACACATTCCCGCGCGATTACCTGAGCAAATATCCGAATGCCGAAATCGAAGTGGTCGAAATTGATCCGCAAATGACCGAAATCGCCCGCCGTCACTTTCGACTAAAGGACGATCCGCGCCTTCAAATCACGCACGAAGACGGGCGAATCTTTTTAAACAATTCCGAACCGGCGAAATACGACGCCGTTTTAATGGACGCCTTCGGCTCGCTTTTCAGCGTTCCGTATCACCTGACGACGCTCGAAGCCGTTCGGCAAATCAGCCGCGTTCTTAAAGACGACGGCGTCGTCGTCTTTAACCTCGGCGGCGCGCTTACCGGCAGCGGCAGCCGTTTTCTGCAAGCCGAACTGAAAACTTATCAAGAAGTTTTTCCGCGCGTTTATCTTTTCAAAGTAAATTCCGATTACGCCGAAAATGATTTTCAGAATTTTATAATCGTCGCCCTCAAAGAAAAAAATTCCGTCTTTCTGCAAACGAACGACGCGAAAACCGCAAGCCTTTTATCGCATCTCCACGACAAACCTTTAATCCCGGAAATCAATGTTTTAACAGACGATTTAGCGCCGGTCGAGTATTACAATTCTTTCGCTCAAACGCGTTATCGCGGTAAAAATTAACGAAGTCCCTGACCGAATTGCTGCGTGCCGAATGTGCCGATGCCGCTGAGACGGAAGCTGAAAACGACTCGGTTTTCGCGTCGGACGCCGACATTGTAGGTGTAGTATTGAGCGGTTACCGCGCAGCAGTCGCCCGCGTAGCCGAGCGTGTAAAGCGAACTGATAAGCGGCGAGCCGCGTTTTTGCGTGCGGTTATTTTCAAAATCGAAAAAGAGCGATGTGCCGCCGTAGAGACCTTTATCGCGATCGCCGATAAAAACCGAAGGGCTCCACTGCGAACCGCGCAGTGTGCCGGCTTCTTTGCCCGCGTAATTGCTGTATTTCGCAAGCGACGGGACTAAAGTAATCGCGCGCGTGTAATAAAACGTCTGGAACGCTTTAAAGAGTTTCGTGTCGTAGCCGATTGTCGCAGAAACGGCGCGCACGCCGTCGCCGTTTAAGCCGACGTCCATTCGCGTGTTTACGAAAACCGTGCGGCGCGGGCGATATGTCGCGTCGATATTAAGCGGCGAGAATCGGCGAGGAATTCCGCCGAAAGTGTAAAAAGAAAGCGCGGTGATCGGCGCGATCTGGTTGCGCTGTCCGGGAATCAGGGCGCCGCCGAAAGTTTTGTCGAAAAAGTATTTTCCGCGCACGGTCAAAGAAAATATTTCGTAAGGCTGAATCGAAAGCGGATTTTTCGCCGCGTTCGGATTTTCGTTGAGAAGTTTTTGCGCTTCATCGCTGACGGCTTCGGTATATCTGCGCGTGTAAATTCGATTGGTGACGCCGAATTCGATCTCGTTTGTATCGGTAATCGTATCGGCGTAATCGAAGCGAATTATTTTTCTGAAATTATCGACGCCCTTTATAAAACGATATGTGGCGAACGGTTCGATTACGTGCCGGAAGCGAAAAGCGTCGTTTTTGCCGTAAAAATTTCTCGCCAGCGCGACCGGTCGGACATCGAATTCGAATTCGCCGTATTTGCGGATAACGTCTCGCCCGACGACCTGCCGCATATCGTTAAACGAATTAGAATAATAAGTTACGCGCGTTCCGCCGGTTGCCGTGAAATTAAAATATTTTGTGTTGATCGGTATCGAAAATTGCGGGTGAACGTCGATTCGCTGACCGAGCGCGGGCGAAATCGTCGGGTCGCTTCCCGTCTGAAAGCGATAAAGCGAGATGTCGTCAACCTCTTCGCGGCGCGAAACGCCTTCGAGGCTCGATTTGAACGAAAAATAAGCGGACGGGAAAAAAGACAAAAGCGACGGGCGTTTGTCGAAATTCACGGACGGCAGATTTCTGGTTTTAACGCGCACGTTCGGGATGGAAATCACCTGCCGTCTCGCTAAAAGATTCAGCGTGTAATTGTCCCAGTTTTTATTGATAAAAATCTGCGAAAGCTCGATCGGCGAGATAATTTGCTGAATGCCGTCGGAAAAGACCTGCCGGAAAGCGAGATTCGACGTGATGCGGACGTCGGCGGCGGCTGTAAAACCGTTGGAAAAATAATGAACTCCCTGCGCGTAAACAAGCGATCCGCCCTGATCGGGATGCGCCGCGTCGGCTTTTGCGCCGAAAATTCGATCTTTCACCCCGTAAAAACCGAAATCGAAATAAGAACGCGAATTAGCGCGCGTGCGCACGTCTGCGCCGAGACCGATTCCGCGAGAGCTGTAGATATCGCCGCGCAAAGTGACGTCAGCCGAACGACCTAAAGTTTGATAATAAGCGCCGGAAAGCCGCGCGCCTTTATTCGGCGAAAACCCGAACGTCGGCGTTAAAAATCCCGAGCTGCGGTCGCGCTCTTTAATCGGAATCGAAATATACGGGAAAACGGCGATCGGCACGTTTCGCACGCGGAATTTCGGATTTTTCAGCTTAACCTTATCGTTCGCCTTGATGCGCGCTTCGTCGGCGGTAAAACTCCATTGCGGAACGGAATCTTCGCAAGCGGTAAACTGCCCGTTTGTCACGACGACTTCTTCGAGCCCGACGCGTTCGACGCGATCAGCCGTAAAATAAATCACCGTTCCGTCATTCGATTGATTGGTAAATCCGGTTGATTCTTCAAAACTACCGAGCTTTGTTTTATAATTCCAGACGCCGCGCGAACCTGTAATGCGCTGATCGTCGCCCTGATCGAAAACGACGCTGCCTTCGGCGACGATTTTGTTTTCCGCTTCGTAAATCGTGATTTTGTCGGCTTGAAGACGGTAAATGCCGTAGCGCACATCGACATCGCCTTCGCGAACGATAACGCGTTTGTCTTTTTCGCCCGTAATCGTTTCGGTGTCCGAATATACGACGACTTCGCCGTCGCCGCCTTCCGGTTCGAAACTCATCTTTTTCGGCTTCGGCGCGGTAATGTCCTGCTGCGGAGAAACCGGATTAATGTTCGGCGTATCGGTCAGAGGATTTGCGACCTGCCGGTCAACGGGATTTGTTTCCTGCGATTTTACGGCGTGAAACTGCACGAAAAAAAGCACGAAAAAAAGCACGAAATATGTCAGGGTTTGTTGACGGCGCATTCGATTTATTTCAAGCAAATTTGATGCTATCACGAAGAGAGTTTAAGGTTCAAAGTTCGAGGTTGAAAGTTAGAATGTTAAAGTCGATGTATAAAAAAAATATTTCCCGGTCGGAACGCGCCCGGAAACACGCAAAACGGTTTTATTATATATTTTCGCAAACGAATAAAAACGGTCTTTGCCCTTTGAAATTGAATTTGTAAATTTTGATCCAACTTTATGTCAAAACCAAATGTTTTAGTAGTCGAAGACGAAGAATTGATGCGCACGATTTTGCGGCAGCTGCTTGAAACCGCCGGTTACGAGGTTTTTACAGCCGACAGCGCCGAAACGGCTCTCGAAGTTTTTCCGAGCCGAGATTTCGCCGTGACCTTAACGGATATAAAAATGGCTGGAATGGACGGTCTCGAGCTGCTCGACCGCGTAAAAGCCGTCGATCCGGAAGCGATCGTCATCGTGATGACCGCGTATTCATCGGTCGATTCGGCAATTGCTGCGCTGCGCAAAGGCGTTTACGATTACGTCACGAAACCGTTTGTCAACGAAGATTTGCTGCAAAGAATCCGCAACGCGATTCGCACAAAAGAACTTTTCAGCGAGAACCGGGCGCTTCGCCGCGAGCTCGATAAGCATTACAGTTTTGCCGAAATAATCGGCACGAGCGGTCGGCTGCAGGAAGTTTTCACCGTCGTAAAAAAGGTTGCCGATACGAATGTCGGGGTTTTGATCGAAGGCGAATCGGGAACGGGCAAGGAATTGATAGCGCGCGCGATTCATTTTAACAGCAATCGCGCCGCTAAACCTTTTCTCGCCGTAAACTGCGGCGCGCTGCCCGAATCGCTTCTGGAAAGCGAGCTTTTCGGACATACGAAAGGCGCGTTTACCGGCGCGATCGCTGATAAAAAAGGACTTTTTCGTTCGGCTGAAGGCGGCACGCTTTTTCTCGACGAGATCGGCGAAATGCCTCTGCCGCTACAGGTCAAATTGCTCCGCGCTTTGCAGGAGCATGAAGTTACGCCAATCGGCGCTTCGATTCCGGTTAAATTCGACGCGCGGATTATCGCCGCGACGAACAAGAACCTGGAAGCTGAAGTCGCCGAAAATCGTTTTCGCGAAGATTTATTTTATCGCTTGAATGTAGTGGAAATTTCCCTGCCGCCGCTGCGCGAGCGCCGCGAAGACATTCCGCTTCTAGCCAAACATTTCTCCTTTAAAACCGCGCGGGCGCAAAACGCGCCGGAAAAAACAATTACCCGCGAAGCGATGTCGGCGCTCGTTAAATACAAATGGCAGGGCAATGTCCGGGAGCTCGAAAACGCCGTCGAACGCGCCTTTATTTTAAGCGGCGACGAAATCGACCCGGAAAGCTTGCCGCCGAAAATCCGGCTCGCCTCGCAATATAATTACGAGGAGCGCAATTCGGAAAGCAAACGCCCGACGCTCGAAGAAATGGAAAAACGTTATATTCTGGAAATCTTAAATTCGGTCGGTGAAGACAAAGCGCAGGCGGCAGCCATTCTCGGCATCGATTTATCAACGCTTTACCGTAAATTAAAACGCTACGAAGAAATTTAACCGGCGGATTTAAGGATTATCTGGCAGAGAGTTCCAAAATGAAATAGTTTGAGTTTTCGATGCGTATGATCTGCCCTTCGGTGTAAGGCGGCTGCATAAAATCGTTGGCGGCGTAATACATTCCTTTTAACGTCTCGTCGCCGCTCAGTTCGCTTTGCGCTATCAATTCTGCGGGAAACCAATCTTCGGTCTGGATTTGCGCGTGCGTCGGCGGTTTGTGGGTTTCGGCTTGCGAAGCCATTTTATCGGCGTCTTCGGCGGTAAACCGCAAAACGGCGGTCAGTTTCTTGTTATTAACCGGAACAGGCTTATTTTCGGCGTTCGAAACTTTTACAGACTCTTCCCGCCAGACGGTTTCTTCGGGCTCGAACGGCAAAGGTATAATCGTTTTCAAACTTTCGACTGTATCGCCGATTTTATTTGAATTTTCACTTGATTGATTAACAGCCTGTTCCGGCAAACCGGCGTTCGCGTTTTCGGCAGTGTTCGACGCGCATGCCGCAAATAACTGCACCAAGCATAAAAAACACAGAAGCGTAATTGTCGAAGCTGTTTTCATCTCGTATATACTAATAAAGATTTGATGTAATTAGCAATTTTGCAGTTGGCATCCCGATCGGTTATAAAGTATTTATTTTCGGAAACTACAAAATCGATGCTTTTACTGCGAAGAATCAGAGCCTTTATCATCCGCGATTTCCAACTCGCTATTTCTTACCGGGTCGAGTTTTTTATCCGTATTTTATGGATCCTGGGAATTACGACGACATTCTATTTCATTTCGCGGATTTCCGACAGCAATTTTATCTCGTTTAAATATCCGAACTGGCAGGATTTGCTCGCCGCCTGGCTGACCGGAATGGCGATGCTCAATTATTTTCTCGTCGGCTTTTCCGCGCTCGCCAACGCGATCCGGCAGGAACAAATGCAGGGCACGCTCGAAAGCGTTTTGCTGACGCCGATAAACGTGCCGACCGTTATCGTTTCGAGTTCGGCTTGGTCTTATGTTGACGCGACTTTCAACTCGTTTCTTTACCTGTTTTTCGGCTGGCTTTTCTTCAACGTGCAGTACAAAGGCAGTTTTCCGCTCGCGCTCGCCTTTTTGATTTTGACCACTTTAACCTTGGCGTGTCTCGGCGTTTTGTCGGCGAGTTTCGCGATGGTTTTCAAGCGCGGCGACCCGTTTGCGATTCTGCTGGGCGCGGGAACGGCGCTTTTTTCCGGCGTGTTTTTTCCGAAAGAAATGTTGCAGGAAGCTTTGGGCGAAACGGGCGGCAAAGCGCTTTCGTTCATCAATCCTTCGACTCACGGACTCGACGGCATTCGCAGCGTTTTGATTCAGGGCAAAACTTTCGCCGAAGTTCAAACGTCTTTTTTCACGCTTATTTGTTTTCTCGCCGTCCTGCTTCCCTTCTCGCTCTGGATTTTCGGACGCGCCATCAAACGCGCTAAACGCGAAGGAAGCCTGATTCAATACTAGAAAGTGAAAAGTGAAAAGTGAATAGTGAATAGTACAAACAAAAATAATTTCTTCTTCACTATTCACTTTTCACTATTCACTTTTCACTATTAAAACCGCGTTGTGATTTTTTGAGCCTTAAATTACAATAAAACCAGTATTAATTAATCAAAATTTATCAGTTTATTAATGTAAATTATGTCAGAAGTAAAAGAAGCATTATCGGAAAAGCAAGCGGAAGTCGAGCGTTGGGAGCAGGAAACCTTACAAAAAGTTCTGGATAAAACGCCCGAACGCAAAAAGAGTTTTGAAGGCGTTTCGCTCGAACCGGTCGAGCGGCTTTACACCGAAGCCGACACGGAAAACATCGATGAAATCGGTTTTCCCGGCGAATATCCTTACAAACGCGGAATCCACCCGACCGGATATCGCGGCAAATTATGGACGATGCGCCAGTTTGCAGGTTTTTCTTCGCCCGAAGAAACCAACAAGCGTTTTAAATATCTGATGGCGCAGGGACAGACCGGACTTTCGACCGCGTATGATCTTCCCGCCTTGATGGGCTTGGACGCCGATTCGCCTTTGAGCGAAGGCGAAGTCGGAAAATGCGGCGTCGCGGTTTCGAGCTTTGCGGATTTCGAAGTTCTCTTTGACGGAATCAATCTCGAAGACGTGACGGTTTCGCAAACGATCAACGCGCCCGCGTGGATTTTTCTGGCGTTTTACGTCGCGCTCGCAGAGAAACAGGGCTGTGATTTTAAAAAGATTTCCGGCACTTTGCAAAACGACATTTTGAAAGAATACATCGCGCAGAAGGAATGGATTTACCCGATCAAACCGGCGATGAAACTGGTTATTGACACGTTTGAATTCTGCACGCAGCACGTTCCGAAATACAATCCGATTTCCGTTTCCGGCTATCACATCCGCGAGGCGGGCGCGACCGCTTTGCAGGAACTCGCGTTCACTTTGCGCGACGGCGTGGAATACGTTCAATACGGCGTCGAGCGCGGAATGGACGTTGACGAGTTCGTGCCGAGAATTTCATTTTTCTTTAACGCGCACAACGATTTCTTTGAAGAAATCGCCAAATACCGCGCCGCCCGCCTCGTCTGGGCGAAAACGATGAAAGAACGGTTCGGCGCGAAAAATCCCCGCACGATGCAGATGCGTTTCCACACGCAAACCGCCGGGGTTTCTTTGACGGTTCAGCAGCCTTTAAACAATATCGCTCGCGTCGCGATTCAGGCGCTCGCCGGAGTTTTGGGCGGAACGCAAAGTTTGCACACCGATTCGTTTGACGAAGCGCTCGCTCTGCCGTCCGATCAAGCCGCGTTAATCGCTCTGCGAACGCAGCAGATCATCGCCGAGGAAACAGGCGTCGCGAACACGGTTGACCCGCTCGGCGGCTCGTATTACGTCGAAGCGCTAACGCAGAAAATGGTTGACGGATGTTTCGATTATTTCGATAAAATCGACGGTTTCGGCGGAATGGTCGAAGCGGTCGAAGCCGGTTTCCCGCAACGCGAAATTCAGGAATCGGCGTATCAATATCAAAAAGCTGTCGAACGCAAAGAACAAACGATCGTCGGCGTCAACAAATATGCGATGGACATTGAACTGCACAAAACCGACATTCTCCAAATTGACGAAAACGTCCGTGTTCACCAGCTCGAAAGACTGGATAAAGTAAAATCCCAACGCGACAACGGCGCGGTCGCAAATGTTCTCGAAAAACTCAAAAAAGGCGCGCAGGAAAACGTCAATCTAATGCCGCTGACCATCGAAGCCGTCAAAGCCTACGCTACCGTCGAAGAAATCTGCACGGCGTTAAGAGATGTTTATGGCATCTATGAAGAACCGGCTTTTTAGAATTTATGGAAATAGGCAGAAGATTCAATTCATTAAGCGTGAGCGAATATAAACATTACGTTGAGAATCACAAAAAATATATAGATTTCAATACGCTCGGTTTATATCGTTCTATTTTGGAAAACGAAAAATTAACTGTTGAAGACAAAGTTCTGATTAGAGATTTTGCAACTCAGTTTTTCCAAAAAACTTTCAACATTTTACAAATTAAAGATCCGTTCACGTATTTTGAATTAATAACTTTGGGCGAAACTTTAACAGCCGGAGATGAAAAACAGCTTTGG
>JAOAPX010000167.1 GCA_025463125.1 Acidobacteriota bacterium | reverse complement strand
CGGCGCGGGCTTAAACCGATCCTGGCGGGCAGAAGCTTGATTAAAATCGAGCCGCTCGCCAAAGAATTAAAATTAACGGCGCGTTCTTTTTCGCTCGAAGACAAAAAATCGCTCGAATACACCTTAAAAGAAGTCGATCTCGTGCTGCACTGCGCCGGACCTTTTTCGATAACCGCAAAGCCGATGGTCGAAGCGTGTCTGCGGCTCGGCAAACATTATCTCGATATTACGGGCGAAATCGCGGTTTTTGAAGCGATGGCGCGGCTTGACGGGCGAGCAAAAGACGCGGAAATAATGATTATGCCCGGCGTCGGGTTCGACGTTGTGCCGTCGGATTGTCTCGCGCGGCATTTGAAGAATCGTCTGCCGTCGGCGACGCATTTAACGCTCGCTTTTTACGGTTTGGGAAAAATTTCGCACGGAACGCAAAAGACTATGACGATGAACGCCGGAGCCGGCGGCGCGATTCGGCAAAACGGCGAGATCGTCAAGGTGCCCGCCGCTTATAAAACGCGCGAAATCGATTTCGGCGAAGTCGAGAAAACCGCGGTGACTATTCCCTGGGGCGACGTTTCGACGGCGTTTTATTCGACCGGAATTCCGAACGTCGAAGTTTACACGGTTTTGCCCGAAGAAAACCTGAAACTGCTCAGGCTCAGCCGTTATATCGGCTGGCTTTTATCGGCGAAACCGGTTCAAAATTACTTGCAAAAGCAAATTCCCGCCGGCGGTCCGAGCGCCGAACAGCGCGCCGAAGGCAAAACTTATCTGTGGGGCGAAGCTTCGGACGAGCATGGAAATCGAGTCGAGTCACGTATCATCGGACCCGAAGGTTACGCGACGACCGTTTTGACCGCGCTCAACATCGCCGAAAAAGTTCTAAGCGGAAATTTTCGCGCCGGTTTTCAAACGCCCGCGAAATGCTACGGCGCCGATCTGATTCTGGAAATTGAAGGAACGTCGCGCACAGACGCGTGAACAGGCAGATCGACGTTTTTCACAAGACGCCCGTAACTTCCGGTTCGGGTGATAGCCTTAAAGTCTTGCGCGGAAAATCAAGAAAAATCCCGCAAAGGCGGAAAGCGAAAATTTTTAGGAAGCGTCAATTTTTTGGATGAGTTCGGTGTTTTATTCGCATCAAAAACGTTTGCGGCGTTGAAAAAAAATCGCGCCGGAAATTCAAATCGACGAAAATTTAATTCTCTCGTTTTTTCGTATTTGTTTTGAAAGTTATAATCAATTAGGAACGACAAATCTATTACTGATCTGAAAAAAAACACACTATGAACCGACGTAAATTTTTATGGCAATTAAGCCTTGCGACCAGCGGCGCGTTTTTGGCTTACAGCGGATTTCAAAATCGCGCGCTGGCACTTTCCGAAACCGGCAATCTCGACAGTTTGCGATCTTTCGGCTTCGGTGAACTGGTTCCGACGGCGGCGAAAAACACCGGCGAAACTTTGCTCGCGCTTCCCAGGGGCTTTCAGTACAACGTTATCGGCAAGGTTAAAAGCCGGATGGGCGACGGTCTCGTGACGCCTTCGGCGCACGACGGGATGGCGACGTTTAATGTGAAAAATGAACTGCGCGTCATCCGCAATCACGAAGTTTCGGGCGGTCGGGTGCCGAAAGAAGCTGCTGGAATCGGCAAATCGAATCATTACGATGAAACGGCTGGCGGCGGAACGACGACGCTCGTCATCAATCCGAAAACTTATGAAATCGAACGCGATTTCGTCAGCTTGAGCGGCACTTTAATTAATTGCGCGGGCGGTCCGACGCCCTGGGGAAGCTGGATTACGTGCGAAGAAACAACGCTCGGGCAAAGTTTCCGAACGCTGAGAGACGGCAGAAAAGTCGGCGGATTCGCAAAACCGCACGGTTATTGTTTTGAAGTTTCGGCGTCTGCAAATTCAAACGTAACGCCGGTTCCGCTCAAAGCGATGGGGCGTTTCGTTCACGAAGCCGTCGCCGTCGATAAAAAATCCGGCATCGTTTACCTGACGGAAGATTACAACCCGTCGGGTTTTTACAGGTTTTTGCCGAAACGAAACAAACGTCTCGCCGAAGGCGGAACGCTGCAAATCTTAAAAATAAAAAATCAGGATAATTTCGACACGCGCAAAGGACAAAAAACCGGAATGACCTACGCGGCGACGTGGGCGACGATTGATAATCCCGATCCGGCGGAAGCCGATATGGACGAAGCGGCGGTTTTCAAACAGGGAAGAGCAAAAGGCGCGGCGAGTTTTTCGCGTCTTGAAGGCTGTCATGCCGATGAAAACGGGCGAATTTATTTTACTTCGACCAGCGGCGGCGACAACGGCGGCGGTCAGATATGGCTTTACGAAGCGGTCAATAAAGACGAAGGACGGCTGACTTTGCTTTTCGAATCGCCGAGCCGGGAAATTCTCGATATGCCCGACAACCTTTGCCTTCGACCGAAAACCGATCTGCTTTTCGTTTGCGAAGACAGCGATTACGTCGGCGAAGGCGGAACGCGCGATAATTTTATGCGCATCTTAACGCCGCAGGGGAAAATGGCGAATTTTATTAAAAATATCGCGCCCGGTTTTGAAACGAGCGAATTTGCCGGTTCGACCTTTTCGAAAGACGGCAAAGTGTTTTTCTTTAATCTTCAGGCGCTCGGCGCGACGTTCGCGGTTTGGGGCGATTGGGACAAATTCAAAGCTTAAATAAAGCTTAAATAAAAAAAGGAAAGTTGAGCCGCAGGGCGCGCGGATAAATGCAAATTAAACGGATAAGAAATAAAAAAGGCGGAAAATTAAAAAGGATAAAATAGATTTGAAGTTTCGTTTTATCTTTTCAGCCCGTTCCTTCTTTAGTTTTTCTCCTTCTTGAAGGCGCTTATAAGTGTGCTCTGTGGTTCTATTTCTTTTATACTCATATATAAGATTTACTTTTAAGATATAAATTTTATGGAATTAGCAGTTGAAAAATACAAAGTCGGCAATGAGCCGTATTACTTACCCATCAATCAGGAAGTCGAATTATTTGAAACCGCATACGACGCGCGCCTTCCGGTAATGCTGAAAGGTCCGACCGGCTGCGGCAAAACGCGTTTTGTCGAGCATATGGCGTGGCGAATGAATCGCCCTTTGATTACGGTCGCCTGCCACGAAGATTTATCCGCGACGGATTTGGTCGGGCGATTTCTGCTCGAAGGCGATGAAACCGTCTGGCACGACGGACCTCTGACAGCCGCCGTCCGCGCCGGAGCGATTTGTTACCTCGACGAAGTCGTCGAAGCGCGCAAAGATACGGTCGTTATCATTCACCCTCTGACCGATGATCGCCGCCGTCTGCCGATCGAAAAGCGCGGAACCGTGATCGAAGCGCCGCCCGAATTTATGCTCGTCGTTTCGTACAATCCGGGTTATCAATCGATTTTGAAAGATTTGAAACAATCGACTCGCCAGCGTTTCATCGCGATGGAATTCGATTACCCGAACGCCGAAGCCGAAACCGAAATCGTCGCCAAAGAAGGCGGAATTGATGAGCAAACCGCGCGCGACCTTGTCACAATCGGTCAAAAAGTCCGCAATCTTCGCGGTCACGGATTAGAAGAAGGCGTCTCGACGCGCCTTTTAATCTACGCCGCGCAAATGATCGCCAAAGGCATTTCGCCGATTGCCGCCGCCGAAGTCGCGCTCGTTTCGCCGATTACCGACGACCGCGAGCTGCAAAGAAGCATCCGCGAAATCGTGACGACGATTATTTAATCGAAATTGCATTAATAAAAAAGAGGCGATTAAAACTCGCCTCTTTTTTATTTTAGCCCTGCAAAAGCGATTGCGCTCCGTCGATCCAGACTTCGGTTCCGGAAATATGCGATGAAGCGTCGGAGGCGAGAAATAAAACCAGTTGCGCGACCTGTTCGGAGCTTCCCGGTTCGCCGTCGGTCAGAGGAATTTCGCCTTCCGGGAATTCGACCGGTTCTTTTTCGCGCTCTACGTTTCGTTTTTCGGTGTTTTCGTCGATATCGGTTTCGATTGCGCCCGGGCAAATAACGTTGACGCGGATTCGATGCTTGGCGAGCTCGAGCGCCATCATTTTCGTAAACGCTACCTGCGCCGCTTTCGTGCACGAGTAAGCCGTCGCGCCCGTGTTGCTGAAAATTCTGGTTCCGTTGACGCTCGAAGTTACGATCACCGAGCCGCCTTGTTTTTTCAGATGCGGAATCGCGTATTTGACCGTCAGAAACGTGCCGCGCAGATTTACGCTGATGGTTTTGTCCCATTCTTCCGGTTCGAGTTCTTCGAGCGGCGCCCAAACGCCGTTAATTCCCGCATTTGCGAAAACCACGTCCAAACGCCCGAATTCTGAGATCGTCTGTTCTAAAGCTTTCCGCATATCATCCGCGATTGAAATATCGGCGATTACGGCGATCGCTTCGCCGCCCGCGCTTTTGATTTCATCAACCGTTTCGAGCAACTCGTCTTCCGTGTGCCCGAGCGCCGCAATGCGCGCGCCTTGCTCCGCAAATAGTAGAGCCGTCGCTTTCCCGATTCCCGAACCCGCGCCCGTAATCAGCGCTGCTTTTCCGTTTAACTGCATCCTTTTTTCACCTTCCCTTGATATATTTTTGTAAGTAAGTTTAACATTGCTCCGGGTTTCGGATATGTAATATTTAAGACTTATGCCTCTCACCCGTTTGTTAATCTTGAGCAGCATTTTCACTCAAAGTTAATACCGGTAAATCTAATAAACAATAAAATATGTCTAAAAAAATTGATCGACGCGGATTTTTAAAGACTTTAGGCGCGGCTTCAATGGGAATTGCCGTCGCTCCCGAAAACGTTTTTGCCGGGAAACGCAAAAAAACGTGCGTGATAATCGGCTCGGGATTTGCAGGCTTGGCGGCTGGTTACAAATTAAAAAACGCCGGTTGGAGCGTAACGATTCTCGAAGCGCGTGACAGAATCGGCGGTCGCGTTTTTTCGCGGTCGTTTGCGGGCAATCCGAATTTAATTTACGAGCTCGGCGCCGAATGGGTCGGCGAAAGCCATGAACGAATAAAGGCTTTGTGCAGAGATTTTCGGATTCCTTTGCAGAAACACCGGTTTGAAGATTATCTGCTGCAAAACGGTCGAGTTTCGCGCCCGGGAGAATGGGGATTTTCCGCGCAGGCGAAACAGGCGTTTGAAAAATTAATCAGGCAATACGACAAATTTACGACAGCTCAAAAGTCGCAGTTGGATAAATACGACTGGTGGACTTATTTGGAAAAAATCGGTTTTACCGAAGACGATTTGCGCCTTCGGGATTTGATGGACAGCACGGATTTCGGCGAATCGATCCGCCACGTTTCTGCTTTTGCGGCAACCGCCGAATACGCCGAATCGAGTCCGAAAAACGAGATGGACTATAAAATGACCGGCGGCAATTCGCGGCTTGCCGAAGAATTTGCAAAACGCATCGGCGCGGAAAATATCCGTCTCAACACGCTTGTAGAAGAAATCAATCAGCGCGCCGGAATCGTCACGGTTAAAACCGCAGGGGAAACTTTCAAAGCCGACTCGGTCATCTGCACCGCGCCCGTTAACAGTCTTTTAAAAATAAAATTCAATCCCGCTCTGCCTTCGGCGCAAGCGGAAGCGGCGCAGAAATTGATCTACTCGCGAATCTGCAAAAACAGCGTTTTATACGAAAAGCGCTTCTGGAAAGCCGAAAATTTTTCGATGGTTTCCGATACCGCTTCGCATTTTTATTTTCACAGCACGCAAAACCAGGCGGGCAGCGAGGGGATTTTAACGAGCTACGCGGTCGGCGAAAAAGCGGATTTGCTCGCATCGCAATCGGACGAGCGGCGAATGCGACTTATCACGCGCGATCTGATTGATTTTGACGAAGACGCGCCGAAAATGGCAAAAGCGATTTCCTCTTACGCGTGGCAGCGCGACCGTTACACAGACGGCGCATACGCTCTTTACCGCCCCGGTCAATGGTTCGGCATCCGCCCGATTTTGCAGCGCCCTCACGGCAAAATCCAGTTTGCCGGCGAACATCTCGCCGATTGGCAGGGCTTTATGGAAGGCGCCGTCGAAACCGGCGAAGCCGCAGCTCAAAACCTTCTTCTTTAATGGCGAACGGTTTCTTTAACGGCGAATGAATAGTGTCGATTTGCGAATGTAAAACCAAAACCTTATTTCAATTTCTTTCATTCCCATATCAACGGTCGGCAATTGTCGCACTTTATTTGCAGGCGCCGGGCGCGTTTAACAGCGGTTCGCGAACTTTCGGCGACATACGTTTTTCCGGTCGCGCCGTGCAGCAAAATATTATTCGCTACGATGGCGTCGAGGATTCGGCGATTATCGACGCTTCGCCCCGGCAATTTGAACGGCGAAATCCCGTCGCCGTTTCGTCTTCAGTCTTAAAAAACGTGCAGGAATTTCGCCAATCCTTCGACGACGCTCAACAACGCGCCGCCGAATTTAAGCTGCAACGCGAGCGCTAATGCTTACTCGGTCGGCACTTCAAACGTCGCTCAACCCGGACAGTCTTTTACGCAAAGCGCGGCAGGCTCGACTTTCGGTTCGCTCCGCTCGGCGGTCGGGCGCACAGCCGGTCCCGGAACAAATCGCCAAATCCAATTCGGCTTTAGATTTAATTTCTAAATTCGTTTCGAGCGTAAAAACGCAAAAAAGGCGGGAAGAGTTTAATCTTTTCGCCTTTTTGCTTTCAGAATTTAAGCAAAAACTAATGCCCGTGCTCGTCGGCTCCGGCTTTGTCGAACAGCCGCGGTTTTTTGTCGGCGCTTTTTATCAGGCTGACGTATTCCTTGATTCTTTCGTTCAATCCTTCTTCCGCATTCTTTAAATCTTCGGGCTTCGCATCTTTTTCGACGTATTTTGTGTCGAGAGCTTTCTGGAAATCTTCGAGCGCGCCTTTGTCATCGTTTGTAAAATGCTTCATCGCGGCGGAAATGTAGAGAAGGAGCTTTTTCGGCGTCTCGCTTTTGCTGTCCTTAAATTCTTTTTGGACTAATTCCAGCGATTTGCGGCGCGCTTCTGCGGCTTTTTCCGCTTTGCCTTCTTTGCCGTAATGATAACCTTTGATGCGGTAAAAATCTTCCCACCAACTATCATTTTTATCCAGCACGGAATAAATCCTTTCCATTATTTCCAGTCTTTCCGTTACGGGAATCTCTGTATATTCTTTGAACTGTCTGGAAAACTTGATTTCGGACAGCACTTTTCTGATAGCCGGAAGTTTATCTTTGGGAAGGTTGTCAAAATCCCACATAAAAGTCGCTAAATGACATTTTCGGCATAAATAAAAAGTCGGGCTGTCCGTGCGCGGAAAAAAGAGGTATTGATATTTTGAAGGGTAAGAATAGATGTAGCTTCCATAGCTTCCGACTACCATAAAAGTGTTTTTCGTATTATCGATCGGGCAGGTAAATTCCTGAGGAAACCAGGTTATGGCGTAAGAGCTGGTTATAAATACGCCGATAAGAGCCGCAATCGATGCAAACCGCAAAGAATGTTTCATAACGGGTTTTTCTCCTTTGTTTTTGGGTGTAAAGAAAAGGCATATCGAAAACGTCGATATGCCTTTGAAAGAATTAAAGTTTATTTAACCGCCGTTGTTTGCTTGTCCTTCGGATCATACGGCGTCGCTTGATAGCGTTTTACGGCGTCCTGAGCGTTGTCGTAATTATCGCCGGATGATTGGGCGCGTTTGTACGCGGCGATTGCGCGGTTGCGGTCGCCTTTCGCGTCGTAAGCGTTGCCCATTTTGATGTTTGCCCAAACTGCGAGCCAATCCGGACTTAAGTTTCCGCTGAGAGCGGCTTTGAAATTATCAATCGCCAGATCGTAATTTCGCTGCTCGAGGAAAAGCAAGCCTAAGTGGTAATAAATCCAGGAATTAGAACGGTCGAGTTTCAAAGCCGCTTCAAACTGCTGCTGCGCTTCGACGTAATTTCCTTCTTTGAACTGTTCGATGCCGCGCCGCGCGATCGAAGAAATACGAAGCTCGGGCGAGATGCGCAGAATGTTGTAATTCGGGTCGATAACGACGCCGAGCGGTTTGCCGTCCGATTCGATATTAAAATCGGCGGTCGCTTCTTCTACGTCAACTTTGACGGTTTTCAAACCGTTTTCGCCTTCGCTTCTCAATTGAACTTCGACCGGAAGACGGAGATTGTCGTAGTTTTGTTTGATCGTTCCGCGCGTGACGAATTTTCCGCCGCGCGTTCTGATAATCAAATAATCGGCGGTAAATTCGGGAACGCCCGTTCCTTCGACCCATCGCGCAAAGAAATAGCGCATATTCTGCCCCGAAACTTCGGAAGCTAATTTTTCAAAATCATCGATCGAAGCGCTTTTTCCGCGATATCTCTGTAGAAACGCGCTCAGCAATTGATTGAATTTCTGCTCGCCGAGCGTGTCCCTCAGAAGCTTATAAACAAACGCGCCTTTGGCGTACATTATGTATTGATACGCGACCGATTGATCGTCGAGATTCGCCGGAGCGCGTGCGAGCGACGCGGTTTGCTCGAAGGTTAAAGATTTTTCCAGCAATTCGCGGCGCAAATTTTCAAGCTGCGCGCCTGACATCTGACTTTCGCGCAAAGTGAATGCGCTGTATTCCGCCAAACCTTGCGAAAGCCACGCGTCGTCAAATGATTTAAGCCCGACCGTCAAGCCCCACCATTGCAGAGCGGCTTCGCGCTGAAGACGTTCCTCGGTAATTTCGCGCGACTGTTCGAAAAGACGGTTAGCCATAAAAATCATTCCCTGCGTGGAATAAAAATCGAGGCTTTCGTCGTCGATCTGCGCGACGATCAGGCGCTTTCCGCTGTCGGGAGCGCCGAATTTTTTCGTGTAAAAATCGAGAGCGCGCCCCAAAGTTTCGCCGTAAGCGGCAACCTGCGCGTCTTCGCCCGTGCGCGTGTAAAACTGCAATTCGTAATCGCCGAAACGCAGATTTTTATTGATGTATTTTCCGTAGGCGATGTTTCCGACCAGATTTTCTTTCGTGCGTACGAAGCGAAATTTTCCGCCCGCGTTTGAAACCGGCGAATCGCTGTAG
>JAOAPX010000155.1 GCA_025463125.1 Acidobacteriota bacterium | reverse complement strand
GCCGCTTAAAGAATTTAGCGGAGTTTTAACCGGAGTTCCGGTCTATTACGGTCGAGGCGAAGGATTAATGGAGTAGGGCGGCGGTGGCGACGAAGACGGAAGGTGAAAACTTGGAAGACCGGGTTCTTGTATTAATGCCGACCGGGCGAGACGCTTCGCTTGTTTGTTCGACACTGCGCGGGTCCGGCATTTCAGCCGAAGCCTGTCTCGACTCCGATGAACTGAAAGCTGAAATCGAAAAGGGAGCGGGCGCCGTTCTGCTCGCCGAAGAAGCTTTAAAGGACGACGTTCTCGAACAGCTCACCGCTTTATTTAACCGTCAGCCGATCTGGTCGGATATTCCGGTCGTGCTTTTTGCCGGCAACGGGCAAAGCGCCGAAACTCTTTTGCAAACTGTCGGGACGCGGTTTAATGCGACGATAGTAGAGCGCCCGATCCGCGTGACGATACTTATCAGCGCCGTTCGCGGCGTTTTAAGAGCCAGGCAAAGGCAATATCAAACCCGTGATCTTTTGAATCAGCTGGAGCAGGCGGATCGCCAGAAAGATTTATTCCTCGCAACTCTCTCGCACGAGCTGAGAACGCCGCTTAATTCGATGATGGGCTGGATTCAGCTTTTGCGCGGCGAAACGAGCAAGCAGATCGACATAAAATACGGGCTCGACGTCATCGAGCGCAACGCAAAAGCTCAATCCGAACTCATCTCCGATATTTTATTCGTTTCTCAGGTTATTACCGGAAAGCTTACTCTAAACAAAGAAAAAATCGATTTGATTTCGGTTGTGCAGGCGGCTATCGACGTGGTTCATCCTTCAATCGAAGCGAAAAAAATCAAGCTGCAAACGTTTTTCGGTTCCGACATCTGTCAAATTGAAGGCGACCCGGATCGCTTGCAGCAGGTATTTCTCAATCTGTTTTCAAACGCCATTAAATTTACGCCCGAAGGCGGACGAGTCGAAGTGCGAATCGGCATCGAGGATTCACAGGCAAACGTTGAGATAAAGGATACGGGACAAGGCATCAAGCCGGAATTTCTTCCGTTCGTTTTCGAGCGTTTTCGGCAAGCCGACAATTCTTATACAAGACAGGTCGGCGGGCTCGGGCTCGGGCTGGCAATCGTGCGGCATTTAATTGAAATGCACGGCGGAAGCGTCGGCGTAAAAAGCGAAGGCGAAAACAAAGGCGCAGCCTTTACCGTTACGCTTCCGGCTTGCTTTGAACAAAAAACGCACGATCATTCCGGAGGCAACGGCAACCGGACGTATAACCGATCGGATAGCGAAGCTATTTTGAAAGGCATCCGCGTTTTGCTGGTTGAAGATAACGAAGATTCGCGCGATATGCTGAAAATAATGCTTGAACAGCACGGAATGGAAGCCGTCGCGGTTGATTCGGCGGCAGAGGCTTTATCGGCGGTGCGGCATAATCAGCCGGACATTCTGATCAGCGACGTCGGTTTGCCGGGCGAAGACGGCTACGAATTAATCAGCAAGATCAGGAAACTGCCGCCCGAACAAGGCGGCGAGATTCCGGCTGTCGCTTTGACCGGATACGTCAGCTTGCAGGACCGTGTCCGCGCTTTCGAAGTCGGTTACCAGGAACATCTTTCAAAACCGGTTGATATGGAAAAGCTGCTTGAGCTGGTAAAAATTCTCGTCGTTCGCCGCGAACCGGCTGTTTAACTGCAAATACAAATTTTAATTATTTGCTTGCGCGGCAGCCTTTTCCGGAAAAAATTTTAGTAACCGGCGAAAAGCCGGATTGCTTTAGCGAACTGTCTCGGCGAATTAAAGTTTACGCCGTGAGTTTCCTCTAAAATCGTCACTAATTTCCCGTCGGGCAGCAAACCGGTCACTTCCTGCGACCAATCGGGCGGAACAACCGTATCGTATTCGCCTCTGATGACGAGCGCCGGCGCTTTTATGCGCGGAAGTTTTTCTTCGATGCGGTCGGCAAAAGCGAATCTAATTGTCGCGATCGCCCTGAAAAATCCGAAATTTAAATAATCGAAAATAGCGATATACATCAGCGGAAAAGGCTCGTAAAAAGCATCCTGCAAAAAGCGCAAGAGCTGGCGAAGAAATGTCCGCTCGCGGCGATTTAAAGTCGGAGCAGCCAGTACCGCGCGTTCGAGCATTTGCGGGTGACGCAAAGCAAAATCGGCGACGACCTGACAGCCGAAAGAATGTCCGACCAGAACGGCGCGCTCGATGTTGTTAGCTTTCATCCATTCGGCTAAAACGTTTGAAAGCTGCTCGATACCGAGAGCTTTCGGCGGTTTCCGACTTTTTCCAGAACCGGGCAAATCCGGCGCGTAAACGTCGCAATATTTGCCCAATTCTTCGATTGCCGGAAGCATATACCGGTTTGAAATGCACAATCCGTGAACCAAAACAACCGGAATTTTTTTTACGCCGCCGCCGCGCCTGGACGCATACGAATGAATTTCATGCGCCGCGACAGGCGTCCGGATACTGTAGATTTTTCCCTTTATTTGCTGCAAAATATTAATAAACCGATAGTTATTAAATGCTATGATTTTGATTTATTTTTGACAAACATCGAAGCGCGTTTTGCGACGAATCCAAGAAACATCTGTTAAAAATTGAACGATGCCGGGCTGCTCGAACCGTTCGTTTTATTCGTTCGCTCAGACGCGGGCGTGCAGAGAGATTATTCTGCTTACAGACAGAATAACCGCGACAAGTTAAAACGTTATCTTGCTGAAATCGTCATGAAAAACGGCAGGAACCAGAGAGCGTCCGAAAAGTTATCAAGAGTAAAATCGATGAATGAGACGAAATCAATATTCAAGCGATTTTACTGACCCGGAACGGCTGCTTTTGCCGGGAGTTCGTACCGCCCGCAAAGTTCGGCGGACGCGCGCGAACAGTTTAGATTCGCGAAGTTCTAAATGCGGTTTTTTTATGTCACACGAAGCCGTTTGATGCTGAAA
>JAOAPX010000150.1 GCA_025463125.1 Acidobacteriota bacterium | reverse complement strand
AACAGCTTTTCATTTTTTTACATTTTCGCTTTTTTACATAAAATTAAATTATGAACTCAAAATACAACCGAATTGTTTTGATGATTTTAGACAGCGCCGGGATCGGCGAAATGCCGGACGCCGCAAGCTGGGGCGATTCCGGCGCCGACACTATCGGCAATATTATGAAAACGCGCCCTGTAAAATTGCCGAATATGCAAAAGCTCGGTTTGGGAAATATCAAGCCGCTCGAACATCTGTCGCCGGTTGAAAATCCGGCAGGAAATTTCGGTAAATGCGCGCTTAAGTCAAACGGCAAAGATACGACGACCGGGCATTGGGAAATAGCCGGAATCGTTCTGGAAAAAGCGTTTCCGACTTTTCCCGACGGCTTTCCCGACAGAATCATCAAGGATTTTGTCTCCGAAGCGAAAGTGCCGGGCGTTTTGGCGAACGTTCCTGCGAGCGGAACGGAAATCATCAGACAATTCGGCGAAGAACACATTAAAACCGGAAAGCCGATCGTTTACACTTCCGCCGATTCGGTTTTTCAAATCGCCGCTCACGAAGAAGTAATTCCCGTTGAAAGGCTTTACGAAATCTGCGAAATCGCCAGAAAAATTCTCGACGGCGAAGATAAAGTCGGTCGCGTCATCGCCCGCCCGTTTCTGGGCACGAGCGCCGATGACTTTAAACGCACGGAAAATCGTCACGATTACGCCGTTCCGCCGCCGCGCGAAAATCTTCTGCCGTTTTTGCAGGAAAAAGGTTTGGACGTCGTCTGCATCGGCAAGATCGCCTCGATTTACGATTCGCTCGGCGTCACCGAGGATTTAACCGCGAAAAATAACGACCAATCGATCGATCAAACGATTAAGGCGATAAAAGCCGAATCGAAAGGCTTGATTTTCTCGAATCTCGTCGATTTCGATATGCTTTACGGGCACCGTCGAGACGCGGAAGGCTACGCGAGAGCGCTCGAACATTTCGACGCGCGACTGCCGGAAATTTTAGCCGCGCTCAAAGAAAACGATTTGTTTATCATCACCGCCGACCACGGAAACGACCCGACGGCGAAAGGCTCTGACCATACGCGCGAATACGCGCCGCTGCTGGTTTACGGCAAAACGGCAAAATCCGGCGTAAATTTAGGAACGCGCGGCAGCCTCGCGGACATCGGGCAAACGGTCGCGGAAAATTTCGGAGTCGAATTAAAAGACGGCGAGAGCTTTTTACATCAAATTTCCGAAAGCTGAGAATCATTTTAGAGATGAAATTACCTGCGGTAATTTAGTTTGCGTAAAGACATTTTGTTTCGAATTGGCGCGGGAAAAAAAGCGTCTGAGAAGTCAGTGATTCATTGATTTTTCAGACGCTTTTGCAGGATTGGGCTGCTTTTGAATCTTTTAACTTCGTATTTATGATAAGTTTTCTTTGTATTAAATAAACATATTTTTTGATTTGAAAACGTTGTATCAGAGTTATACGTTTTTTCGCTTTGTTCTGATACGAGTTACTGTTAAGCCTCTTGTTTTCTCCGGTTATAAGAAGTGGCACGTCTTTTGCCGTGTAAACTCTTTACAAGTTTGTAAGCAGGGAGAAAAGCAATGGCGGATCATTTAAACACAGAAAGCGAAAGAACGGCGACTCCTGATGAAAGCGCTTATAACCAGGCTCCGGGAAATTTTTCCAAAGCTACTTTGGCGGTAATCGGAGTTGCTATTTTATTTATAATTATTGCTACGGTAATGTTTAGCGGGTTCTTAAACGATTCGACGGGCGAGGCGGGCACGAGAAATGAAAATTCCGCGTCGAGAGCAAATCCATAATAGCGGAAGCGCGCGCGAATAGCGGAAGCGCGCGCGGCAGCTTTATAAATTGAAAAATTGTTCTTTATTTATCTTTGATTTATAAAGACGAAAAACTCTCGGAACGCTTTTTTGATATTTAAATTATAAGAGAGATTATTCGTTGTTTTCAGAAATGCTTTTCGCATCGGAAAATAAGCAAATTCGCCGGTTTGCGAAGACCGCGGTTTTATTTAATTATTGCTTTTGCGCTAAAGAGATTATAAATTAGTAATAAAATATTGATAGGAGAAAAATACATGGCGAAACAAGTAATCAGTGTCGACGGTCAGGACAGGGTGGTTCGAGAAGATACGGCAAAATCGTATCGGGGCGTGATTTGGGCTTTATTAAGCATAGCGGCTTTTGTCATTATCGCGGCAATTGTATTTTTTGGATTTTTGTCGGGTTCGGCAACCAACGGCGACATTCAAAGTCCGGCGGCGATCGAAAGAAATCGCCAATAAATTTATTCCGGAGAAATTACTTTCAAAGCGGATTCGCGTTTTCTTTTGTGAAAGAAGGCGCGAATTTTTATTTGTTAAGTAATCTGAACAGGCGCGTGAAAAACTTTGCCGTGAAACTCGAAAACGCCGCTTTTCTCTCTCGTTTCCAGCCGCCTTTAAGCTACAATTAAAATATGTTGGTTTTAGGAATAGAAAGCTCGTGTGACGAAACCGCTGCGGCGGTTATCAAGGACGGCAAACGGATTTTGTCATCGGTCATATCTTCGCAGATTGAACTTCATAAGCCTTTCGGCGGCGTTGTGCCGGAACTGGCTTCGCGCGAACATCTCGAAAAAATCGAGCCGATCGTTCGGGAAGCTTTGTCAAAAGCCGAAGTTTCCGTTAAAGACATTGACGCGGTCGCCGTAACGCAAGGTCCCGGTCTGATCGGCTCTCTGCTCGTCGGGGTTTGTTACGCAAAGGCGCTTGCTTTCGCGCTCGACGTTCCTTTTATCGGCGTCAATCACATCGAAGGGCATTTATATTCGGTCGTTTTCGAAAATCCGCCGGTTGAGTACCCGGCGCTCGCTTTGATTGTTTCCGGCGGGCACACCAATCTTTTTTTCGTTCCCGAAGAAGGCGTCTATAAAGTAGTTTCGCGCACGCGCGATGACGCGGCTGGAGAAGCATTCGATAAAGTGGCGAAAATGCTCGGGCTCGGTTATCCGGGCGGACCTGTGATCGAAAAATTAGCCCGCGAAGGCGACAAAACCAAAGTGAAATTTCCGATCGCAAAGATTTCGGACGGGCGACCGGATTTCAGTTTCAGCGGACTTAAAACGGCTGTTTCGCGTTACGTCCGCGAAAACCAGATCGAACCGGCGGCGGAAGCGAAAACGGCGAATCAGGCGATAAAAGATGTCGCGGCGAGTTTTCAGGCGACCGTGATTAAATCCCTGGTCGTCACGATGGAAAAATTAACACGCGAGCTCGCGCCGAAAACCTTGATTGTCGCCGGAGGCGTCGCCTGCAACGGAGCGCTGCGCGAAGCCGTCGAATCGCTCGGAGCAAAGAGCGGTTTGCCGGTGTATTTTCCTTCAAAACATCTTTCGACAGACAACGCGGCGATGATCGCGGCTGCCGGTTATTTTCACCTGCGGCGCGGCGCGCGTTCGGATTTGCAGATGACGGCTGACGTCACGATGCGTTTGCAGAATTTTGAAAATGAAGACGCCGATTTGAAAAGAAAAAAAGTTCGGTATCGCTTGTAACCGCCGCTTTGCATTGTGCTGCAAAGCTTTACCGGAAAATATATTCTTGCTTTCCCCCAAGGCAAATCGTTACAATCAATCAAAGTTAATTAAAATTTTAACGCCCGTGTAAGGCGGAAATTAAAACTTAAATATAACGTTTATTTACTTTTGCGGCTGAATGTCTTTCACTTTATCGCTGCAAAAGCGACATTAATTTAGGGGAAATAAATGAAAAAAGCAGTATTTTCAATCGGACTTTTACTTAGTCTGATATTTTCAGCATCGAGCGCGTGGGCGCAATCTTCACCGGCGATTCGTTTGCAGCCGGTCTTGTCGGATTTGTTTTCACCGGTTTTTGTGACCAGCGCGCGCGACGGCTCAAAACGCTTGTTTGTCGTCGAGCAGGGCGGCGTTATCCGAGTCGCTCAGCCCGGAGCCTCGACGGCAACGGAATTTTTAAACATTTCATCGAAAATTTCATCGGGCGGCGAGCGCGGACTTTTAGGCTTAGCATTTCATCCGCAATACAGCCAGAATCGCCGGTTCTTCGTGTATTACACACGCGCAAATGACGGCGCGATTCAAATCGCCGAATATCAGGCTTCAACAGCTAATCCGAACGTCGCCGATACAACTGAAAAAGTTATTCTTACTATTCCGCATCCGAACTCAAATCATAACGGCGGAACGATTGCTTTCGGTGCCGACGGCTATTTGTACGCGGCGACGGGCGACGGCGGCGGCGCTAATGACCCGAATAACAATGCGCAGAATCTCGACGCGTTGCTCGGTAAATTTATTCGTATTGATATAAATGTTCCCGCGGGTTCGACGGCGCCGTACCGAATTCCGGCTGACAACCCGTTTGCCGGCGCAACGCCCGGAGCTGATGAAGTTTACGCTTACGGGATGCGCAACCCGTACCGGTTTTCTTTCGATCGCGGCGGAACAAACCAATTATGGGTCGGCGACGTCGGGCAGGATTCGCTCGAAGAAGTCGATATTATTACGCGGGGCGGCAATTACGGCTGGCGCATAATGGAAGGCTCGCAGTGCAATCCGGCGATAAACGCCAACTGCACGCCGCCTGCGGGGCATATTCCGCCGGTTTTTCAATACAGCAGCAACGATTCGGCAAATCCGCAGCGCTGCTCGGTTACAGGCGGCTACGTCTATCGCGGAACTCGCAGCGCTTTGCCTAACGGGGCTTATGTTTACGCCGATTACTGCACGGGAGAAATTTTTCTCTGGAACAATAATCAACAAAGCCGTCTTCTCGACACGGATCGCTTTATCTCTTCGTTCGGCGAAGATGAAGACGGGGAAATTTACGTCGTCGGGCTGCTCAGCGGAACTGTCGAAAGAATTGAGCGCGTCGGACCTGCTCCGGCAAAAGCTAAATTCGATTTCGACGGCGACGGGAAAACCGATATTTCAATCTTTCGCCCGGCGGCTTCGGGCGCGGAATGGTGGTATCTTAAAAGCTCTACGGGCGGAAATGCCGCCGCTCAATTCGGTTCTTCGACTGACAGACCGGTTCCGGCTGATTTCACCGGCGACGGCAAATCAGACTTTGCTTTCTGGCGTCCTTCTTCAGGAGAATGGTTCGTTTTAAGAAGCGAAGATTTCAGCTTTTATTCATTCCCGTTCGGCGCCAGCGGAGACGTTCCGGTTCCGGCTGATTTCGACGGCGACGGGCGAGCCGACGCGGCTGTTTTCCGTCCGTCGAGCAATACCTGGTATATTAATCTCAGTTCGGGCGGCACGAGAATTCAGCAGTTCGGCGCCGGAGGTGATATTCCCGTCGTAGCGGATTATGACGGCGATAATCGTGCCGATATTGCTATTTACCGCCGGTCAACAGGTGAATGGTGGTTATCGAGAAGCAGCGCCGGAGTGATTGTTTATCAGTTTGGCAGGGGCAACAACGCGACGGATTATCCCGTTCCAGGCGATTATACCGGTGACGGTAAAGCGGACGCCGCATTCTTTAGAAGGGAAACCGGAGAATGGTTTGTTTTGAGAAGTGAAAACAACAGTTTCTATTCATTTCCATTTGGATTAAGTGATGACATTCCTTCGCCGGGCGATTACGACGGCGACGGAAAAACAGATGCGGCAGTATTTCGCCCCTCGAACAGCACGTGGTACGTTCAAAGGTCTGGATCAGGGACTACTCTGATTCAGAGTTTCGGCGCTTCCGGCGACCGGGCGATTCCGGGCGCTTACGGTTCGATTCTTATTCCGATTGATTAACAGCAATAATTTTTCTATTTCACCCGGGCAAAGGTGTAAAGTTAAAATAACAGGCTGTTTTGGGATTAAATTAATTGGCGCGGGCAACGGTTAAAACATAAACCTTGCTCGCGCCCGCTTTTTTTAATACTTTAGCGCAGGCGGAGACGGTCGCGCCGGATGTAAACACATCATCTACAAGCAAAACAATTTGATTTTTTATAAACTCGGGGCGCGCCGCTTCGAAAGCGTTTTTGACGGACAATTCGCGGGCTTTTTCGTCCATTGCGGCGCGATGCGCGGGCGTGTGAATTTTACGGGCGAGGCTTTTGTGGTCGGTTTTTATTTTGGTCTCTTTTTTCAAAACGTCGGCTAAAACGCCGGCTTGATTGTGTCCGCGTTCGAGAAAACGCTGTTTTGAAAGCGGAACTGGAATAATCAGGTTTGCATCATGAAAATCTGCATTGTAAAAAGCGGAAATAAAAAGATTTCGTAAGGTTTTTGCGGCGTGCGGCTCGTTCTTTAGTTGAATAACAGAAGCGGCGAGAGCTTTTTCATAAATTCCCGCGGCGCGGGCTGCGTCGTAATAATCAAGATCGCAGCGATGACAAAACGTTTTTACGGGTTTTTCCGATTCGCTTAAAAAAGCGCCGCATTTATCGCAGAGCGTTTCTTTACCGCAAAAGATTCGTGTTTTCTTCCAGCATTTTCGGCAGGCAATGCCGTCGGAAAAATCTTCGACGCTTCTTTCGCAGATATGACAGGCTTGGGGATAAGCAAGCGCGAGCAGAAAATTAGACACTTGATTGAACATACCGGTTCAAAAAAGGCATTTGAAGGAAATGCGAGATATCCGGGAGCCGGAGTTGAAAGCTAAAAATATTTAACTTTTCTTAAATCACGGCTCTCATATGTCTTTTTAATCTTCTTCTAAAAGACCTTGTTCCAGCAATTGCTGGCAGTCAAGACAATATCGCGCCCAGGGAATTGCGGCGAGACGTTTCGGATTGATGTCTTTTTCGCAATTTTGGCAAGCGCCGTATTCTTCATCTTCGATACGCAGCAAGGCTTCGTCAATCAAAGCAAGCTGTCGACTTTCATTTTCGGAAACCGCCAACATTACGTTTTTTGAATAATTCCGCACGGCTAAATCAACCGGGTCGGGTGTTTCCGCATCGTCAACCGAAAGATCGTTTCCTTTCAGTTTGTTTATTAATGCTTCGCGTTCCGCAAGCAAGTTTTCTTTGATCTCTTTCAAATTCAGTTCACTCATTTTTGGTATGGAAAACCTTTTATAATAGTAAATGCCCGATAAAGCTGTTCTAACAGGACAACTCGCGCCATATCGTGCGTAAAAGTTAGAAACGACAAGGATAAACTAAAGTTTGCCGTTTCGACAACCTCAGACGCTACACCTTCGGCTCCGCCGATGATAAAAGTTACTTCTTTCACCGCTCGGTTTTGCCATTTTTCGATTTCCTTAGCTAAATCGGGCGAAGAAATTGAGCGTCCCTTCACGTCCAATAAACAGACGAATGAACTTTGATTCAAATTTTCCAAAATTCGTTTGCTTTCGGTTTCTTTGGGTCCATCTTTAATTTCCGTTATATCAAACTTTACGAAATGCGAAAGGCGCTGGCAGTATTCGTCCTGCAGCGCCCGCCAATTTTTGTCCTTGGTCTTGCCGATCCAGATAAATCTAAATTTCATTTAATAATAAACAGACGTTCTTTTTCGGTCGAAATCGTGCGTTTTGACGAGTTCTAAAATCTTTGCGGCGATCTTTCGTCCGCCTTTGCTCGACGGTTCGATGGCGTTTGCGTAATCGTCCTTTTCATTGCAGATCAGGCGCAAATCCAAAAAGGGAGCTCCGGCTAAAATCGCCCGGCGAATAATCACATCGTTAAAAGCGCATAACGCCGCGACAGCCGCTTTTTGCACCGAAGGCTCGGGGAAATTAGGATTATAAATCGTACATACGGCAAACGGCTTTCCGGCGGCGGCGACGCTTTTCAGCATTTCGCGGTAATTACGCTCGAAGCTTTCGACGCGATCGGCTAAAACGCCGAAAACCTCCGCCGAAGAATTTGCCGGCAGATTCAAAACATCCGCGTTCATCAGCGCGTTGTTGCCGCCCGAACTGATGATGAAATGCGAAGCGTCTTCCGGGCTTCGCTCTAATTGTCCGTTGACGTTTTCGACAATGCTTCCGTCAACGGCTTTTAACGTCGCCTGCCAATCGCCGGACATCATCGAACGCATCTGCTCGACCACGTCCGGCGCGCCGCCGACATAAGCCTTGTTGTCGAAAATCGAATCGCCGAGCAATACGATATGAGCCATTTCTAAATCTCCGCCGGAAGATCGACCCGTTTCGCGTCCAGCCAAAGACGTTCCAGATCGTAAAACTCGCGGGCGTTTTTCTCGAAAACGTGTACGATAAAATCGCCGTAATCGAGCAAAACCCATTCGCCCGTCGTGTAGCCTTCGGTGCGAACCAGCCGCGTGTTCATTTGTTTTTTCAATTGCTCGTTGATCTCGTCGGCAATAGCCTGCACCTGACGCTGATTGCTGCCGCTTGCGACGACAAAGAACTCCGTAAAACTTGCAATCTCGCGCAAATCAATGACAATCAAATGCGAAGCCTTTTTTTCGCTCGCGCAGTGAAGGGCAAGCTTTACTTCTTCGTCCAGATCGGAAAAGGGCGTTGTGTTATTTTCGACTTCGATCGTAACGCTTTCGCGGTGTAGTATTTTTTCTTGTAGTTCTTCCATAATTTCGCTAAACAGTTATCGCTGAATATTTATTATTACTAACGCTGTTGCCGTTAATGATAAATGATATATGTTAAATGTAAAGTTCGTATTTTTCGATGTACTTTGCAACCTCAGACGGCACGTCTTCGCGCCAGCCGGCAATATTTTCTTTAATTTTACGCCGTATTTCCGTGGCTGAAACGTCAATCAGAACGGAATCGGAAATGTAAACCCGCGAATCTTGATGCGGGCTCTGCGGCTCGCCGGAAAATTGCCGCGACTTGAAATCCGTTATTCGCAAAGCTTTTTCGCCGCGCAGATCGACGATTCGATTCCTGATTTTTTCGGTTACGTGCGAAAATCCGATTTCATATCCGGGACGCGTGACGACGATGATGTCGACGAGCGTTAAAACCTTTTCCCATTCGCGCCAAGTCGTTATATCTTTCCAGGAATCGGCGCCCATGACGAAGTAAAGCTGCGCGCCGGGCAGACGGATTTTTAATTTTGTTAATGTTTCGACGGTGTAAGGACGTTCGGGCGCTTCGAGTTCGATTTTTGAAATCGTGATTTTCGGCTCGTTGCCGGTCGCCAGCGCCAGCATCGCGAACCGATGAAACGGCGAGACCGGGGTTTTGCTTTTATGCGGCGCGTGAAAAGCGGGAACGAAAACAAATTCGTCCAGCTCGAAAATTTCCGTCAAATTGCGCGCAATCGTTAAATGTCCCGAGTGAAGCGGATCGAACGAGCCGCCGTAAAATGCAATTCGTTTCATCGTTCGGTCAGCTCGCGAAAATGATCCGTAACTTCGAGCAGTATTTCATCCGGGCATTCCGGGTTTTCCACGAGAAACCAGTAATCTCCGAATTGATTGCCGATAAAAAATCTTTGCCCCCGAAAATCGAATTCGAGCCACATTTCGATCACGCCGTCCATCGCAAAGTCGTTTATCTGCGCGCCTTTAAGGTTTTCGGCGTGATCGTACATCTCATCGAAATACGCGACTTCCGGCATATCCGCAAAATGCCGCGCCCCGGCTTCTATTTTACTTTTGAGCAAATCACTCAACATCTGTTTGCTGATATAAATTTATGTTTTCAACAGCGGTTTCCTTTAGCTCTTCGAGTCTCCGCGCGACCGCGAAAATCAATTCCTGAGTTCCGAGATTTGTTACCGACGAAATCTCCAGAAACTCCTTTTCGTCCCGCGCCGCTCGCTGCCGCAGAGCTTCCAGTCTTTCCGGTTCGTCAAGAGCGTCTAATTTCGTCGCTACGACGATTTGCGGGCGCGTCGCCAAATCCTGATTGTAATTTGCCAGTTCGCGATTGATGATTTCATAATCTTCAACCGCATCTCTGCCCGAAATCGAAGAAACGTCAACCAGATGCAGAATCAGCTTCGTACGCTCGACGTGGCGCAGAAATCTATCGCCCAAGCCCGCGCCTTCCGACGCGCCTTCGATTAATCCCGGAATATCCGCGACGACGAACGTTTTGTATTCGCCGAGATCGACAACGCCTAAATTCGGTTCGAGCGTCGTGAAAGGGTAATCGGCGATTTTCGGTTTGGCGGCGGAAATCACGGAAATCAAGGTTGATTTTCCGGCGTTCGGAAAACCGACCAAACCGACGTCGGCGATAAGTTTAAGCTCTAATTGCAGCTCTTTTTCTTCGCCCGGTCTGCCCGTGTAATGAAACTTCGGAGCGCGCCGCGTCGGCGTGGCGAAGTGCTGGTTGCCCCAGCCGCCTTTGCCGCCTTTCGCCGCCAGAAATCTTTGCCCGCCTTCGGTAAAATCGAAAACGAGTTGCTGGGTTTCGGCATCGAAAATCTGCGTTCCGACCGGCACTTGTATGACGATGTCTGCGCCGTCTTTGCCGTGGCGGTTCGAGCCTTCGCCGTGTCCGCCGCGGTCGGCTTTGTGTTCCGGGTTATAGCGCAAATGCAGAAGCGTGTTTAAGCCCTCGCTCGATTCGAGCCAGACGTCGCCGCCCTTTCCGCCGTCGCCGCCCGAAGGTCCGCCGCGCGGAACGAATTTTTCGCGCCGGAAAGCCGTTACGCCGTTTCCGCCATCGCCCGCTTTTATTTTGATTTTTGCCCGGTCAATAAACATTTATAATTTTAGATTTTGAATTTTGAATTTTAGATTGTCAAACAAATTTGCCGACAATTTCCCGGCAAAAAGAAAAACGCGCACGCCCGTTTGAAGCGTGTGCGTTTTTTGTGAATTCTAAAATGTAATTTACGCTGCCTGCAACTCGGCTTTCGGTTCGAGTTCCGTTGCGCCTTCCGCGTAAACGCTGATGAATTTGCCTTTTTGACCTTTGTTTTCAAATTTGACAAAGCCTTCGATCAACGAAAAAAGCGTATCGTCTTTACCGATGCCGACGTTTTTGCCGGGTTTCCATTTCGTGCCGCGCTGACGCGCCAGAATGTTTCCGCCGAGAACGTGCTCGCCGCCGAATTTTTTAAGTCCCAACCGCTGAGCGTGTGAATCGCGTCCGTTTCTCGATGAACCTACACCTTTCTTATGTGCCATAATTCAATTTTGGATTCGGGATTTTAGATTTTGGATTAAAGAGTGCGAAAAACAATCTGAAATCGAAAATCGAAAATCGAAAATCGCTTTACCTCCGACTAAATCGTGTCAATTTTAATTTCCGTGTAACCTTGACGGTGACCTTGTTTGCGTTTGTATTGTTTGCGGCGTTTTTTCTTGAAAACGATCACTTTTTCGCCGCGTCCGTGCGATACGACGGTCGCATTGATGCTTGCTGCGCCTATGTTGGCATCTTTGCCTTCGCCCGCGAGCAAGGTTTCGATTGTAACCGTTTCGCCTTCTTTTTTATCAATTGTCGGCACGCGCAAGGTTTGACCTTCTTCGACCGCAAATTGCTTTCCGCCAGTTCTGATAATTGCGTAACTCATTTTTTAGTATTTACTCCCTCGTAACTTAAGCGATAAATTCGCTCGTTAGCCGAAAAGACAAGATTATACTGAATTGATTTTGAAAGGTCAATCGGCGAGCGAATATTCTATTTATAAGAAATTACGCGATGTCCGGGTTTACGACCACGCCGATAAACGGCAGATTCCGGTAACGTCCCGCCGCGTCGAGCCCGTAGCCGACGACGAATTTGTTAGGAATTTGAAAGCCGCAGTAATCAAATTGCAGTTCCTTTTTTATGCGCGGCTCGGGTTTATCGAGCAGCGTGGCGATTTTCAAAGAATTTGCCCCGCGCGAGCTTAAAATCTCGGTCAGGCGAAACAAAGTCAATCCCGTATCGATTATATCTTCGCAGATAATCACGTCTTTGCCGCGAATCGGGTTGGTTAAATCCTTTAAAATCTCCACGTCGCCGGTCGAAACCGTCCCGTCTTTATAGCTCGAAACCGCCATAAAATCTATTGTTAAAGGCAGATCGATGGCGCGAATCAAATCGGCAAGAAAAATGACCGACCCCTTTAAAACGCCGACCATGACCAGGTCTTTTCCGGCGTAATCGCGCGTGATTTGAGCGCCGAGCTCGGCGACGCGGGCATTGATTTCTTCGGCGGAATATAAAACTTCCAGGTTTGAATTTGTAAATTCGGTTAACATAAATTTGATTGAAATGCTTTTTGGAAATACTATTTGAGCTGAGTTAAAACGTCAAACTTAAATAAATAATTTTGCTCGTGAGCGCGCCGCGCAGTTCACAGAGAAAAATTAAAAAGTTATGATTGAAATACCTTTTGAAATGTCTTTTAAGGAAATTTTCCAGCAGAATTTTCTGCCGCGTTCTCCGCAAGCTCTGTGACAAGATAAATTATGGCTGAAGATAAAAACGCACGCGAACGCGTCCGCGAACTGGTAAAACAGGTTCTGGCAAATGTTCCGGTCGAAGAAGAAAAACCGGCGGAAGTTTACCCGAAACGAGTGGTCGTAAATTCGCTGCAAAACAAGATAGATAAAGAATACGATCGCGACGAATCGGCGAAAAGTCTGATCACCGAAGACGATTTGCGCGGGCTCGAAACGGGCGCGAAAATCCGCGTTGCCGAAAACGCGCGCTTAACGCCGCTCGCGCGCGACATCATCAGCGAAAAGCGCATCGAACTCGTTCGCAAACAATCGCGCGGAGGTTCTTTGAAAGTGCGTTCAATCGGCGTCGGCTCGGATCACGGCGGTTTTCCCTTTAAAGAACAGCTAAAAGATTTTTTAAATGAATTAGGTTTGCTGGTGCGCGATTTCGGCACGAATTCGACCGACGCGGTTGATTACCCGGATTACGCTCACGCGGTCGCCGTCGCCGTCGCGGATAAAACAATCGATGCCGGAATAATCATCGACGGCGCGGGAATCGGCAGCGCGATGGCGGCGAATAAAGTTCCGGGCGTGAGAGCCGCGGCTTGCTATAACGCGGCGCTCGCGAAAAATTCGCGCGAGCATAACGGCGCGAACGTTTTAACTTTGGGAAGCGGTCAGAATAATTTTAAAGAGATAAAAGAAATCGTCGAAACATGGCTTTCCGCCGATCTGACCGAAGAACGTCATAAAAAACGCGTCGGCAAAATCGACGCGATTCAAAAACAGTATTCAAAATAGTATTCAAAATAAGGTTTTGACGATTTTGTGGTTTTACCATTAGACTTTAAGGCTTATGAACAACGGCAATTACGAAAAACTTGTCGAACAAATAACCGATCTGGTTTTGTCGAAAATAGACGGCGACGCTTACTGCCCTTCGTTTTGCCGGGCGGACGTTGAGAGAATCGTTGACGCCGGCGCGTCGCGCATCGGGATCGTTCTCGGCGAAACGGCGACGGCGCGCGATTGGGCGAGCCTGATCGACCACACGCTTTTAAAGCCGGAAGCTTCGGAATCGGACATTAAAAAACTTTGCAGCGAAGCGGTGCAGTTCGGTTTCGCATCGGTTTGCGTTAATCCTTCGTGGGTGAAAAAGGCTGCGGAATTTCTGCGCGGCTCGAATGTTCCGGTTTGCACGGTTATCGGTTTTCCTTTGGGAGCGACCTTGCCCGACGTAAAGGCTTATGAAGCGCGCCGGGCGATTTTTAACGGCGCGAGGGAAGTCGATATGGTTATCAATATCGGCGCGCTTAAATCGGGCGATGACTGCACGGTCGAAGACGATATTCGCGCCGTTCGCGAAGCGGCGCACGAAAACGGCGTTCTTTTAAAGGTAATTATCGAAACCGCGCTTTTAACCGACGAAGAAAAAGTTCGCGCCTGTCTGGCATCGAAAAATGCCGGTGCGGATTTCGTCAAAACTTCGACCGGATTCGCTAAAGGCGGCGCGACGACCGACGACGTTAATTTAATGCGCAGAACGGTCGGGTCGGCTCTCGGCGTCAAAGCGTCGGGCGGCGTAAAGGGAATTGAAGACGCGCGCGCGATGTTCGAAGCTGGCGCGACGCGCATCGGCGCTTCGGTCGGCGTAAAAATCGCGCAGGAAGCGAGCGGCGTAAAATCGAATATTGTTGCCGGAAGTTATTAGATTTTTTTAAAAACTTTTAAGTTAAAAATCTAGTTTGCCTTGAAATTATAATTAATAAAGCCGGTTGACCTGACAGCTTGATTGCCGACGGTTGCCGGCTTGAATTTTGATTTGAGCGCCGCCGCTTCGCTGGTCGAGCGCAGCAAAACCGGTCCTGCCGTCGCTTTCGCCGATACAACCTTTCCTTTCTCATCAAGCATTACCTGAACCGTAACTATTCCCTGAAGATTTCTTTGCCGGTCTATCGCCGTATAAATCGGAACCGCGAGATTTATGGCAAGCTCGTTTAATGCTCCGACATTGACGATTTGCTGCGCGGCGGGAGCTTCGGGCTCAGAAGCCGCGGCTTGATTCGTTGTTTTCGCAAGAGCTTTGGCGCGTTCGTTTTGCAGCCGTTGAAGATTGGCTTTTGCCGTTTCGTTTGCCGGATCGAGTTCGGAAGCTTTCCGGTAATCGCTGACGGCTTTTTCCGCGTTGCCCAATTTTTCGTGTAAATCTCCGCGATCGAAATACATTTTTGATTCTTTCGGATTAATTTCGATCGCTTTGTCGAAATCGGCAATCGCCCGCTCGTAATTTTTCTGATTCAAAAAGGCGAGCCCGCGATTTACAAAAGTCGGCGCATCCTTTGGATTTAATTCGATCGCTTTGTTAAATTCCGTGACGGCTAAATCGTATTCTTTATTGTTTAAATGCGCGCTCGCCCGTTTTTGATAAAAAGCGAAATCATAAACGGGCGCAACCGGAGTCGGCGCGGGCGCGGGCGCTAGAGTCGGCGTTGGTGTTGGCGTCGGCGTTGGTGTTGGCGTCGGCGTTGCGGGCGGCGCAATTATTTTCGGGCTTTTCAGGCGAATCGCTTCGATTAATTCGCTGCCGGCTCCTGTGCTGGCAAGTTCCTTTTCGATTTCAGGCGTCAGCGTGAAAGTAATTCCGCGTTTTTTGACGGCATCGGTCAAAAGCGTGTTTCGTTCGGCTAAGGTTACTTTCCTGGAACGCAACCCGATTAAAATATCGGCTAAACTCAACTGCGCTTGCCGCGCCTGACCTGTTTGAGGCACGACCGCAAGCGAAAATACAAAAGACATCAACAAAAAAAACGTGAAAATATGCGCGGGTTTTTTGATTAGACAAAGAGAGACGACCTTCATATATTAATTCCTTGATGTTCGATGCATTTATTTAATTTCTGAATATTTCAACGGCTTGAATCGCGCCTGAAGACTCATACCTTACTTTAGAAAATGTTTTAATTGCCGCTGATAATGTCGTCAACCGTAACCGCTTTTTCTTTTTTCGGCTGCGGCTTTGGCTGCGGCGCAACGGGTTTTTCAGTTCGAGGCGCGGGCGGAAGCGTTGCCGTTTTATTTTTATAAGCGGGTTTTGTGAACGATGTTTTCGCGCCGGCGGGCGTTTCGGCGGATTCGCTTATAACCGGCGATTCCGGCGTCGGCGCCGCTTCGGTTACAGGCGCCGGTTCGATTGGCATCTGCGCGGTCGGCATCGGAGCGGCTTGCGCGGGTTCGGCGACGACTTTATCCACAAACGTCGTTATCGGGCTTTGATTTGTCTGTTCGGGCAAAACTCCTTGAAGAACTTGAAAATGCCACACGCCGAAAGCCGCGCCGCCGAGCAATATAACGATAATTGCCGCGACCGACATTTGTTTCCAAACTTTATTGCTTTTTTGCGGCTGAGCGAACATCTGCGGAAAATCATCGTTCGAAGCCGCGGTTTCATTGCCGCGTTCTGCTGAATCCTTTAAATTATTGACTTTTGATGGTTTAGCGTCGGCATCTTTTGCCGGCAGCTGCGCGTCGATGACGGCAGCCGTTTGAAGGCTTGGCTGTTTAGCCTGTTTTTCCCGCAAAAGCTTTTCGGCTTCGGCGGCGCGCTGCTCGGCTAGCAATCTCTGGTTTTCCGATTCGCGCAATTTCTGTTTGATCAGTTCGGTTTGTCGTTTTTGTTCGGCTTCGATTCTTAATCTTTCCTGTTCGATAAACTGCTGATCTTTTTCCGGCGAAACGGACGGCGGCGCGGGGAATTCCAGAATGATCTCTTCTTCAAGCCGTTTCAGCTCGCGGGCTTCGAGTTCTTTCCGGCGCGCAAATGCCGTTCGCAAAATCTGGCGCATTATAATCGCCGATTCGAAGCGGTTTTCGCGCTTGATTTCCATCGCCTTCATTAAAACGTCGGAAATTTCCGGCGGCACGCTCGAATTTATTTTACAGGCAGGCGGCAAAGGATCCGTTTTCCCTTCCAGAATATCAATCGAGCGCTCGAGCGCGTCGATCGGCGGCTTTCCGGTCAGCAAATGATAAAGCGTCGCGCCGAGAGCGTAAACGTCGCTTCGCGCATCGGATGGCTGCTTTAAAATCATTTCCGATTTTTCGTCGTAGCTGTTTGTGATAACTTTTTGAGACGCTGAATCAAGCCCTTTAAAGATCAGTTCGAGCGGAAGATAATTTAAAGTTTCGGCGGTGAAGAATTGATTCTTAATCGCCGGATTTTCCGGCGCGTCATCTTTTTTCGCGATGCCGAAAGCGAGCAGCTTGATTTTGCCGTTTGCGGTTAATTTTATATTCTGCGGATTTATTACGCGATGAATAACCGAAGGCGTTTGTTTGTGCAGGTAACCGAGCGCGTCGAGCAATTGCTCAGCCCAGCTCATTACTTCAGGCAAGGCAAAACCGCTTTTGTTTTTTTCGAGCAGTTTTCCGAGGAGATTGCCTTCGACCGTTTCCATCACAAGGTAATTGCGGTCTATTCCCGAAAAATAATCGTAAACATACAGAAGCGATTCGTGCTTAAGTTCGGTCAAAATTTTCGCTTCGTTTGCAAAAGCGATTTTTAGCTCTTCCTGCTGGCTGGCGGTAACGACCTTTTTTAACTTGACCGGAATCTCTTTAAGAACGGCGCTTTTTTCAAAGACGTTATCGAAAACTTCGTAAAGCGCGCCTGACGAATTCCGCTCGATGCAGCTGGTAATACGGTATCTTTCGTGTTTAAAAACCTGATTTGTTTCCGGCATATTTTGTATTTAATGAAGCGTATAGGGCGGATATTTACTTCTGCGTACTGCAAACAGGAGATGTCTGCCAAACACATTATACCGGTTCCGTTAAAAAAATAAAAGTCCTTTGTTGTGATTCTTTAAACAAATTTAAAACTAAAGACAGGCTTTTAAGTTTTGAGAATTAAATTAAAATGTAGGATAAATAATTGAAACCAGCGGTTATTTTTTGAATATCTCTGCGGTAATTTGAGAAAAGGCAATAAAGTTCGGCGCAATGCTTTTCCTGTTAAAAGCAAGCATTACGCCGAACTTTACGAAAGACGTCAGATTAAAAACTTTTATTACAAAGAGTTTAAATTAAAAACCGGCATTAACAAGTGGAGCTCCGCCGGGAAAACTTTTGTTTTCCTCTCTGAGGAAACCCTGAGCGATAAAAAGTTTAACCAATATGCGCGCGTCGCTGCGCTGGAATTTATCGGCAAACAAATTCATTCGATTCAAATCCGCCTTTCCGAGCCTTTGGATTTGATTAATATAACGAAACAGCAAAATTTCGTTCGACCCGAAACCGGTTGTTCTCATTAAAAGCTCGCCTTTTTTGAAAGATTGGTTGCGCTTGTTGTATTTGCTCAAAATAGCCGAAGCCTGTATGACATCATTGATTTGATCGACGATCGGTTCAAAAATGCGGATTGCCTGGTCCGGATTAACAACCGTGTATCCTTTGACGATCTCCATCAAATCGTTTAACTCGTCTTCATCTTCAGGAACTTCATTTGCCAGCGCGCTCGCCTCTTTCATTAAAATCTCCGAAGTTTCCAAGTCTTTTTCTCCGCCCTTTTTGTGGAAGTCGATTGCGAGCGAGACGAGTTTTTGGATCTGCGTTTTCTTTTTAGTTAAATTCCCGATAAGCTTTCTGGCTTCGTCGAGCTTGCCGTTTCTTGCTGCGCGGCTGATCTTAAACGATTCGTATTGTTCTGTAATAAACTCACGCGCTTTTTCATCGGAAATTTGTTCGATAAGTTTTTTTGCTCGCGCCTCGTCTTCAATTTGCGCGATTTTAAGGATCAACAATTGATATGAATTGGTTTTTTCTAATTCATTTAATTTCGGCAATCCGGCGATAATTTCTTCAGGCGTTGAATTCGCGTTCCAATCCTGCTGCATACGTTTAATCTCAGGCGGTAAAGTCTTCATCGCGTCAGCCTGTTTTTGTTTTAAAAGCGCGGTTCTTTCAGGTATGAGATTTTCTAAGATACGTATGATTTGTGTGAATTTCCTCGTCATTTCCAGAGAATTTCCCGGCTGCATAAATGTATTTGCGAGTTTGTTGGCGATATCTTTTTGCTGAGTTTCGCTGAATCTGAAAAGTTTTTCTTTAGTGTTTTTTTGTGCATTCTGCTGCGTTGCAAACTGCATAATTTGGATTGCCGCGCTCAGTTCATCGCTTTTTTTATTCAAATCCGCATCAATAATCTTTTTTACAATCTCGTCCGCCAAATCCATCGCTTTCTTTTCATCTTTTTGATTTATTTTTTGCAGTAAAGTTATCATCTGGTTCGAAATTCCTTTGGCTAAACTTTCTTTTATCAATTTAATGGCTTTATCGGGATTTTGCTCGGCGGAAAGCGTTATAAAATGCTGCTCGAGCGCAATTTCCTGGCTCAGGCGTGCCTGTTCAGGATTAAAACCGACAGAGACGGATTCAAGCCTGGTATTCGGTTGCGCCGCTTTTGCCAAGCCCTCAACGATGTTTGCCGGGCGCGTCTCAATTAACATTTCCAATGCTAAATCCGCGTCGCGTTTCGCTATTACCAGCAAAATTTCACTGCGAAAATTACTGCGATTCAAAATTATGGGAAACGGCAGGTCATCAGCTTTCTTTTCACTGTCGGCTTCGATATTAGCGGTAAGAATTTCATTGCCGGAATTGCGGAAAAGCTGGCGCGCTCGTTTTTCGTCAAACTTCCAGTACAAATCGCCGGCAATTGCATAAACGACCGCCCGGTTTTGCGGCAGTTTCAGGCTTGACGCGCTGCTGACTGTTTGATTCAGTATTTCCGACACAAGCTTTTCGAGTTCTTTTTGTGTCTTTTCTTTTTCGCTTTGAGTTTCCGTCGGTGTAATGTTTTGGGCGAACAATAATGTGTGTGAAAATATAATTAAACACAGCAAAAAGGTGAGATGCTTAAATTTCATAGAGTCTCCTTTGACGTGGTGTGGATGAAACAAGGGCATCATAATCGAAAACTGCATCTAATAAAAGAGTTTTTTGTTTTTCTTTTGGATTTATAGACGGAGTTTCGGCGAAACCGTTTTTCGCTTGAAAACGAATAACAATATATGGCAAATGAAATAAAATCGAGCGAGATAACGCCGGAAAAGGTTTACCTGAATCGCCGTAATTTTATGCGCGCCGGATTGTTGGCTGGAACGACGCTCGCGAGTGCCGGGCTTTACCGTTTTTTCAATCCTCAACCGCCGAAGGAAATTCAAACGCCGCAGATATCCGACGTTAAACAAGCGCCGGATTTTAAGCTTGAAGAAAAATTGACTCCTTTTGAAGAAATCACTAATTACAACAATTATTACGAATTTTCGACCGATAAAAACGCCGTCGCGCGCAAAGCCGAAAATTTTATAACGCGCCCTTGGACGGTTGAAGTCGGAGGACTTGCCGGTAAACCGAAAGTTTTCGATATCGACGAGCTTTTAAGATTCGAGCAGGAAGAGCGAATTTATCGCTTTCGCTGCGTCGAGGGTTGGTCGATGGTTATTCCCTGGGTCGGTTTTCCATTAAAGAAGATTTTGGATGCGGTCGAGCCTTTGGGCGCGGCGCGGTACGTCGCGTTTCAGACGTTTTACGGCGACGTTAAACCGGATAATCCGCAGGTGAAACTGCCCGAAGGCAAAAATTTTATGCAGACGGCTTTTTCGGCGGGCATCGAGCTGCCGTATGTCGAAGGCTTGCGGCTCGACGAAGCGATGCACCCGCTGACGATTCTGGCGACAGGGCTTTACGGCAAACAAATGCCGAATCAAAACGGCGCGCCGATTCGCCTTGTCGTGCCCTGGAAATACGGATTCAAAAGCATCAAATCGATCGTCAAAATTACTTTGACCGACACGGAGCCGCCGACGACCTGGAACATCGCCGCTCCGGACGAATACGGGTTTTATTCGAACGTCAATCCGGACGTCGCGCACCGGCGCTGGTCGCAGGCGAAGGAAAGACGAATCGGCGAATTAGGCTTGCGGGAAAGTTTGATGTTTAACGGCTACGCCGGTGAAGTGGCGAGCCTTTACGACGGAATGGATTTGAAAAAGTATTTTTAATAACCGGAAAGCGCGAAAAGTTTTTATGCAGGATATAAAGTTCTACAAAATTCTCATTTTTATAAATTCTCTCGTTCCGCTTGCTTTTCTCGGGTTTGACGCGTGGCGCGGGAACCTGGGTGCAAACCCGATCGAGTTTTTTCTGCGGACGACCGGCGTTTTAACCTTAATTTTCCTGCTTCTGACTTTGTCGGTGACGCCTTTAAGAAAAACGTTCGGCTGGAACAGTTTGATAAAATATCGGCGAATGATCGGGCTTTACGCGTTTTTTTACGGGATTTTGCATCTTTTCACTTACAGCATTTTTGATAAAAGTTTAAATCTATCCGCTATTACCGCAGACATTCGGCAGCGACCTTTCATTGCTGTCGGGATGCTCGCGTTTTTTCTTTTGATTCCGCTGGCTGTTACTTCGACAAACGGGATGATAAAGCGCCTCGGCGGAAAAAACTGGGCGAAACTTCATCGTCTGACTTATCCGGCGGCGATCCTCGGCGTAATTCATTTCTGGATGATCGTAAAATCGGACTTAACATACCCGCTTTTGTTCGGATTGGTTTTAGCCGCTTTGTTCGGTTACAGAATATTTGCGAATCAAAAAACGGCTGAACGAGCGGTTAAAGCGAATTAGCCGCAAAAAACAGATCGACCGGCGGATTAAGTAAGAAAAGAATAAAGAGAAAAGAGTAAGGAATAAAGAATAAAGGAAAAAAGAAATAGGAAATAGTAAATAGGACGCGGGCGAACACGGATAAAGCGGATTTTTACGAATAAATCTTTCCGGTTTTTTAAGTTTATCGGCGCAGATCGCCGAATAGAGGGTTTCCAGCGTCCTGTAATCCTGTATTTGCGTCTATTTACTTTTTCTTGATTGGAGAGATTTTATCGAATGTTTTGCGAAAATCTTCGCCGCTCATCGGAACGGTTTTGCACATTTCGAAAAGCCTCGAGCGCAGGCGAACGCCGACTCTGTCTTCGAGAGTCTCATCGCGCTCGGTTCGTCGGTCGTCGAGATAATTTGTAGTGAAAATCGTCAGTTTTTTGTCGTTGTAACGCGTATTGATGATATGCGCCATTGTGTCGCGCACCCATTCGGTCGGTTTTGAAGCGCCGATTTCGTCTAAGACTAAAACTTCCGCGTCGAAAACCGGCGACAGCACTTTTAATTCCGAGCTCTGCGTTTGCGAATTATATGAATCCTGAATTTCCTTTAAAAGCGCGCCGAATTCATAAAAGAGACAGGAAAATCCGCGTTCGTTCAAAGCTTTTAAGATCGAAACAGCCAGATGCGTTTTGCCGACGCCGACCGTTCCCATTAAAAGAAGTCCGCGCTCGACAGCCGGGTATTCGTTAGCCAGCCTGAAAGCGAATTTCAATGCTTCGTTTTGCGATTTGTTGTAAGCCGTGTAGCTGTGGAAATGACAATCGGCGTAGCGTTTCGGGATTCTGACTTTATCAAGCTGATTGGTTTGCGTTTTACGCTTCCGGCATTCACATCTGCGCGCGCCTTTTCCCGTCACCACTTCCATTCCCGAACCGTAGCATTTCGGACAAACTTCAGGTTCATCAGCGATGCGCGGCTGTTCGTAGAGGTCTTGCTCCGGCGCAGTCTGCCCCGTATTCGGAACGGCAAAAAGCGTCGGAAATTTTAATTTTTCTTGTGGCATTTAGACGAATTAATGAATGTTGATTTCCGTAAAAACCTTGTTCTGCTAAGTAGGCTCTACCGGGTTATTTCTGAAGCCGTGATTCGGATTATAGCACTACTTAAAATGATTTCAAGTTTTATTTTGAGATTTATAAGTCAATAAAAATGGGGGTTTTAACAAACTCAAAAACAGCGAAAAAGTGAAGTTTCTGCAAACACAAGACTTAGAGCTAATATAAATTTTACATTTAAAAGGATATTCTTTTAGACCGTTTTTGCGTACCGCGCACCTGTTATATTAAACTTTCGTTTTGCCGAGTATTTTAATTTATGAGTATTTTCCGCAGTATATTGATAAAATTAGGTTTAGCCGAATTTAAATCAGAAAGAACGCCCATTTCCGTTTTCCTTCTGGACGACGATCACCGCCGTCATCGCTGGTTTAAGAAAAGATTTGAAGGCGATGATCTGGACATCGCCGAAACGGTCGAAGAAGCTAAAGTTTTTTTGAGCGAACACACTTACGACGCGATTTTCCTCGATCACGATTTGTTGCCTCATCACTATGA
>JAOAPX010000147.1 GCA_025463125.1 Acidobacteriota bacterium | reverse complement strand
GTTTCCCTCATCGATTTCATCGATTTCATCATCGACATGACGACAAAACGCGTAAATCGGGTAGACGGCTTTTTGTTTGTGTTTCGGCAGGAATTTGGCGGCGAAATAAAAGCTTTTGGCGTGAAGCCTTGTAACGGTTTCGCAGTATTTATAAGCTTTTTCCAATTCGTCAGACATTTTATAATTTACCAGAAAAAGCGCAAATTTCTCTAAAATAACTTTGTATTTTTGTGACTGTTACGGCTGTTATTTTTTTCTTTCCGCCAGATAATCAGTCAACTCAATCAGACAGCTTCGCGCGCTGGACGGCGCAAAGTTATCAACCAGAACTGTTTTCGCTTCTTCGACGATTTTACCGAGTTGCAAGTTTGCCGAGCTTTCACCGCGCGAAATCGCAAACGGCTTGCATTCGTCTGCAAAAATCTCGCCGTCTTCGTGTAAATCGATTAAATCGTCGGAAAGCTGGTAAGCGTCGCCGAGCAAAGCGGCAAAACGGGAAAGGCACGCCAGTTCAAGATAATTTGCGCCGGCTAAAATCGCTCCGACCCGAAGACAAAGACGCATCAGCGCTGAAGTCTTTAAATTCCTGATCGATTCCGCCTCGAAGCTCGAAACGTCGATTAAGTCCGCGCCTTTCGCCAGCGCTAGATCAACCGACTGCCCGCCGAGCATTCCCGAAGCGCCGACGCATTCGACGATTTCGGCGTGCGCCGCCATCGCACGCTCGGGCAATCCGGCGTGGTTGACGAAAATCAACCCGTAAGAAGCATTTAAGAAACCGATCGCGACCAAAACAGCCAAGCCTTCGCCGAATTTTTCGTGCAGAGATGTTTTGCCGCGACGCTCCGGCGCATTGTCCATACACGGCAAATCATCGAAAATCAAAGAGCTTGTATGAATGAATTCAACGGCGGCAGCCGAAGGCATAATCGTTTCAGTTTTGCCGCCGAAAAGCTCTGCGCCGAGCAAAGTCAAAACCGGGCGCAGCCGTTTTCCGCCCGAAAACAAGGCGTATTCGACCGCTTCATTAAATCTCGTTTCGATTTTCGGCGGCGCGAGCGGCAAATAATCGCGCAGAGCTTTTTCAATCTGCGGACGATTGTTTTCGACGTATTGCCATAAATCGTTGTGAGTTTTTGTTTGGTTTTCCATTAACAGCCTGTTGTCAAAAAGTCTGCGACTTTTTTGACTAATTTATCCTTTTGGGCTTGTGAAGAAAGAAAAAGAACTTTGTTATCAACATTGTCATGTACGTACAATTCGAGAAAAAAATCCGGTTTGCTGTCACGGTCTAAATCGCCTGCCCAGTGAAGTATTCCTAAACTGGAATTGTATTCGACATTCATAGTATGCAAAATTTGTCTTTTTCCTCCGCTTTCTAAAGTCAAAGCCAATATTTTTTCATTGTCCTTGTTTTTAGCTTCTATAACTTTGAGATCATAATTTTTTCCGCCGATTTCATATTTCTGATTGAAACCTTTATTTAACACAGTCATTACTTCCTCAGTAGAGAGATCTGTTTGCTTATCTTCTAAAAATTCTTTCCAAGTAACTCCCTGAAAAAGCGTTGTTATTTCGCTCACTCGTAGATTATTAGCGTTCTTCAGAAGAAAGATTGGTTTATTTTTACCTTTGACGCTAACGTCTTTTCCTGTTTTCTTTCTTTTATTATCATCGTCAACTATTTCATCATGAACACGGCGAATATTTATTTGTGTAGAACGTAAGAAATATTTGTCATTTTCCTTAAATAATCCAAGCCAGGTTTCGCCGTTAACAGCGTCCACCTCATCTCCATGAAAACCTTCACCTGTTTCTAAAAGTTTTATTTTGTGTTGGTATTTTCCATCCTCAAACCAATTACCGACATCTTCAATAATTTCCAACTCCATTTTTGTTGTAATCGGCGGTGATGGAATTTGATTTGTAATTACGTTTGTAATTTCTTCCGGCGCTGAAACTCTATAAGTTGGTAAAACCGAAACATATCCAATTAAAAATGTTATAAAAAAAACGCTGACAAATGTTTTTGTAATTTTCATTGATTTTCTCATTGATCAAACTCATTCATCTTTACTAAATAAAATTGCTTTCCCCGTTCAGCAATTGCCGTTGAAACAGTAATACGAAAAGGATGTTTGGCGACGAAGCTCGGAACTTGTTTAACTCTCGCCCCGAGTTTTTCCAGGTTTTCAGCGAGTTTATCGTCGGAAAATTCTTCCACGCCGTATTTTTCGCACGCCCGTTTGAACGCGCCGCGAAGACGGTCAAGCGGCAGTTCGCGCTCGGCTAAAACTTTTCCGCGCGATTGAAATTCGCCAAGAGCGTAGAGCAGAATTTTTTCCGTTTCAGGCGCGCGCGTTTCGGTTTCAAAAAGGTTCTGTTGTCCGTTCATTTATATATGCTTTTATCTTTACTTTGAACATCTTAACACAAACTTTCGCGAGGTCGGCAGTAAATTTTCGCGCCGGTTTTTATCCTTTTATATGTGTGATAATCTGTGATTGATTTTTATGACGGAAAATAAAAAATATCGTGTCGGATTAGGCGTTTGCGGCGGAATCGCGGCTTATAAAGCAATCGAGGTTTTGCGGCTTTTACAAAAAAGCGATTGCGAAGTCAAAGTTGCGATGACAAAGCACGCGACCGAATTCGTTCAGCCTTTAACGTTTCGCGCTTTAACGGGCAATTACGTGCTGATTGACGATTACGAACCGGAAAACCCCGACCCGATCGCTCATATTAATTTTTCGCAAAAAATCGATCTTCTTTTGGTCGTTCCGGCGACCGCAAACGTGATCGCCAAATTTGCAAACGGGATAGCCGACGATTTTCTAACTTCAACTTATCTGGCATCGACGGCTCCGGTTTTGATCGCTCCGGCAATGAACACGGCGATGTGGCAGCATCCTTCGACGCGGAGAAACGTCGAGCGCTTGAAAACCGACGGCGTGTATTTTGTCGAGCCGATTGCTGGAGAACTCGCCTGCAAGACGGTCGG
>JAOAPX010000145.1 GCA_025463125.1 Acidobacteriota bacterium | reverse complement strand
TCACGCACGACGAATTGAAAAACGGCGCGGTTTTGGAATTTGAAATGACCGACGCTCCGGTCAAAGATTGGTTTACCGAATTTCCTGTTTCCAAAATCGAACGGCAATCGCCGATTGTGCCGACGATCGAGGCGAAAAGAGTTTTTGAAAACGAAACGGAAGTGAAAATTTCTCTGCCCGAATCGGGCGCGAAGATTTACTACACGACCGACGGCAGCGAACCGAACGAAAAATCCGGCATTTACGCGAAACCTTTTTCGATTGATCGAACGTCAATCGTCAAAGCCGTTTCAATCAACCGTAACGGCGAAAAAAGCTTCGCGGTCGAATCGAAGCTCAACCGGATGCCGCACGATTGGACGGTTAAACTTTTCTCGAAATACAATCGCCAATACACGGGCGGCGGCGATTTCGGTTTGATTGACGGCATTCGCGGCACGACGAATTTCGCTTCGGGCGAATGGCAGGGCTATCAAAATCAGGATTTCGTCGCCGTCATTGATTTGAAACGCGAGACGGAAATCAGAAAACTCGGCGGCGGATTTTTGCAGGACGCGCGCCCGTGGATTTGGATGCCGACGCGTGTTGAGTTTGAAGTTTCAAGCGACGGCGAAAGATTTCGTAAAGTCGCCGAAATCAAAACCGACGTTGCGACTGAAGATATGAAACCGCAAATTAAAGATTATTTCGCAGAAATCGCGCCCGTCAAAGCGCGGTACGTCCGCGTCAAAGCTTACAACCTGGGAAAAATTCCATCGTGGCATCCAGGCGCGGGATTCGACGCGTTTATCTTTGTGGACGAGATTTTCGTTCAATAAAAAAACGATTTGTAAAAGCGCGATCGGGCTGCAAAGGACGTATGTAAAAAACAAAGATGCAAATAAAAACGGCTAAATTAGATTTTCCGGCGTCTAAAAAACAACCGGCGGGCTTAACCCGCAGAAAAGTATTCAGCAGTTTTGAGGTTAAATTTAATGGACAGAAGATATTTTTTGAAATCGAGCGGAATCGCGCTTGCGAGCTTCGGTTTGATGTCTGCCGCGCCCGAGTTTTTGCATCAATACGCCGATGCCGCCGTTCTGAAAGACGGTTACGGCAAAAAGAAAGTCTTGGTGACGATTTTCCAGCGCGGAGCCGTTGACGGCTTGAATATGATCGTGCCGCACGGCGACGCCGAATATTATAATCTGCGCCGCACGATTGCCATTCAAAAACCCGGTGAAGCCGAAGGCGCGATTAATCTTGACGGGCATTTCGGGCTTCACCCGTCGCTCAAGCCGCTCGAAAGATTCTGGCAATCGAAACAATTAGCCGTCATTCACTCGGTCGGTTCGCCTAACAATACGCGCTCGCATTTCGACGCGCAGGATTATATGGAATCAGCGACGCCGGGCGTCAAATCGACGCGCGACGGCTGGCTCAACCGCGTTTTGCAAAGCAATTCCGGCAAAGATCAATCGCCTTTTCGCGCCGTTTCGATGACCGGTCAGCTTCCGCGTTCGCTTTACGGGCGCGCCCCGTCTGTCGCGATGACGAATCTTTCGGATTTTGCGATTAAAGCGGGCATTTATACGCAGACGGTGCAGGGCGGTTTTGAAGGAATCTGGCAGGAAAACGTAAAAGACGGTTTGAGCAATACGGGCGCGGAAACGTTTCAAGCCGTAAACTTTTTGAAACAATCGAATCCCGCGCAGTACAAACCGGAAAACGGCGCTGTTTATCCGAATTCTCCGCTCGGACGCTCGCTGCGGCAAATCGCGCAATTGATAAAAGCCGGCGTCGGGCTCGAAGTCGCTTTCGCCGAATCCGACAATTGGGACACGCATCGCGGTCAGGGCGGCGCGCGGGGAACGATGGCAAACCTGCTGCGGGATTTCGGGCAATCAATCGCTGCGTTTGCCGCGGATTTGGGCAAACGGATGGATGACGTCGTTCTTTTAACAATGTCGGAATTCGGCAGAACCGCTCGCGAAAACGGCACGCGCGGAACCGACCACGGGCACGGAAACGCCATGCTTGTTTTAGGAAACACAGTCAAAGGCGGAAAGGTTTACGGCGATTGGAAAGGTCTGAAAAACGACCAGCTCAATGAAGAACGCGACCTGGCGGTTACAACCGATTACCGCGACGTTTTCGGCGAAATCGCTTACAAACACGCGGGCAGCGCGGATTTGAAAAAAGTTTTTCCGGGTTATCAATCAAGCCCGGCGAAATTCAGAGGCTTTTTAAGCTAGAATCACCGCATAAAATAAAATGAAAAGCCGTCTTTTGCATTTTGGAAGGCGGCTTTTTTTGCATCCGGTTTTCGATGTGAAAATGAAAAACGGGAAGTTACCTGTAGACGCGCAATAGATGCGCATAGATTTTTGACGGCGAAAACCGGTTTCGCATCACATTCGTATCCGAGACTTTTCTTTTACATTCCTCTGAAAACTCTTAAAACCTCTTTTATCCCAGCGAAAAAATACTGTTTACAAATACTGTTTAAAAATACTGTTTATTGAGCCTGATTTTGTTATTCTCTTGAAATGTTTGAAAAGCGCAGCCGCAAACTCGAGCGCATCGACACGGGCGATTACACAGCCGAAGAATACGAGCGTTTTTTGCGTGAAATCCGGCTCGTCAATCGTTTGGCGGGCGACGCGTTCGCGCTGAAAAGAACGCTTTTGCGGGAAGTTAAAAAAAATAATTTACAGCGGTTTTCGGTCCTGGACGTCGGCGCGGGATCGGGCGAGCTGCTTCGCGTGATTGCCGATTTTGCGCGTGCCGGAAATGTGAAATGCGATTTGTTCGGGATTGAATTAAACGCCCGCTCCGCCGAATCTATGCTTGAAGAATCGGCAAATTACGCGGAAATAAAAGCCGTCCGCGCCGACGCCTTTCGCTTGCCTTTTGCCGATAAAGCGTTTGATTACGCCATTTGCTCGCTTTTTACGCATCACTTCACGGATGAAAACGTCGTCCTGATTTTGCGGGAAATGAGCCGCGTCGCGAGGCGCAAAATCTTCGTCATCGATCTGCACAGGCACCGGATGGCTTATATTTTTTACAAGATTTTCTGCGCCGGATTTCGCATCAGCCCGCTCGTTCGCGAAGACGGTTGTCTTTCGATTCTGCGCTCGTTTAAACCTCGGGAATTAAAAAGCCTGGCTGAACTCTCGGGGCTGAAAAACATCTCCGTGAAAAGATATTTTCCGTTTCGCCTGGTTTTATCCGGCGAAAATTAAATTTTTCCGTCCGCTTTTAATTTTTCCAGATGCGCTTCGACGGATTTTTCCGCGAGCCTTAAAAGTCCGGGTTTTAATCCGGCGTAAACCGCGCCGACGATTTCCGCCGGATTTTTCGCGCCGTTTTCAAACGCTTCTAAAATCTGTTTCTCTCTGCCTGTGCGGTGCGCGATGTACTCCTGGATTTTGCCGCGCGCGTCGAACACCGCCGCGCCGTGCGAGCCGCACAAAAAGCGCAGGTTCGGCAGGTTTTTCAGACGTTCGAGCGACGCCATGTAATCGTTCATATTGCCTTCGGGCGGCGCGATCAAAACTGTCCCGGCGCCGACGACGTTGTCCGACGACAGCAGAAATCCTTTTTCCTCATCGTAAAAACACAGATGCCCGCGAGCGTGCCCGGGCGCGGCAAGCGCGTGCAAAACAAAGCTTTTTCCGGCTTCATCTTTTAATTCAAACGTTTCGTTGTCGCCGATAAATTTTTCGATCGCGACTTTGCCGCGCAAACTTTCCGCCGTTTGGCGATGCGCCGAAATCGGAACTTTTAAGCCGAATTTGTTCTTGAGATGATTTTTCAGCGCCGTTTCGCCGCCGAAATGATCCGTGTGCTGATGCGAAACGATTATTGCGCGGCAAGCAAAGCCTTTTTCGATAAACGAATCGACGAGCTCGAACAATTTTCGCTGCTCGCTTTCGTCTTTTGAAGCCGCGTCGATTACGACGAACTGCTCGCGCCCGACGATAAAACAATTCGTATGCGTCGCGGGCGGAAGCGTCTCGGTTTTGAGCGGAAAGCAAATAACGCGCGGGTTCAGCTCGATGTAATTGATTTCGCCGCCCGAATTCTGAGATTTTTTTAACAGGTTCAGAGCTGAAGATTCAACGTTCGGGCTTTCCGAGCCGGTTTTTGAATTTTGAACGTTAAATTTTGAATTCGCCAATTCCTGAAGGGAAATCAAAACCGGCGGGGAAATCAAAACTTCCGAATTCGCCCAGCGTTCTAAAGCCTCTGCCGGCTTAATGAATTCGGGCGTTTCCATTTCGGAAATCGCCGCGTAAGGCGTTTGTTTCGGCGGGCATCGAGCGATGAAAAACCTGGTTTTGAACCTCACGGGCGAAAATTGCGGCGTCGTCCAAATTCCTGTGTAGAAAAAATCTCCGGCGTCAATGTGCAGGCTCCAATCGGCTAAAATTTCCGCCAGAGCGCTTCTGCCCGAAATCAAATCGTCGTGCAGAGAGGCGCGCTGTCCTTTGGTCAGTTTTTCGCCGTTTCTAACCAGTAAAACGCCGACTTCCTCGAAAAATTCGCGCACCGCCGCGACGATAAATCGTTCCAAATCCTTATCGGAGCAGTTTTTTACGCTTATTTCCGCGTCAGACGGCTCGACCTTGCCGCCTGGAAAAGCGTGCCAGCCGCCCAAAAATTTCAGGCTCGGATTTCGCCGCGCCCACAAAACTTTGTCGTCTTTATCGAGTAAAATTATCGCTGCCGCATCTTTCGGCGTAGCCGGTTTTTGTTCCACGAAATTATTTTAGCTTAAAACCCGGAAAAACAAATAAATCAACACGCGCAAAAGCGGCAAAAAGGGAAACCTTTTCATGTCCCCGTTTGCCGCTTTTGTTCCTTATCCATTACGTTCGGCGCTTTTTTTTGCGCGCGTAAATCTTAGTTTAGATCGAACAGCAGAAATTCCGTTTCGTCCGCCGTCGATTTTATCTGTAAAACCTTTTCATCGCTGACTGCCGCGCCGTCGCCCGCCTGCAAGGTTTCGCCGTTTAAATCGATTGATCCTTTAACGATTTGAATCCACGCGTGGCGATTTGCCGCGAGCTCGTGCGAAAGCTGTTCGCCGGTTTTCAAAAGCGAAGAATAAAGCTTTACGTCTTGATTGATTTTCACCGAACCGTCATCGCCGCCGCGCGATGCGACGAGTTTTAATTTGCCCTGCTTGGTTTCGGGCGCGAAATAAGTTTGCTCGTAGCCGGGCTCGAGATTGTCTTTTTCGGGCAAAATCCAAATCTGTAAAAGGTGAACTTTTTCATCCGCCGAAGGATTAAATTCGCTGTGCTGAATGCCTCTGCCCGCCGTCATTCTCTGAACTTCGTGCGGACGCAGCACCTCGCTGCCGCCCGAGCTGTCTTTGTGCGCGAGCGCGCCTTCGACGATATAAGTGATAATTTCCATATCCTTATGCCCGTGCGTGCCGAAGCCCTGGCTGGGCGCGACCCAATCTTCGTTTATCACGCGCAAATCGCGGAAACCCATAAATCGCGGGTCGTAATAAGTGTTGAATGAAAACGTGTAGCGCGTGTCGAGCCAGCCGAAATTTGCTGCGCCGCGTTCGTCTGATTTTCTGATTTTAATCATTTTTCTTTCTCCTTGTTTCTCAGGTTGTTGAATATAGAATACAAGGATTCCGCGCGGCTGTAATCATTATTAGCGGTTAGCGTTTTCTCACCAATTCGGGTGATAAATCTTTTTAGTCGCTTTCTTTTCTTATGAGCATCAAGCCGTCGCGCACCGGCAGAAGCACATTTGAAACTCTTTTGTCGGCTAAAATCATCCGGTTGAATTCGTGCAGAGCTTGCGTGTTCGGTCCGTGTTCTTTACCGTTTTCCGCCTGCAAAACTTTTCCGCTCCATAAAACGTTGTCGGCGATTATACAGCCGCCGACGCGCAATTTCTCAAAAACCAGGCGGTAATAATTCGAATAATTTTCCTTGTCGGCGTCGATAAAAACCAGGTCGAGCGTTTCATCGAGCTGCGGAATGATTTCCAGGGCGTTGCCGAGCCGGAATTCTATGCGGTCTTTGTAATCGCTTTTTTCGATAAAAGATACAGCCGCGGCGTGCATATTTTCGTTAACGTCCAAAGTGATAACTTTTCCGCCCGGCGCCAAGCCTTCGGCAAAGCAAAGCGCCGAATATCCGAGATAAGTTCCGATTTCCAGAACGACTTTCGGCTGAATCATTTTCGTTAAAAGGCTCAGCACGCGTCCCTGGTAAAAACCCGAAAGCATACTCGAATCCGAACGGCTTTCGTAGCAGCTCTGGGCGATTTTTCGCAGAGTTTCGCTTTCTTTCGCGGTATAGGTTTCCGCGTATTTGATTAATTCTTCGTTCATACGTCAATTCTGACAAGCCCGCGCCTGATCGCTAAAGTTGCGGCTGAAGTGCGGTCGGAAACGCCGAGCTTATCGAAAATGTTTTTAACGTGCGTCTTGACCGTGTTTTCCGAAACGTCGGATTCGTATGCGATTTCTTTGTTCGATTTTCCGCCGACAAGCGCCTGCAGGATTTTTTGTTCGGCTGGCGTCAATTCTTCCTGACCGTAATTTTCGCTTAAAATCCCGGCGATTCCCGGCGGAATATATTTTTTTCCAGCCGCGACCGTGCGAATCGCTTCGATCAGGGCGGCTTCCGTCACGTCTTTTGAAACATAGCCGAGGACGCCTTTTTTCAGGGATTTGCTGATTTCCGCGTCGCCCGAATGTTCGGCTAAAACGATTATTTTCGCCCGCGCGTTTTCGGCAAAATAATCGTTTAAGACGTCGATCGCGCACGAATCCGGCAGGCGCAGGCTTAAAATCGTCACGTCCGGTCTCAGCTGCCGGAAAAGCTCAAATCCTCGCGCGCCCGAATCCGCTTCTCCGACGATTTCAAAATCGTTTCGCATTTGAAGAATCGTTCGAATGCCGATGCGCGTCAGGATTTGATTTTCGATCAACAGGATGCGGATTGGATTTTGCATGAAATTATTTTAACAAACAAGCGTAATTTCGCCACCCGACTCAAAAAATTATTTCTTTTTGCGCTAAATATCGATTGACAAGATTTTCCCGCGCTTTCAAAATCTTCAAAGCGCTTATAAATTATGAAAAAAGAAGTAAAAATCGGAACGAGCGGTTTTCGCACAAACAAAACGCAATACGCGGAAATTCTTTCGTGCGTCGAGATTCAGCACACTTTTTACCAGCCGCCGCAAATCAAAACTCTTGAGCGCTGGCGCGCGGAAGTTCCCGCAGATTTTGAATTCGCCGTTAAAGCCTGGCAATTAATCACGCACGAAGCGAAAAGCCCGACTTACAAACGCCTGAAAAAAACTTTGACCGACGCCGAACGCGAAGAAGCCGGATATTTTAAGCCGACCGCGATAGTCAAAGAAGCCCGGGGTATGACGCTCGCCTGCGCGCGAGCGCTCGAGGCGAAAACCATCTTGTTTCAATGCCCGGCGAGCTTTAAACAAAACACTGAAAACATTTCGAATTTGAAAAGTTTTTTTTCCGACATCGAGCGCGAAAATCTTAATTTCGCATGGGAGCCGCGCGGAAACTGGAACGACGCGGAAGTGAAAAACATCTGCGACGAGCTCGATTTATGGCACGTCGTCGATCCGTTCGAAAAAATAACGACGACGCCCGACAGATGTTATTACCGTTTGCACGGTCGCGGCGGCTGGCGTTATAAATACGAGGAAGACGAGCTGGCGGAGCTGGCGGCGCTGATGCCGCAAAATTCGCTTTCGTATGTTTTCTTTAACAATATTCATATGACCGAAGATGCGCTAAAATTCAAAGAACTGCTCAATGAAGCGGATTGAAAAATCAGCGCTGAACGGTGAAAAATAAAAAAGCTGAAAAGCTGAAAAAAATATTAAAAGTAACGAAAAGGGGGAATTATGGAAAACACGACAGAAAAAGTAACGATCGAGATTTTTTCCGATTATGTCTGACCGTTTTGCTGGTTGGCGGAGCCAGCCGTTGAAGAGTTGAAAAAAACCGAACCGGACGTTGAAATCGTCTGGCGGGCATTTGAGCTGCGTCCCGAACCCGTGCCGACGCTGCCGCCCGACGGCGAATATCTGGAGCGCGTCTGGAACAGCTCGATTTATCCGATGGCACGGCGAATGGGCGTTACAATGAAATTGCCGCCCGTTCAGCCGCGCTCGCGGCTCGCGCACGAAGCGGCGCAATGGGCGCGAATGAAGGGGAAGTTTGATGAAATGAACGCCGGGCTTTTTCGCGCGTTTTTCGAGCGCGGCGAAGATATCGGCGAGATAGACGTTCTCGTTTCAATTGCCGAAAAGCTCGATCTCGATTCAAAATCGCTGCGCCGGGCGCTCGAAAGCGGGGAATTTACCGAAAGCGTCAAAGCTGACGAAGAAACCGCGCAAATGATAGGTTTGAGCGGCGTTCCGGCGTTTGTCGGCAACAGGAAAGTTGCTTTAAGCGGCGTTCAATCCGTTGAAGGTTTGAAACTGCTGGTCGAACAGGCGAGATAGATTTTTTGGAGCGATAATCGCTTTTATCGCTCCAAAAACTCAAACAAAAAACGGCAAAAACAAAAAACGGCAAAAACTTTTCCATCGGCGGTTGGAGAATCGCGATTATCGTCGCCGGATAACCGGGCGCGGATTATCGCTTTCCGCCCGCGAAACGAGCAAATTACAGTCGATGTCTTTCAAACAAATCAATCCTGAGGAAACCGAATGAATCTTTCCAGAGCGTCGCTCGCTTTATTTTTACTGCTTTCCGGTT
>JAOAPX010000093.1 GCA_025463125.1 Acidobacteriota bacterium | reverse complement strand
GAATTGTGAAACGAAATGAATTTTCAATGTTAAAGATAAACGCGTAAAGTGTAGAAGAATAAATCTTTAAAATTGAAATTGTAAGCCTTTGAAATCTATCCTTTTTAGCTCTATATGTCAAGATTTTCGCGTCTCGCGGCGCTGCTGCGAATGCCTGTCTATCGTTTGCAAAACGGATTAAAAAAAGAAATGAAAACAATCGAAAATCGGCGCAGATAAATAAATAAAAAGAATTAAAAACAAAATAATATAACATACGGCTGAAAACAAAGCCGAGAAACTGCGAAACGAAATAAAATAAATTATTGTGTTCATAATACATCTCAAAAAATCGGGCTCGGTCAAATTCATACGAGCAAATCAGCTTTGTTTTCCTGAATTTACTTTATAAGGTGAAACCGGCATAAATTTACGAAAAATAAAAAGCTTTTAAAAATGTGTATCAATAAATATTGAAGTTAAAAAAACGAATTTCAGGTTGCGGCTGAAAATTATTACTATATTGAAAATGAATAAATTGCAGTTTGAAGAAAAAAAATCAGTTTTATTTATTTTTATAGACGGCTTGGGAATAGGCGAAAGAAGCGTGAATAACCCGTTTGCGCGAATTGCCGATACGGAACCGCTGGCGCATTTTGTCGGCGAAAAAAGCGAAATTCCGTTTGGCGGAATAATGGTTCCGACCGATCCGCGCCTAAAGGTTGAAGGTCGCCCGCAGAGCGCTTCGGGACAAACAACGATTTTGACCGGAATCAACGCGCCGCTTTTGCTCGGTCATCATAAACAAGGCTTTCCTAACCAGACATTGCGCGACCTTATCAGTGAAAATTCCATTTTTCTTCAATTAAAGAAAGCGAATATTACTGAAAACGTTTTCGCTAACGCTTATACGCCGCAGTTTTTCGCTGAAACTCCGAGATGGAAATCAGCGACGACGTGCGCCGTCGAAGCGGCAGAGCTTTCGTTTCGCAAACTGCCCGATCTGCTCGGCGGCAAAGCCCTGTTTCACGATTTTACAAACGCCGATTTAATTAAGAGAGGTTTCGAAGCGCCTTTGTATTCCGCTGCGCGAGCGGCGGAAATTTTAGCCGGAATCGCGGCTAATCACAGGTTTACGCTGTACGAGCATTTTATAACCGACCAGATCGGTCACAAACAGGATTTTGCAAAAGCCGAAATTCATTTGCCGCAGCTCGCCGAGTTTATCAGAAAAACCATCGAGCTCGTCGATCTGGAAAACACAACCGTTATCTTGACAAGCGACCACGGAAACATAGAAGATTTGTCAGTTCGCAATCACACGCTAAACGATGTTCCGACAATAATTTGGGGCGCTGAAAAACATTTTGCGGCTGAAAGAATAAAAGATTTGACCGACATTACGCCGACCATTTTGCAAATTTTAACCCGATGATAAAAACAGAAAATACTTCAACAAATAACCGACGAGAGATTTTCGGCTGGATCGTTTACGACTGGGCAAATTCCGTGTTTTTTACAACGGTGGTCGGCGTTCTGATCGGCGAGTATCTGACGGCTTTAGCCCAGCAGGCGGTCGGGGAAAACGGAATAGTTTTAAGCACGGGACTTTTTGACGTCACGGCAAAATCGATGTACCCGTACACGGTCGGGCTTTCGGTTTTTCTGCAAATTTTCTTTTTGCCGATTTTGGGCGCGATCGCCGATTATTCGCATCTGAAAAAGTCTTTTATGGCGTTTTTCTGTTTTCTCGGCGCGATCGCCTGCGGTTTGCTGTTTTTTATCGACGGCAATCTGTACCTGCTCGGCTGTTTTATCTTTCTTGCGGCGAATTTGAGCGCCGGTGCTTCGATGGTTTTTTATAATTCTTATTTGAACGATATAACGACTATCGACCGGCGCGACAAGGTTTCAAGTTTCGGTTTCGCGGCAGGTTACGTCAGCGGCGCTTTGATGCTTTTTGCCAACCTGATGCTTTTGAAAAATGCCGAAAGTCTCGGTTTATCGACAAATCTCGCCGTCAGAATTTGTCTTTTAACGGCGGGCGTCTGGTGGGGCGTTTTTGCGCTCGTAACTTTCGCGCTTTTGAAAAGAAGAAAGCCCGTCAGGGATGTTCCGAGGGGGAAAAACTATTTTTCAGCCGGCATCGGCGAGCTGCGCGATACGTTCAGAGAGCTTTTTAAGTTAAAACATACATTATTGTTTTTAATCGCCTATTTGCTTTACAACGACGGGATTCAAACGGTTATTACGACTTCCTCGACGTTTATTTCGCAGGAATTATTTGTTCGAAACAATATAGAAACCGACCGCTCGGTTCTGGTCGTCGCTTTTCTGATCGCGCAAATCGTCGGATTTATAGGAGCTTTAACGTTTGAAAGAATCGCTCGTCTGACCAGTACAAAATATTCGATTATGATTTCGCTCGTAATCTGGTCGGCGATTGTCATTTACGCTTACGCGTTTTTATCGACCGTGTCGGAAGCCTATATTATGAGCGGATTTATCGGTTTCGTTTTGGGCGGCTCGCAGGCGCTTTCGCGTTCGCTTTTTTCGCAGATGATTCCTGCCGGGCGCGAATCGGCATTTTTCGGGATTTACGAAATATCCGAGCGCGGAACATCCTGGATCGGTCCGGTCGTTTTCGGAGTGGTCGCGCAGGTTACGAATTCTTACCGCCCCGCGATTCTCGCTTTAATCGTGTTTTTTATCGCTGGATTAGTGATTTTATTTTTTACAAATACGAAGAAAGCGATTGAGGAGGCGGGCAATGATTTGCCGGCACGCGCCGCGCTTAAAATTTAAGACTTTGATTCCAAAAGAATAGATGAATATAATTGAAAAAGGGCTTTAGAACGTATTTCCAGTTGAAAAATATAATGATTGAAACCAACACAGAAAAAATCGTCACCATTTTCGGCGGCTCGCGTTTTGATGAAAACTCCCCGGAATACAGCCAGGCAAAAGAGCTCGGCTCTCGTCTTGCCGAGGCAGGATTTACGATCTGCACCGGCGGATACCTGGGCGTTATGGAAGCGGCTTCGCTCGGCGCTCGTGAAAAGGGCGGTCGGGTTTTCGGCATCGTGATGAATCAATTTAAATCCGAACCGAACCGTTATTTGACCGATAAAGTGGCGACCGACCATTTTTACGATCGCCTGCAAAACCTGATTACGCGCTCGGTCGGCTTTGTCGCGCTTCGCGGCGGGATGGGAACGGTGACGGAAATTTCCCTGGTTTGGAATAAATTGCAAACGGGCGTTCTCGATCGCCGCCCGCTCGTTTTGCTCGGCAATTGCTGGAAAAACGTCGTCGAGAGCTGGCAGCAAAATCTTGTGGTCAGCGACGCAGATGTTTCTTTACTTGATTTTGCGGAAAATGCCGAAGCCGCAAGCCGTATCATTATCGAGAAATCAAAAGGAGTACAAGTATGACAAACTGTCCGAAATGCAATGCGCCGCTGCTTCCGAACGCTAAATTCTGCGGTTCGTGCGGTTTGCCGATGCAGGCTTCGTCAAGCGGCGCGCCGCAAGTTTCTTCGCCCGAACAAAATTATCAATCCGGCTATAATCAGCAGCCCGGTTACCAGCAAACGCCGCAATATCAACAGCCGCCCGCCGATTTCGGTAACCGGCAAGATCAGGGCGCGTTTCATTTCGATACCGACGGGCGCGGTCGAGGTCGCGGCTACACATGGGAAATCAAGCATCAGGGCGCATTCGCCCTAGCCGTGATAAATCTCCAACCCGAGCAGTCAATATCCGCAGAAGCCGGGGCGATGGTTTCGATGTCGGCAAACGTCGATCTGCAATCGCAGATGAAAGGCGGCGTTTTCGGCGCGCTGAAACGCGCGGTCGGCGGTGAATCAGCATTTGTTTCAACGTTTACGGCACACGGCGGAGCGGGCGAAGTAACTTTCGCGCCCGGCGCTCCGGGCGATGTCGCCGGGATTGAAATGGAAAATCAAATTTTTATGGTGCAGTCGAGCTCGTATCTTGCGGGCGATACGGCGCTTCAGGTTGATACGAAGTTCGGCGGCGCGAAATCGTTTTTCGGCGGCGAAGGCTTGTTTGTGCTTCAAGTCTCCGGAAGAGGGCTTCTTTTGGTTTCCTCGTTCGGTGCGATCCACCGAAAGACTTTGCGCCCGGGCGAGATGTATGTTGTCGATACGGGACATCTTGTCGCATGGGAAGGGCATATGCAGTACAATTTGCGAAAAGCCGCGAAAAGCGGATTTTTCCGAAGCTTTCTCAGCGGCGAAGGCATGGTCGCGGAATTTACCGGTCCGGGAGAAATTCTTATTCAAACCCGCAATTTAGCCGCGTTTGCCGGATTGCTGAAGCCCTTCTTTCCGTCGCAGGGCGGAGGAAGCAGCGGCTTTAGTTTCGGCGAGTAGGCGGCTGGCATTGATTTATTAAATCCGGTTTTTTTTAAATTCTGACCAATTTTGATTTAATAAATTACAAGTGTGTCTTGTCTCGAAGGCGAAACACGCAATTACAGTGATTTTAAGGACGCAGTTAATTGAACGCGCGAGATTATGCCTTTAATAGATGAAAAGAAACAAAAAGTTTCTTCAAGGGACAGGACGGAACTGCGTCTCAAAGGGCGCGCCGTTTCGAGAGGCGTGGCGATCGGAAAGGTAGTCAGCCTGTACGGCACCAAAAGACAGTTTTATAAAATAAATCTGCAAGACTCGCAAATTGCCGCCGAACTTCGCCGCCTGAACGCTTCGATTCGAAAAGCAAAAAGTCAGCTTAAAAAAATCTCCGCCAAGAAACGCGAAAAGCTGCCGAATATGCAAACAGGCATTTTCGAAACTCATATTCTGATTCTCGAAGATAAATCGTTTTTGGAAAAGATTCAGACGGTTATAAAAGAAGATAAAGTAAACGCCGAATGGGCTGTAAAAACGGTTATCGACGCTTATGTCGCCAGATATAAAGCGATTCCCGATGAATACCTGCGCGAAAGATACGTAGATCTCGAAGATGTCGCCGAACGGATACTTTCGGCGCTCGGCGGAAACGGAAAAACTAAAAACCGTTTGAAAAAAGATTCGATTATCGTCGCGAGAGAAGTTAAGCCTTCGACCCTGATCGAATTGATCGAAAGCAATCCGAAGGCGATCGTTTCGGAAAGCGGCGGCTGGACCTCGCATACGTTTATCCTCGCGCGCGAAATGAATCTGCCCGCGGTTACGGGAAATACGGGAATTTTAAGACAGATGCAAACCGGTGACGAAGTAATTGTCGACGCATACAACGGGCAGATCATTTTGCATCCGGCAACAGAAACCGTTCGCAGTTACAAGCTTGCGGCGGCGCAGTTTCAGCAGATCAATTACAGCGGCATCAAATCCGCCAAAGGCGTTTTGAAAACGCTCGACGGAAAAGAAATTACGGTTCGGACAAACCTCGATCTGCCGGACGGCTACGCGCAGGCGAAAAGATTCGGCGCGCGCGGCATCGGGTTATACCGATCGGAATTTTTGTTTAATCAATATAAAGGCTTTCCGACGGAAAACGAGCAGGCGAGAGTTTATCGAGAGATTGCCGAAATCGTCGGCGAGGAAAGCGTTAAGATTCGCACATTCGATTTGAGCGCCGAACAGTTTCTGGACGGAACGGAAAAAAAAGAGAAAAATCCAGCGCTCGGGATGCGCTCGATCCGCTACAGCCTGACGAATAAAAAACATTTCCGCACTCAGCTGCGCGCGATTTTGCAGGCTTCGTTTGAAAAAAACGTCGATATAATTCTTCCGATGGTTTCCGACGTGTCCGAGATCATTGAAACGAAAAAGATTTTGGAAGAAGAAAAAGCACGTTTGAAAAAGAAGGGAATAAATTCCGGCAATCCGCATCTGGGCGCGATGATCGAAGTGCCTTCGGCTGTTTTTACGATTGACGAAATCGCGGCGGAAAGCGATTTTCTCTGTCTCGGGACAAACGATCTCGTGCAATATCTTTTAGCCGTCGATCGCGACAACGAAACTGTCGCCGATTGGTTTCAGACGCTGCATCCGGCTGTTTTACGAGCGATTAAAATGGTTCTGGATGCGGCGGAAACTCATAAAATTCCGTCGATTGTTTGCGGCGAAATGGCTGGCTCGCCGTTTTACGTGCCGATTTTAATCGGTCTCGGCGCTAAGGAATTGAGCATGAACGTCAATTCGATTCTGCGCGTCAGAAAAATCATCGCCGGCATTGCTTTTGAAGAAGCAGGCGATTTATGCAAACGAATCGAAAGCTGCCGAACATCGCGCGAGATCGAAGAACTCGTTCAGCAAAACATCCGGGAAAAATGGGCTCACTTGTTTCCTTACGAAGCCTGAGGCTGCAAATTTTCAATAATTTTCAATAAAGGAAAAATTATTCTAAATAAAACTAAAATTCAGGCGTTTTTGCGTCTATATACAAACGCGGGCGAATTAAAGCCTTAAAAATTCTTGCTCAAAATAAAAATGTGACTTACTATTGGCTTCTACCCGATAAAGTCTAAAAAAAGAGCAAAGAAAAACACTTTTTTTTGTGCGCGAACGTTATGAATATTACTTTGCTTGGAAAAATCTCTCTTTCAGCTCTCGTTTTTTGCAGCGCTTCATTAATAACTGTCTACGGGCAGGAATCGGCAGGAACCGTCGAAAAGATAAATTTTCGTTATTCGCAAAACCCGAAAACCAGGTCGAAACCGCACGCGGCGGCTTCGGAAAATAATTCTTCGATAGCGAAAAAGACTTTGGAAGTCGCAAAACGCGCTTCAGCGGCAAGCGTCTCGCCGACAGAGATTTACAAAACCGGGGCGGGAGATATTCTGTTCATAAATTTGCAAAACGCGCCGAAAGCCTCGACTTATTACACGATCTTAAACGACGGTACGATCGATTACCCTTTAGCCGGAGAAATGGTTTCCGTGGCAGGGCTGACCACCGATGAAATCGAAGAAACGCTAAAAAGCAAAATCAAGCTTTACGAAAATCCGCAAATCTCCGTAAAGGTACGCGAATACGCGAGCCACACGATTTCGGTTCTCGGTTTGGTGGAAAACCCGGGCGAAAAGAAAATTCAGCGCGAAGCCGTTCCTTTATACGTCATCAGAGCCGAAGCGATCGTGCAGCCGAAAGCGACCGGTGCGGTTATCAGAAGAAAAGACGCGGGTGCTGAAACAATCGACTTAAAAGATTCGAAAGCCGATGAGGTTTTAATTTTTCCGGGCGATATCGTCGAATTCGGTTCGAGCGAAGAAAAAGACAGCCGGTCGCAGGCGAATTTCTTTTATATCGGCGGCGAAGTTTATTCCGGCGGTCAAAAAGCGTTTTATCCGGGAATCACTTTAACGCAGGCGATTCTCGCTTCGGGCGGTTTGAGAAAAACAGGCGTAAAAAAAGTATCGGTGCGCCGAAAAAATCCGCAGGGCTTGCTGTCGCTTGCGCAGTTTAATTTAAAGGCTATAAAAGACGGTAAAGAACCCGATCCGGTGCTCGAACCCGGCGATACGATCGAAGTCGGAAACTAAAACGTTATAAATAAGGATTTTGAATGTTCAACAATTTTTGTTAGTATAAGAAAGCCTTGCAAAAACTGAAGCAAGTCGGGTAATCGCTTTTGCTTTCAGCAACAGAGGAAAGTCCGAGCACCAAAGGGCAACGAGCCGGATAACGTCCGGGCGTTCTAAACAAACGACGACAAGTGCAACAGAGAACAGACCAGCCGTAAAGCTTACAAGTCCCGTCAAACATGCAAATGTTTATCTTGGCTTTGCGGTGATGGGTGAAACGGTGCGGGGGCGCGCATGATGGGCAAAGCGTGTCCCGGAAAGGTAAGAGCGCACCAGCGTGTCTGGCGACAGGCGCGGCTGGGTAAACTCCTCGTGGTGCAAGACCAAATAGGGAAACGAATTTTAAGCTGCCCGCTTAATAGATTGCCGCAAGGCTTTCTTGCGTTTCCGGGTAGGTCGCTTGAACTGTTCGGTAACGGGCAGTCTAGATGAATGATTACCGCCGTCATTTATGACGGACACAAAACTCGGCTTACAGGCTTGTTTCAGAATGCAAGGCTTTTTTATTTTAAAAAATTTACTGATTGAAGGAGAAAACTGTTTTTTATGGCAAATCGTAAAGGAGTTTTTATCGGGGCTTACGTTCCGAATGAATTAAAAGAATCGCTTCGGCGTCGGGCGGCTCTCGAACACCGCACACTTTCACAGGAAATCACCAGAATCCTGGTCGAAGCCGTTCATGGAAAAGGTTTGCCGGTTGGCAGCGTTGATCGAAGAAACAATGCCACGGTTCCGCGCCGCCGCGCAACCGATCCGCTGCCGCGTCGCCGGGCTGAAGATTTGCCGTATATTGCTCCTGAAGATACGAAAAAGAAATAGCAGATTTCTACCGAATATTTCACTTCACACCCGGCAGCGCCGAATTCTTTTTTGCACCACAATTTGATAACATTTCCATAAATGAAAAATAAATCATTTTGGATCTCAATCATCGCTGTCGGCATCAGTTTCGCCGGAGGTTTTCTTTTAGCAAACGCTTTCAACCGGATGGAGCTTGACGCGCTTCGCGCAGAAAATACCCGTTTAAAAAGCGAACCATTAAAATCCGAGCAAAATCAATCCGAACTGGCTTTGACGGAAACCGAAATTCGCACAAAAATAGAAGAAGCCGACCGCAATCCGACGGACTTTTCCTTTCAAAAAAATCTAGGGCTCGCTTTATACCGTTACGCGGCGATGAAGCAGGACACGGTTTTGCTCGCGGAAATCGAAAAAATTCTCAAGCGCGCTTACGATTTAAATGATAAAGATAATGAAGTAACGGTTGCGCTCGGCAATCTGCAGTTCGATCTCGGTTATTTAAAAAAGAAGAACGAAAATTTTGAAAAAGCCCGCGAATATTATTTAAAAGCGCTCGAACGCAACCCGAAAGACGTAAATGTCAGAACCGATTACGGTTTGACCTTTTTTCTGCAAAATCCGCCGGTTCACGAAAAGGCAATCGCCGAATTTCGCAAATCGCTTGAAGACAACCCGAAACACGAAAGAACTCTGCAATTTTTAACGCAGGCTTTGCTGCAAACCGGCAACACGGCTGAAGCGGAAGCTCATTTGGCTGTCTTAAAAGAACTCAATCCGAAAACGCCGAATCTCGCAGAGCTTCAGACGCAAATTGAAAATGGCAAAAACTCTGCTGAAAAATAATGAAGTTATTAATAATCCTGCTTATTCTTCTTGCGGTTATGGCATTAATCGCGTTTCGCTATCGAAAGCAAATTCAAACGGCGCTGTATGTCTGGCGAATGTTTCGGCAAATGCGGCAGTTTAATAAACCGCAGGCTGCACAACCGAAGGAAAAACAAATCGATAAAAACGAAAAAAGCTCGAACGCGCCGCTTGTTCGCTGCGGCGGCTGCGGAAAATGGACTAACGAAACCGCAATGCTGAAACTCGGCTCGAAATCCTTTTACTGCTCGGCAAACTGTATGGAAAAAGCCGTTAGATGAACAGGGGGTAGTGAAAAGTGAAAAGTGAATAACTAAAAGTGAAAAGTGAATAAGCAAGAGGCATCGGCGACGAGAAAAAGCCTGGGATATAAAGCTTCTTATCTTTATTTATAATTTTTCATTTATAGTTTTTCACTATTTGCTTTCATTATTTGCTTTTAACTCTCTACGGCTGACTGCGATTCATTAAAGTTTAAGGAACGAATGTTTCCAGATACCATTTAATCAGCTGTTCGCCGAACAGAAGCGATAATATCGTGCCGATTCCGAGGAAAATGCCGAATGGGATTTGAGCTTGAAGATCTTTTTCTTTTTGCCGGTAGATAACGAGAATGCCGATGACCGCGCCGGAAAAAGCACCGAGAAAGATTGAAAGAATCGTTAAACGCCAGCCGAGAAAAGCCCCGACGGCAAACATCATTTTAACGTCGCCGAGACCCATCGCATCGACGCCCCGAAGCAGTTTCCAGACAGCGCCGACCAGCCATAAAAACCCACCGCCGACTAAACCTCCCAAAACCGCGCCGAAAAGGGAAACAAGCCACAACGGGTAATGTTGAAAATATGTTAAAGGCGCGAAATACAAATCCGTAAAATATTCAGCCGAAAGCAGCAGCGGAAACGCGAGCCTGACGAGCAGCGCGTAAACAAGGAGCGGGTAAGTGATAACGTTCGGCAAAATCATATGTTCCGCGTCGATAAAAATCAGAGAAACGATGGCGGTTACAAAAACGAGACTGACCGCCAAATACGGGTTAAAACCGATTTGCCAGTAAATGAGAACGTAAAGCAAAGCCGTTAAAAGCTCGACTGCCGGATAACGCGGCGAAATCGCTTCCTTACAGTTTCGGCATTTGCCGCCTAAAATCAGCCAGCTTAAAACCGGAATATTGTCATAAAATTTGATCGGGGTTTTGCATTTCGGACAGGCTGAATTTGGGAAAACGATCGATTCTTCGTTTGGAACGCGGTGTATGACGACGTTCAGAAAACTGCCGACAATCGCACCGAGAGCGAAGACGAATATAAAACCGACAATTTCAGGCAAACCTGTAGCCGTTTCAAGCGAAGCTAAAAGAATTTTCATTATTACCTCAAAGAAATTTTAAGACAAAGAAAAGCGGCGGAATAAGGATGAAACGGAAATGAATTCCGAAAATATAATAGCTTTTTATGGCGGAAAGGAAAAGCAAAAAAGACGGAAAAACAAAAGCCGAATTAAAGCGGCTGAAATAATTTTTTTTTTAGAAAAAACGAAAGCCCGAGCCTCAAGTCCGGTTCAAGAATAACTCAAGTTTGATTGTTTATTCTACAAACATCAAATGAGACTTCTCCAAACGAGGAAACCGGACAATTATGATGAACAAATTCTTAAAATGCTTCGCAGTTTTTTTATTTGCCGTAATGCTTCAGATAAACGCATTTGCAGCGCCGTCGATTGATCGTTTGCTTAACCGGCAAATTGCGGCATCGCCGCTGAAACTGACGCCCGTTGTGATTACGTTCGATCACAAAGTCGGTAATCCCGATTTTACTATGCTGAAAACTTTGGGCATCACCGGCGGAGTTTACTTGAGCGAATTGCCGATCGTTTTAACGAAAGTAAACCAGGCGCAATTTAACGTTCTCAGGCAAAAAAGCGGAATTCGCTCGTTGTACGCTAATCGCACTTTCAAACTTCTCGATCTTGAAAGCCGAAGCATTTCCGGTGTAGAAAATCTTCTAAGAGACGCGGAAGTCTCAAATCGCAATTTAGGACTGCCGGTTTCCGGAAAAAATATCGGGATTTCATACATCGATACCGGAATCGACGCGACGCATCCCGATTTGACGCTCGGTGAAAACGTCGTTCAAAACGTCTTGTTCCCGACTGCGGAAGTTCCTTTGAATTTACCGGCGGAATTCGTTCCGGTTTTACCGCTCGAAAACCAGCCGCTCACAGACGTCGAGGGCGGACACGGAACTTTCGGCGCGGGCGTCACAGCCGGAACCGGTGAAGCCTCGGGCGGATTGTACAAGGGAATGGCGCCGGGCGCAAAATTAATCGGATTGACTGCTGGAAATGACGCGGGACTTTCGACATTTGCGATTGTTCAAGCGATGGAATACACGCTCGTTAATCAATTCCGCTACAATATTCGCGTTTGCAACAATTCATACGGAACGACGCTTGCGGATTTGCCGTATGACGCGAACGATCCGATCAATACAGCGACCAGAATGATGCACGACCGTAATATTACGGTCATTTTCGCCGCCGGAAATGACGGCGAAGGCGTCGATAAAATCAATCCGTTTTCGGTTGCGCCCTGGGTTATTTCAGTTGGCGCGGCGGAAAAACGCGGCTTGGGAAAACCTGCCGACTTTTCATCGCGCGGAAACGATAACGGAACCGGAACAGATACGCCAGGGCAGCCGGCAGACCCGGACGCTCTGCCGAATCTCCGACCCGACATCACGGGCTCGGGCGTAGATATTAAAAGCACGCGCTCGAAAGCTCCGGGCGTAACGAACGTTGCCGGAACGATTCCCGTTTTTGTCGGCGCAAACGATGTTTCGACAATTCCGCCGGCGCTTCTGCCTTTTTACACGACTTCGCAGGGAACGAGCTTTTCGACGCCGCAGGTTTCCGGCATCGTAGCTTTAATGCTCGAAGCCAACCCGGTTTTAACGCCTGATGAAATCGTAACCGTTTTGCGGCAGACAGCGACGCCGATGCCTTATGAAGAAAGAGTTGTCGGTACCGGTTATGTTGACGCGCACAATGCGGTCAGACGAGCATACGCGCTTGCGGCGGTCGATCATCCGGCAAATCTGTTTCCGGTAAATGATCCGAACGCGCCGCAGATTTCCGACGTCGGCGACGATCAACTCGGAACTACGGCACAGGATATTCGCAAAGGGAAATTCACGTATGACGCCGTTACCAATCAAATCGTTTATTCTTTAACCGTGACCGATCTTTCGGTTAGTGCGCCGAATATGCGATGGACTTTGACTTCGAATTTCGGCGGGACCGCGATTTTTGTAACGGCTTCGATTGATGAAACGGCGACGACTTATGAATACGGAAAAATCACGACGCTTGCTACCGGAACGCAGAATCAGGAAACCATCGGCGCGGCGGATTCCGGTGAAATTGTCGGCGATACGATAAACATTCGCTTGTCGCTCGATAAAATTAATGTCGCGGTCGGGACAAATGTTTTAGGAACGACTTCGACCGCTACCGAAGCCGAGTCGCAGATTCTTATCGGTTCTTCTTTATCGGGCGGATTGCTGCTTAATTCAGATTCAGCAACCGGTTCGGATTTCTTTGTCGGCGCGCCGGCAAATACCGAACCTTCGCCGACTCCAACACCCGAAACGACTCCAACTCCGGAAGCGACTCCAACGCCCGAAGTTACGCCGGAACCGACTCCGACACCCGCGCCGACGCCGGAACCGACACCGGAACCGACACCCGCGCCGACGCCGGAGCCAACCCCAACCCCCGCTCCGACTGCGACACCGACACCTGCTCCGACAGCGACGCCGACACCTGCGCCGCAACCTTCATCGACACCTGCGCCGCAACCTTCTTCTACGCCGAAAAAGGATAAGGACAAAGAAGATGACGATAAAGAATTCAGCGAAAGATATTCGGGCACGATCAATCCCGGACAAAAGAGCGTTTTAATAAAATTCTCTTTAAGGCGTTCCGAGCTCGAAGCCGTTTTGAGCCAGAATCAAGGAAATCAGCGTTTAATTTTCGAATTGCTTGATGAAAACGGAAACGTTCTGCGTTCTTCCGCCGAGAAAGAACTTTCGATGGAAAACTTAACACGCGGCACATATTATTTCAGAATTTCCGGTAATGTCAGTAAAGCTGTTGATTTTACGATCAAAAGCGAACAGGACGATTAGAACAAATTCGTTGATTATTAAAGAAGAAAAAGCCGGTTATAAAAAGCCGGTTTTTTCTTCTTTAAAGAAAAAGAATTAACAATAAAGAAAACCGTTTAAAACTCGATTGCAAACCTTTGGGAAATTTTTCTTGTCGATACCGCGCAAAAAATCTAATATTAAAAAATGATACAGAGGGCAAAAATAAAAAAGATTGCTTTTATTTTGTATCTGGCTGCCGTACATATACTTGCCGGGTTTTACCTTTACGATAAATTTTTTCATCATTCCGGGACGGAAACAGCGAAAAATGAAAACAACGCTGTAAGTCCGGTCGTTCCGCTGCCGACCCCGGTGACGGTTCCTTTTGAAGCCAACAATTTGCCGCCTGAAAATAAATCTGCGGAAGACGTGCCGCCAGCAAATCAACAGCCGCAGCAAAACGCTCCGGTCGCGCCGGTCGCGCCCGGCGGGGAAAATCCTGAGAATGGTAACGATACCGGTAAATTAATGATCCCGGTTGTCGGCATCAGGCGCGATAATCTGCTCGATACTTACACGCAATCGCGCTCGGGCGGGCGCGTTCATAACGCGATTGATATTATGGCTCCGGTCGGCGCTCCGGTCGTCGCCGTCGCAGACGGTGAAATCGTGAAGTTTTTTGACAGCAAGCTCGGCGGCATCACCATTTATCAATATAGCGCCGACAAAAAATACGTGTATTACTATGCGCATTTACAAAAACGGGCGGATAATTTACAGGAAAAAACTTTTGTAAAACAGGGAACCCTGCTCGGTTACGTCGGCGATACGGGAAATGCCGGAGCCGGAAATTATCATCTGCATTTTTCCATCATCATACCGACCGATCCGGAAACACACTGGGACGGGACAAACATAAATCCTTACCCGATGTTGAAGAACGGCGTAGAAGCCTCTTTAAGATAGGTACGATTCTTGCTGAATAATTCTAAGAAATCGGATTATGTATCAATCCGGAACGAATCGATTTTAGAATTATGAAAAAGATGAAATTTACTTACGTGAAGCCTGCGGTTTTTAGCATAGCTTTTTTTATTTTTACAAGTCTTCTCACCGGTTGCGAAACTCAACCGGTTACAAATACAAGTTCACCCGTCAACGTAAATACCAGCCCGGCAGTTAACGCGAATGTCGCAATAGCGCCGCCGTCGAGCAATCCAACGAATGCCGCAAGTTTGCCGGTTACTTTGCCGGTTCTGGATGCGATGTTTTACGATGAAAGCTTTAACGACGAATTAAAATTAAAACTTCAGTTAAGCGACGAGCAGATCGAAAGATTGAAATCGGTTTCCCGCGAAGCCGTCGGCAATCTGGGCGAAGATGAAGGTGATAATTATTCCGGTTCGACACGCGCGGCGACAAAACGCGCCGAAGAACAAATTCGCGGCATTGTCGGCGATGAAAAAGCCAATCAACTGTTTGAATTAGTCAGAAATCGCTGGTCGAGCGGCGAGATGGAAATGGCTGCGGGCGGGAAACCGAACGCGATTCCGACCGATACGCGCATTGTCGTTAATGCGCCGGCTTACCGAATGGACGTGTTTCAGGACGGAAAATTGATGAAGACATACAAGGTCGGCATCGGTTACCCGGAATTTCCGCTTCCGACCGGAATTCGCAAAGCCGATACTATTATTTTCAACCCGACCTGGACGCCGCCCGATGAGCCCTGGGTTAAAGGAAAAGTTAAACCCGGACAAAAGGTCGAAGCGGGCAGCAAGCTTAATCCGCTCGGACCGATAAAAATTCCGATCGGCTTGCCGTCATTGATTCACGGCGGGAAAAATCCGGCTCGGCTCGGCACTTTCGCTTCGCACGGCTGCGTCGGGTTAACCAATAAACAAGTACAGGATTTTTCTCTTGTTTTGTCGCAGATTTCGGGCACCGAGTTAAAACCTGAAGACATTCAGAATTACGAAAAACAAAAAACCGAAACAAAAAACTTTAAGCTGAATGCACCGGTTCAGGTCGAGCTTCGATACGAAACGATCGTCGTCGAAGACGGTAAACTTATAATCTATCGCGACGTTTACGAGCGCGGAACCAACACCTTAGAAAATTTGCGCCGCGTTCTCGACGCTCAGGGCGTTGCTTATGACAGTTTGAATCCGAATGAACGGCAGGCGCTTATCGCCGCTCTCAACGATATGAACAAAGACGCGCAGGGAAATCAGATCGTTGAAAACGTCGAAACCGCAGCCGCAGGTTCGCCGGTGGCTGCCAATTCAAACCCGGCGAATTCCGATTCGCAGGCTAATAATTCCAATTCAAACAGCGGAAAAGTGACGCGCGACGTAAAAGGCAAAAAAGAAGCGATTATCCAGCTTGCACAATTGCGTGGCAAAGGTTATCCGGCACCGGTCGCGTTAAATACAGGCGCGTAAAAATACAAACTTAAAAAAATAAGGCATCGTGAGTTATCAATAACTCGCGATGCCTTTTCTACTTATTAAATTAACTTCTTAATTTGCTCCGGTTAATTGTTTCAACGCTTCAAAACTGGCTGAGACGGTTTTATCCAAATCTTCTTTTGAATGAGCAATTGAAACAAAGCACGCTTCATATTGCGAAGGCGGCAGATAAATTCCTCTTTCGAGCATCGCGCCGAAATAATCGGCAAACATTTGCGTGTCCGAAGTTTTCGCCGTATCGAAATCGACAACTTTTTTACCGGTGAAAAAAAGCGTGTACATCGAGCCCGAACGATTGCTTGTGTAATTCAAATTCAATTCCTTTAAGCCGTCCGCAATGCCGTTTGCCAGGTAAGCGCTCTTTTCTTCGAGCTGCCGGTAAAAACCGGGCGTTTCGTCGATTATCTTCAAAGTTTCCAAGCCCGCGGTCATCGCCAGGGGATTTCCCGAAAGCGTCCCGGCTTGATAAACCGGACCCGACGGCGCGATCAGGCGCATAATTTCTTCGCGCCCGCCGTAGGCTCCGACCGGAAGACCGCCGCCGATGATTTTGCCGAACGTCGTCAGATCGGGCGTGATATTGTAAACTTCCTGCGCTCCGCCTTTAGCGAGACGGAATCCGGTCATCACTTCATCGAAAATCAAAAGAATATTTTCGCTCGTGCAAACGTCGCGCAGTTTACCCAAAAATTCTTTTTCCGCCGGAACGCAGCCCATATTTCCGCCGACCGGCTCGATAAAAACGGCGGCGATTTCCGTTTTGTTTTGTTCGATTAATTCATAAACCGATTCGATATCGTTATATTTGGCGTTTAAGGTGTCCTTTGCCGTCGATTTTGTCACGCCCGGCGAATCGGGAAGCCCCAAAGTTACTACGCCCGATCCGGCTTTGCTTAAAAACGCATCGCCGTGACCGTGATAACAACCTTCGAACTTGATGATTTTATCGCGTCCGGTAAACCCTCGCGCGAGCCGCATCGCGCTCATCGTCGCTTCGGTTCCCGAATTGACCATTCGCACGATCTCGATTGACGGCACGAATTTTTTTATTAAAATCGCCAATTCGATTTCGCGCTCGTTGCTGGCGCCGAAGCTCGTTCCCGAAAGAGCGGTTTCCCGAATCGCTTCGATCACGCGCTCGTCGGCGTGACCGAGAATCATCGGTCCCCAAGAGCCGATGTAATCGATAAATTCGTTGCCGTCAACGTCCGAAATGCGCGAGCCTTTCGCGCTTTTAATATAAAGCGGGTCGCGCCCGACAGATTTAAACGCCCGAACCGGCGAATTGACGCCGCCCGGAATATGTTTCTGCGCTTCCGCAAATAATGTGCTGCTTTTTTCTGTGTTCATTTTTTATAAAACTATTTTAGCCACGGATTTTCACAGATAAACCCGGATAATTTTCGATTATTTTTTAGACGAAATATGATCTCTGTGACTTAAGATTTCTTTCAAATTCTGATATTCCTCGAACCATTCTGAACTGTCTTTGAATTTCAAATATTCCGACGGTTTATAATCATCAGTGTTGCTGTCTGATAAGGTTATTGATTCTTCGCATTGATATAATTGTTTGAGCCGCGAAAGGAACCTTTTCGTTGGCAAAAGTTCTAATTTATTTTTGCTGATCGGCACAATCTTTCTGCGTTTCATCTTCTTTCTTATCCATGTTTATCTGTGCAAATCTGTGGCTAAAAATTCCTCAAATCAATTTTATCGCCTCTTTCGCAAAATAAGTGATAATCACGTCCGCGCCCGCTCTTTTAATTGCGGTTAGAGTTTCCATCATCACTTTTTCGCCGTCAATCCAGCCTTTTTCAGCCGCCGCTTTAATCATCGAATATTCGCCCGAAACGTTGTAGGCACAGATCGGCAAATTAAAATTGTCTTTCGTGCGGCGAATAATGTCGAGATAGGAAAGCGCCGGTTTGACCATTACGATGTCCGCGCCTTCTTGAATATCCAAAGCAATTTCGCGCATTGCTTCGTCGGAATTGCCGAAATCCATTTGATACGATTTACGGTCGCCGAACTGCGGCGCGCTTTCCGCCGCTTCGCGAAACGGACCGTAAAAGGCGGACGAATATTTCGCCGCGTAAGCCATAATCGGCGTTTCCTGAAAATTATTTTCGTCCAAAATTTTGCGAATCGCCGCAATGCGCCCGTCCATCATATCCGACGGCGCGATGATGTCAGCGCCGTTTTGCGCGTGCGTCAAAGCCTGTTTAGCAAGCAGTTCGAGCGTCGCGTCGTTTTGCACGTATTCGTTTTCGATCACGCCGCAATGCCCGTGAGAAGTGTATTCGCAAAGGCAAACGTCCGTAATCACAAGCATTTCCGGGTAATTTTTCTTTATCTCGCGCGAAGCTTTCTGCACAACGCCGTCCGAAGCGTAACCGCTCGAACCGGTTTCATCTTTAAAATCGGGAATCCCGAACAATAAAACCGACTTGATGCCCAGATTTAAAAGCTCTTCGCATTCGCGCAAAACATTATCAATCGAAAGCTGAAACATATTCGGCATCGAAGAAATCTCGCGCTTGAAATTCGCGCCTTCCGCGACAAACAGCGGAAAGATAAAATCATTGCGCGTTAAATGAGTTTCGCGAAACATATCGCGCAAATTCGCTGTTTTGCGAAGCCTGCGCAGGCGCGAAACGGGGAAATTCGGTAAATTAAAATTGCTCATTTATTTATTTTTTGCCGCGAACGAACACGAAAGGAACACGAAAGTTTTTAAGAAAAATTAGCCACAGATTTACACAGATAGGCACGGATTATTTCCATTGTTTTGTCTCTGAATCGTATGTTACCGTTTCGCCTAATTCTTTTCCGAACCACAAAATATATTTCGATTCACTTTGCTTCTCGTAATAAATCGGTCCGCTTTCTGATTCCTCGATTCCTATTTCTGTTAGCGAGTTCGGGAGTTTTCCGTTTTTATTTCTAAAAATTTCTATCTTAGCCGCAACATCACTACCTATTGCAATTTTATTGTTATAACCACAACTAAAATTTGAAAAACAAATTGCCAATATCAGTAAAAATATTATGGAAAGTTTTCTTATCATTTCTGAATCTGTGTTCATCTGTGAAAATCTGTGGTTTCACAAAAAATCTTTCGTGCCTTTTCGTGTTTATTCGCGGCTAATTTTTTCCGCCGTTCGATAAGCGTTTTTCACGCAGTCGCCGACGGAGATGCCTTTGTAAAAATTACTGCAAAAATGTATTCCTCGATTGACGCGTTCAAATTCTTCTATGCCGCGCTCGATTCGTTCGTAGCCCAAAAGATACTGCGGAATCGCTTTGCGCCAGCGTTTGATGTGCATTAAATCCGGTTTGACGCGTAAACCTAAAATGCTTTTCAGCTCGTCAAACACGATTTCGTAAAGCTCCGCGTCCGATTTTTCAAAAGTCGCGGCGTTTCTCGCGCCGCCGACAAACGTCGTTAATAAATGATAACCTTCGGGCGCTCGACCTGCAAAAACGGCGGAGTTCCAGATCGTTCCCAGAATTTGCCGCCGTTCCGCGCTCGGAATTAAAAAGCCGAAACCGTCGAGATTCTGCGCCAAAAATTCCTTTTTCACGCAGAAAAACACCATCGCCACCGGCGGATAATAAATTTGTCTGAGCCGTGCGCTTAAATTTGAATCGAGATTTTCGATCAGTTTCGCGGCAGTTTCGGCGGGCGCGGAAATAACAAGAGCGTCGAAAATCTCTTCGCCCGAATCGGTTGCGACGAGCCATTTTCCGCCAGCGTGTTTTTCAATTCGTTTGACTTGCGCGTTCGTTTTCACGCTGTTGCCCAACTTTTCCGCGAGCCGTTCGGTCAAGGTTTGCACGCCTCGTTTGAATGAAAACGTGCGCGGAAAATCTTTCGGCGCTTTTTCAGATTTGGAAAGCAGCGATCCGGCGAGCAAGCTCCCGTATTCTTTTTCCAATTCGTAAAGACGCGGAAATGCCGCTCTAACGCTTAAGTTTGCAGGATTTCCCGCGTAAATTCCCGCGATAAACGGGTCAGCCGCGCGTTCGACAATCTCGCGTCCCAAACGCCGCTCGAAAAACTCCGCCACCGATTCATTTTCCGGCGATTTCGAACGAACAAAAGGCTCTTTCAGCAAACGCATTTTCGCCTTCATCGAAAAATAATCGCCCGTCGCCATCTTCGCTAATGTCATCGGCAAAGCTTTCAGTTTCCCGTTTTGCAAAACATACCGTTTTTTATTATTCGCGTCAGCCTTTAAAACTTCCGATTCAAGATTTAAAGCCTTTATCAAATCAACCAGCCGCGGCGATTTCAACAAACTGTTCGGCGCGTACTCAATCCGAAAACCGTCAACTTCAACCGTCTGAATATTCCCGCCGACGCGCCCAGACTTTTCAAACAACGTTACGTTAAAACCTTTTTTCTTCAGCAAAAAAGCGGCAGTCAAACCTGAAATGCCGCCGCCGATGATGCCGATTTTTTTGAATGGTTTTGTGTCGCTTATCATTTACCAAATTCGCGTAACAGCATAATTATCAAAAAC
>JAOAPX010000133.1 GCA_025463125.1 Acidobacteriota bacterium | reverse complement strand
GGCGATGCGGAAGACGAAGATTCCCCGTCGCATTTCCTGGAACATATTCTGCACAAACCCGTCGCCTTTATCATTCTGCCGATTTTCGCGCTCGCCAACACCGGCATCGTCATCGGCGCGGACTCATTGCAGACTTTAGCGAACCCGAACGAAATCGGTATTATGAGCGGTTTGATCATCGGCAAGCCGATCGGCATCACGCTTTTGAGTTTTGTAACCGTCGCCGTCGGTATCTGCCGCCTGCCGCTCGATTTGAACTGGAAACATATTTTCGGCGCGGGTCTTTTGGGCGGCATCGGTTTTACGATGTCTATTTTCATCACGAATCTCGCGTTTACCGGAAACATGATGGAAATCAACGGCTCGAAAATGGCGATTCTGCTCGCGTCCCTGACGGCTGGAACGATCGGTTTCACCTGGCTAAAATTGTTCGGGAAGCCGGAAGAATCGGACACGGATTTGGACACGATGGATTTCGCCGCGTAATCGACGGCGGTTTTCAGTGTCTTTTCACCCGTTTTTGTGGCTTAATTGTTTTTATGCAGCAGCATTTCATCAGCGTTCCGTTTAAAACCGAAAGCGGTCTGTCGCAAGTTGACGGCATGGCGAAGTTTTCGCACGCCGGCGTCGTTCTGGAATTTGAATCGAAGCTTTTCGGCATTATCAAAGACGGAGTCAAACAAGCGACTATCGCGACCGACGAAATTTTGGACGTGAAATTTCGCAAAGGCTTTTTCAAAATGGGCGCGAAAATCGAGATTCGTTTGAAAGATTTCACACGGTTAAGCAAGCTGCCGAGCAAAAACGGCAAAATCACTTTGAAAATTAAAAAAGACGATTTCGAACGAGCGAAAGAATCGGTCGAAAGGCTGCAAAAAACTTTGACCGAAACGAACGAATCTTTGCCGCCGGCGCACACGCCGGTCAGCCGCCTGTTTGATGAAAGCGAAGACGAAACAAAAGAATTGAACTAAAAATAAAGTTTGTTTTTTTTGCTTGATGAGCGGCAGAACGCTTTGATACCGGCGCGCTAAGATCATTAAAACCTGACAGCGAACTTCCTGCTAAAGAAGCGAAATCAAACGAAAAGAATATTAAAATTCCGCTTTTCATTGTTCGCGTGTTTCGCGTTTTTCGCGAACGAAAATCTTAAATTCTTTTAATCGGCACCTTTTGGTAATTACGCGGTCGGCATCTTTTCTTCGAGTTCGGTGACGAGATGCTCGACGTTCATTTCCTCCATTAACTGATGCGTTTGCGCCTGCGGTTCTTCGTATTCCAAGCCGAAATGTTCGCTCAATCTCTTCTGCATTCTCAGCATCAAGGTAATTTCACGCTCGGTCAGCAAATTAATCTGCAAATCGAGATGCGCGCGGCGGTCTGCCTGCCTGGTAATCCGGTTTTGGCTGATAAGAATAAAAATGGCGAGAAAAACGCCTTCGGACGAAACGATCAGCGTCAGAATGCCGAAAGGAAACGGGTCGAAAGACTGAACGCCGGGAATGAATTCGAGATTAACGGCAAACCAGAAAGCGAACAAAAGCACGTGAAAAACGACGAAACCGATGCTGCCCGTAAAGCGCGTGATCGTATCGCTCATATATTCGGCGGCTGAGCGCTCGTGCAAAGCTTCATGTTCGAGTTTGGCGATGGCTTCGATGTTATACTGCATCGGGTCTGCGCCCGCGACATTCGCCTGCTTTGCCGTTTCCCTGTTTTGCGTTCCGTCTTTTGTTTGTTTTTGCTCCATAACGCCGGTTTTTGTCTGTGTATAGTTCAAAATTTCCGTTGAAACTATAAACGCGCGAAAACATTCATTCGTCCGAAGAAGATTTTCGCGCACTTTCCTTTAATTTATCAGTGCGAATTTCTAATCGCCCATGATCGTGTCCTTTATATTTTCCATTATTCCGCCGCCCGATTTGCTTCCCGCGCCCATCTGAGTCTTGTCCATTTGATCTTTATGCATCGCGGCGCGGGCGCGACCGGCTTCGAGGTCTTCGATCTGAGCGTAAGCCTGCGGCATCGGCGGCGCGAGCTGCGGTTCCTGCCCGAGCGGCGCGGCTTGCATCACGGAAAATTCGCCTTTCCCGTCGAGCGATTGACCTTTCGTGAAACGTCCTTCCGGGACGCGAGCGCCGTCAATCCCCGTCGCCACAAACGCGTAACTAACGTTCTGAACTTCTTCGCTTTGCGGAAAGCTGTTCGGGATCGGAAGAATATTTTCCATACCGCCCAGCTCTTCGAGCACGGCAAGCCATTGCTGCTGGTGCATCGTGTCGCGGGCGATCAAAAACGAAAGCATATCGCGCATTCCGGCGTCGTCCGTCATTTCGTAAAGCCGGCAGGCGAGCACTCGCCCCGTAGCTTCAGCCGTCACGTTTGCCAGCATATCGGCGGCGAGATTTCCCGAAGCGTATACGTGCGAAGCGTTAAACGGAACGCCGTTAGCGTTTTCCGGCGTCGCCGCCATTCCGGTCGAAAGAAAGTGGCGCATATTCATCCCGCCCAAAATCGCCGCGACCATCGGGCTTTTCTCCGCCGCTTCTTCTTTGACGTTCATCGGCGAGCCTTCGAGATTCATCGCCACAGCCGTTGCCAGCATTTCAATGTGAGCTATTTCTTCGGTTCCGGTATTGAGCAGCATATCGCGGTATTTCTGCGCGCCGCGCGAGCCCCACGCCTGAAACATATACTGCATCATCACTCGAATCTCGCCTTCGACGCCGCCGATCGCCTGCTGCAGAGCGCGCGCAAAAAGCGGGCTCGGATTATCGCATCTAACCTGATATTGTAATTTGCCGTCTTGATAAAACATGATTCCCTCCTGGATAAGACCGCTGGTTATAAAATTATCATTTCAGAAGAAAGTTCGACTTATCTTCCGAACGCCTGCCACGTTTCAAAACCTCTCGCTTTGATTTGGTGTTAATTTATAAGGTATAAATTGAAATAACAGAGAGTCTGTTTGATAACGTACATTGCCCGGTTTTTAGCAAAAACACATTTTTATACAATATTTCCAATTATGAACGGTAAACAATCGAAACCCGCGAACGGCGAAAACAAAGGCGCTGTAACTTTAATCGAAGCCATCGGGCAAGGTATTCGCGAAGAAATGACTCGCGACGAAAGCGTGTTTGTCATTGGCGAAGACATCGGCGCGTACGGCGGCGCTTTCAAATTGACCGAAGGATTTATCGATGAATTCGGCAGCGAGCGAATGATCGACACGCCGATTTCCGAAGCGGCGATTGTCGGCGCGGCGTGCGGAGCGGCTTTGATGGGAATGAAGCCGGTTGCCGAATTTCAGTTTATCGATTTTATCTCGTGCGGTTTCGATATGCTGACCAATTACGCGGCTAAATCGCGTTATCGCGGCTGCGGTTCGATTCAAGCCGTGTTTCGCGGTCCGTGCGGTTCGGGCGTGCGCGGCGGTCCGTTTCACTCTTTAAATGCCGAATCTTTTTTCCTGAACACGGCGGGTTTGAAAATGGTCGAGCCTTCGACCGCTTATGACGCGAAAGGTTTGATTAAAGCCGCGATCCGCGATCCCGATCCGGTACTGTTTTTCGAACACAAAAAACTTTACCGCCTGCCGCGTCTGCGCGAAGAATTGCCCGAAGAAGATTACATCGTCGAAATCGGCAAAGCCCGCACGGCTCGGACAGGCAAAGATTTATCGATCATCACATTCGGCGCGCAGGTTTTAAACGCTCTGGACGCGGCGGAGATTTTGGAAAACGAAGACGGCTTGCAAATTGAAGTGATTGACTTACGCTCGCTGGCGCCGCTCGATAAAGAAGCGATTTTGGCAACCGTCAAGAAAACGAACCGAGCGATGGTTTTGCACGAATCGTCTTTGACCGGCGGCATCGGCGGCGAGATTTCCGCCATCATCGCCGAAGAAGCCTTCGAATGGCTCGACGCGCCGGTCGTTCGCGTCGCATCAATTGACGCGCCCGTCCCGTTTGCTCCGCAGATGGAAGATTATTTTCTGCCGCAAATTTCGGAAATCGTCGAAGCGGCGCGGCGTTTGGCAAGTTATTAAAATCTAAAGCGAAAATTTTCAAGGCGCCGGTTTAATGCATTTTTAACTTGAACAAAATATCGATATTAAACGTTACACAACCAAGTGAGCGTTTGGCTTAGCAGATATTTTTGTTCGAGTTAGATTTTAATTTGTCATTCTTGCAGAACCCAAATAACGTATTGCCGCCGAATTTGCGCGGTCAAAGTTTGGCTAACAGTTCACCGAAGGAAAAACAATGAAAACCGGAAAATTATTCGCTTTATTAATTATTTTATTGATGACCGCATCAGCCGCTTTCGCACAGGACAATGTGCGGAAGATCGATGAGCTGCTGAAAACTTATTACGATTACGGGCAGTTTAACGGCTCGGTGCTGGTTGCCGAAAAGGGCAAGATCGTTTACGCCAGAGGCTTCGGAATGGCGAATATGGAATGGTCGATTCCGAATCAGGCGGACACGAAATTCCGCATCGGTTCGATTACAAAGCAATTTACGGCGGCGCTCGTTTTGCAGCTTGCCCAGGAAGGCAAAATCAGGCTCGACGGGAAAATTACCGATTATCTTCCCGATTACCGCGCCGATACGGGCGGCAAAGTTAGCGTTCACCAGCTTCTTAATCACACTTCGGGCATTCCGAGTTACACGAGCAACCCGGATTTTTTCCCGAATGTGAGCCGCGATCCCTACACGGTTGCGGATTTCGTCAAGAAACACGCGAGCGGCGATCTGGAATACGAGCCGGGAACGAAATTCAAATACAACAATTCCGGCTATTTTTTGCTCGGCGCGATCATCGAAAAAGCTACCGGAAAAACTTACAACGCAGTTTTAAAGGAACGCATTTTCGAGCCGCTCGGAATGAAAAACTCCGGTTACGACAAACACTCTGAGATTCTTCAAAAACGCGCCGTCGGTTATCAGAAAACCGCCGATGGCTACGCTAATGCCGCGTATTTAGATATGTCTCTGCCGTATGCTGCCGGTTCGCTTTATTCGACGGTCGAAGATTTATACAAATGGGATCAGGCACTTTACACGGACAAAATCCTTTCCGCCGCGAACAAACAATTGATGTTTACACCCGGACTCGCACAATACGGCTACGGATTTTTTATCGGCGAGCAGCCGCTCGGCAAAGCCGGAGAAAAAACCAAACTTGTTCAGCACAGCGGCGGAATTAACGGTTTCAACAGCCTTTTGACGAGACTTATCGATAAACAGCAGACGATAATTATTCTCGACAATGTCGGTCTCGGACGCTACCAGGAAAACATCACAAACGGAATCGCCGACATTCTCAACGGGCAGCCGTTCGACACGCCGAAAAAATCGATTGCCGAAACGCTTTACAAACTTGCAGGAGAAAAAGACGGGGCGGCAACCGTCGCCGAATACCGCAAACTTAAAGCAGCAAATGCCGCGATGTATGATTTCTCGGAAAGCGAGTTGAACACGCTCGGCTACCAGCTTTTAGGTGTGAAACGCGCGAAAGATGCGATTGAGATATTCAAGTTAAACGTCGAGATGTTTCCGAAAGCCGCGAACCCGTACGACAGCCTCGGCGAAGCGTATCTTGCCGACAATCAGAAAGAACTCGCGCTCGCCAATTATAAAAAAGCCGTCGAGCTAAATCCCGAAAACGGCAACGCCGTGCAAATTGTCAACCGGCTCGAAGGCAAAGAAGTAAAAATCAATTCTTCTGTTTTCGATTCGTACGTCGGCGAATACGAACTCGCGCCGAATTTTATTCTGACGATTACAAAAGAAGGCGATAAGCTGTTCGGGCAAGCGACCGGACAAGGCAAATTGCAGCTCGAACCGGTTTCGGAAAACCAATTCGCCGTTCCCGCCGCGAAAGCAAACGTTTCGTTTGAAAAAGATGCAAGCGGAAAAATAACCGGATTAAATTTGGTGCAGGGCGGACGAACAACAAAGGGAAAGAAAATCAAATAAATCAACAGCTTCAGTCAAAAAAAAAGCCTTTGCAAATTTCTTTTTTTGCAAAGGCTTTTTCAATGTATTTCGCGGCGCGAAAAGCTCGCCCGTTCAACTATAAACATGCTTGTTTTTTGAAAATTCCAACCTCCGCCGGCAATTGCAGATTAATTTTATTTGCGTGTGCTGATTTTCTCTCTTAAACTTAACAAATAATGAAAGTTACCATCGGTCAGATCAACACGACGAACGGCGATATTGACGGGAACGTTAATAAAATTCTAACGGCAATCGAAAAGGCTAAAACAGACGGCTCGGATATGATTGTTTTCCCCGAAGTGGCGATTCACGGCTATACTTCGTTCGATTGGTTTCAGGACCGCGATATTATCGCCGAATCGCTCGAACCGCTCGAAAGAATTATTCCGGCGACGACGGGAATTATCGCCGTCGTCGGCACGATTCGACCGAATACGGAGACTGACGGAAAAAGGCTTTTTAATACAGCCGCCGTTATTTATGACGGGAAACTAGTCGGGTTTGCCGATAAGACTTTGCTGCCCGAATACGATGTTTTCGATGATCCGCGTTATTTCGAGCCGTCCGACGTGCGGAAAATTTTCGAGATAAACGGGCGCAAAATCGGCGTCGTCGTTTGCGAAGATTTCTGGAACGACAAAACTTTCTGGAAGGAAAGGCTTTACGACGTCGATCCGGCAGACGAACTTTTAGTACAGGGCGCGGAAATGATCGTCGCGCTTAACGCTTCGCCGTACAATAAAGGGAAAATCAAACTGCGCTGCGAAATGGTCGCGCACCGCGCCAGGCTGCAGAAAAAACCGATTGTTTTCGTCAACTTAATCGGCGGAAACGACGGCATCGTTTTCGACGGCGCGAGCCTGATCGCCGACGAAGAAGGCGACATTATTTTGCAGGCGACGGCGTTTGAAGAATTTGTCGAAACCGTCGAGCTCGACGTCCGCCAGCCGGATTTGCGAGAAATTACCGGCGCCGAATGCGAATCGATCAGGCAGGCTCTGGTTTTAGGAATCAAAGATTACGCGAGAAAAAACGGTTTCGTAAAAGCCGTTCTAGGTCTTTCGGGCGGCATAGATTCGGCGCTCGTCGCGGCGCTTGCGGCTGAAGCGCTCGGCGCTGAAAACCTTTTGTGCGTGATGATGCCGTCGCCTTTTTCGTCCGAAGGCAGTATAAAAGATTCCGAGGAACTCGTAAAAAATCTCGGCTGCCAATCGCGCATCGAATCGATTTCGGCGACCTTTGAAGTTCTACTCAAACAAATGAATCTGCACAAACCGACCAAAGGCGGCGAATCGCTCGCGGCTGAAAATATGCAGTCACGCCTGCGCGGCGTAATTTTAATGGCGATTTCCAACTCCGAAGGCAGATTATTGCTTTCGACCGGAAATAAATCCGAGCTCGCCGTCGGCTACTGCACGCTTTACGGCGACACGAACGGCGGTCTGGCGGTTCTGGGCGACGTTTTGAAAACCGAAGCCTGGGAAGTCGCGCGACAGATCAACAGAAACGCCGGGCGCGAACTGATTCCGAATAAAATCATCGACAAAAAACCTTCAGCCGAGCTCGCGCCGAATCAATTCGATCAGGATTCTCTACCTCCTTATGAACTAATGGATAAAATTTTAGAGCCCTACTTTGAAGATAAACGCTCGCCCGAAGAAATCATCGCTCTCGGCAACGATCCGAAACTCGTTTACGAAGTTTTAAACAAAGTCGAATCGCCCGCCAACGAATTCAAACGCCAGCAGCTGCCGCCGACAATTATCATTTCCCGCAACGCAATCGGCGTCGGGCGCAGAAGACCGATCACGCACAAATATAAAAGAAAGCCGAAAATACAATAAAATTGAACGGAAATTATCTAAAAAAATCTTCTTTTAGTGTCAATTTAAAATAAAGAAAGCGGCAAACGAATGCGCCGCTTTCCTTAAAAAATAATTTAAACAAAATTTAGTTTTTCGCGAAATAACCCTGACGCGCTCTGACTTTCAAATTACGCGGGTTTTGTAAACCGACATCCAGTTTAACGTAGCGATTATTAGGAAACTCGGACTCTGAATAATATTGAACCAGATATTGAGCGCGCAGTTCGGCTGAAATTTGCGTAAAGATTTTTTCGAGAATCTGCGCGTTTTTCTGATCGAAGCTCGCGGAATTTCTTTCGAGTACAAACTGCGGCAAAAAAGCGGTTCCGCCCGTTTGATCGGCAAAGTGCTGAAGCGCGTCCTGCGCTCGCTGGCTCGGAATATTTAATCTAACCGACGGTCCCGACGGGTTCAACGAGTAAAAAACCGTGTCGGCATTTTGCAGAGCCTTTAAGACGCTTGCCTGCGCGACTTTGTGCGATGATTCAGTTCGTTTCGCAAATTTATTTAAGTCCTTTTCCGTTATCTTATCTAAATCTCCGACAACGGAAAGAACTGATTTCCGCGTCACTTCGCTGTAATTATCTTCACCGTCTGAAAGCGATAAAATTACGCGCCGACTGCGCGACGGAGCGTTTTTACTTAAATATTGAGCTGCCGTCATAACGGTATCGTAAAAAGCGGTTTGAGATTTAGTCGAAGAAATCGAACGGACCTTTATCGCCGTATTTGCCGCCGTGTCTCGCGACTGCGCTAAGATCGGGCTTTCGGTAATTAAAAAAATCGTCGCCCGGTCTTCCGGTCGCATAACGCCTTGCAGAAACTGAGCCGCCGCCGATTTTTCAAGTTCGAAAATTTTGTTTACGCTGCTCGAAACATCTATCAAAAGAGCTATTTCAAGCGGCACGTTTTCCGCGTCCGACACATTTTCTATCTGCTGCGCGCGTCCTTCTTCGGAAAGCCGAAAATCCCGCGCCGCCAAACCTAAAACCGGCTGACCGGCTTCATCCGTGACCGAAACCGGTACGACGACGAGACGCGAACTGACCTTGATGATTTCGTCGTCTTTAACGGGCGGCGCTGTCTGCGGCGTTTGTGCAACTGCGGAAAATGCAAAAATAACACTAAATAAAAAAGCGATAGCGGATAATTGAAGATTTTTAATTTTCATAACTGAATATTTCTTTTGCACTCGCACAAAGCTTAAAAATAAAAAAATGAGGACAAAAGCCGATAAAAAACTTTTGCCGTTTTTCATCGCAATTTGTCCTCATTTGCTAAAAACTAATATTATTGATCGCCGCCGTTATCGGTTGCGGTCGCCGGACGAACTTCGACATTTTGATTCAAGCCTTTGCTGACCGTTAATTTAACTTCAACGCGGCGATTCTGCGCGCGTCCTTCCGGAGTCGAATTATCGGCAATTGCCTGAGCTTCACCGAAACCGTACGAAACGCCGATACGACGAAGCGGAATGTTGTGCGTTTCAATTAAATAATCAAGCACCGCCTGCGCGCGGCGTCGGCTTAATTCTTTATTCTTTTTGGCGTCGCCGTCAGCTGAAGCGAAACCTGTAACTTCGATAAGATAACCTTTCATCGTCAAAGCGTTTTGCGCTAAAGCATCAAGGTTTTGTTTGCCTTCAGGCGAAAGCACAGAGCTGTTTACTCTGAAATTAACCGTTTGTGTCGATTGAACGACATAATCGTCAACCGCTGAAAGTCTCTGATTGGTAGCGTTAACGCCGGCAATCGCCGCATCAGCCGTATCCTGCGCAGCTTTGGCGCCGCCGCGTGCCGAGTTGGAAATCGCCACTAATTCTTCAATTTGTCCTGAGATACGCTGAGCGTTCTGTTCAGCCTGGTCGAGTCTTTCTTCAGCCGGTGTAACGCGGCTGTCAATTGATTGAGCGACGCGAAAATCATCTTTTCCGAAACGGACTTTATCAGCCGTCAAACTGCCGCTATTGTCGCCGCGTCCTTCTACTTCCAAATTCAAACCGCGAACGATTTGATTTGCAGCGACCGCATCGCCGCCGCCGAAAAAGCCGCCTTTTGTTTTAATGCTCGTGTTCGGCGCAACGGCAACGCGTGTATTAACGCCGACTGCATCGCGAACAATAAAACTCGTGTCGTCCTTTTCTACTACGACGCCTTTAATTTTATATTTTTGTCCGGCAGTTAAGCTGCGAGTCTGAGCGTCTTGCGCTAAAGCGCTTGTTACGCCCATAAGTAATGCCAGGGACAAAGCTGAAATTTTTTTTAACATAGAATTTTTATCTCCAAACTAAAAATTTAAGATTTTTGGTTTAATATATTTAACACTACCAATATATGACGTTTGAAATTTAGCTCGGGTTGTCGAACTGCCAAATTTTATTCCTTTCATATTCCACAAAACACAAAATAAAAATCACAATTTCGATAACAGGTTTATGGCAATTATCGAAATCAAATGAATTGGTAGAATTACAATGGTTTCAAAAGAAACAACAATCGTGCCAGAATCAAACGAAACGTATGATTGAAACTTTTAAACGCCTTGGTTTTTAGCGTTTAAGATAAAACGGCGGGAGAAACGCGTAACCGTCTATGTACTCAAAGCGGACAGTTTTAGGTTTCTAAAACTGTCCGCTTTTGATTCGTTTCGGATAAGCTTTATAAAGCGAACTGTGCGTTTTCCAGATATTCTTTCATATAAGACAGGAATTTTTCCGCATCCGCTCCATCGACGATTCTATGATCGTAAGTTAAAGCAAAATAAGCCATCGAGCGAATTGCGATGACATCGTCGCCGTCGGGCGTTGTGATTACTTTCGGACGTTTTTCGATCGTTCCGACGCAAAGAATGGCAACCTGCGGCTGATTTATAATCGGAGTGCCGAAAAGACCGCCGAAAACGCCCGGATTCGTGATCGTAAAAGTTCCGCCCTGAACTTCGTCGGGCAAAAGTTTTTTCGTTCTCGCGCGGTCAGCCAGATCGTTTGCAGACAAGGCAAGCCCCGAAAGCGAAAGCGTATCGGCGCGTTTAATGACGGGAACGATCAAGCCCCAATCGAGCGCGACCGCCATTCCCAGATTAATGTCGCCTTTATAAATGATCTGATCGCCGGACACTTGCGAATTGACGATCGGGAATTTTCTCAAAGCGTTGGAAACCGCCTGAAAAATAAACGGCATATACGTCAGTTTCGTGCCGTAACGCGATTGAAATTCATTTTTATTTTTATCGCGGAATTTCGCGACGTTCGTCATATCGATTTCGTAAACGCTCGTTACGTGCGCCGAAGTCTGCTTGGAAAAAGTCATGTGGTCGGCAATTTTTTTGCGCATAACCGACATCGGCTCGGTCTTGTCTCCGACCGAAGCGGTAACCGCCGGAGCATTGAACGCGGCTTTTTGTGTCGCCTGCGCACCGGTTTGCGGCTGCGTGACCGGCGCGATGGGAGCGTTTTTGCGCAGAAGGTCCTGCGGGCGAAGCGCCGCGCCCGATTCGATAAAAGATAAAATGTCTTTTTTCGTTACGCGTCCGCTCATTCCGCTTCCCTGAAGCCTCGAAATATCTACGCCGTGCTGTTTGGCGATATTGCGAACGAGCGGGCTTGATTTTGTTTTGCGCAAATCTTCCAGCGAAAGTTCGCTGCCGTTCGAAATCTGTCCGTTTCCGGTTTGAGCGTTTCCGGCTGAGCTTGCTTCTTCGACCGCGCCCGGACGATTGTAATCGTAGCTTCTGCCTTCGGTTTCTTCGGTTTCCTGTTTTTGTTCGACAGGCGCTGTAACGAAAGCGCCGGTCGCGACGGCTGTCGCTTGTTCAGCTTGCTTTTGCGCGGCTGGAGCAGTTTGACCGGCGGAGCTTGACGCGGCGCTTGCGCCTTCCGCGCCGACTAAAGCGACGACCGAACCGACTTCGACGGTTTCGCCTTCAGCTGCCCTGATTTCAAGTAAAACGCCTGCGGAAGGACTCGGGACTTCGGCATCGACTTTATCGGTCGAGATTTCGAGAAGCGGCTCGTCTTTCTCGATTTTATCGCCGACCGCTTTCAGCCATTTCGAAACGGTTCCTTCGGTAATCGATTCGCCCATCTGCGGCATGACAACTTCAGTCGCGTTTTCAGAGCTCGCCGGAGCCGTCTTTGCCGGAACCGAATTTTCAGCTGTTGCAGGAGCGGGCGCGGCGACCGGTTCGCTTTTTGCTTCTTCGACCACAGGTGCCGGTTCTTTGATTTGCGGCGCTTCGGCAGCTGCCTGCGCGGCAGACGAACCGTTTACGGCGCTTTCGCCTTCCGCGCCGATAACCGCAACTACGGCACCGACTTCGACCGTTTCGCCTTCCTGACTGCGAATTTCGAGCAGCACGCCCGCGCCGGGGCTCGGGACTTCGGCATCGACCTTATCGGTTGAAATTTCCAGAAGAGGTTCGTCTCGCTCGATTTTATCGCCGACTGCTTTCAGCCATTTTGATACGGTTCCTTCGGTAATTGATTCGCCCATCTGAGGCATTACAACTTCTACGCTCATATATTCTCCGTTTATTAAATAATTGCTATATAAATATATAAAGATATCAAAGAGATAGAATACAAGAAAATCGTTTGAAATGTGAAAAGTGGAAAGAAAAAAGTAGAAACCCGGAGGCAAAAAGGAAGAGGCAAAACCGAAAAAGCAGAAACGCTGGCAGATTGACCAATAAGCTCTTTCGCTTTTTTCGTAAAAATTTATTAAAACTTTCCGCGCCGTTACACGCCGGTTAAGAATCAAATTTATTGAATTAAAAAACAGAAAAGCGAACGAGGGCGCGTATAAAACAAGTTTTCAGGGATTTTTAATAATTGTTTTCCGTGAAAACCTTTTTTAAGCGCGTTCGTCCGCCGGCGCGACTTTCGTTATTTTCAAACTTTATCCAGGCTTTTTTTATTTTTTTTAATTTGTTCTATTACTTCTTCGACGCGGTAAATCGCTTCGGTTAAAACTATCTTTTCGCCGTTTGTTTTGATAATTTCAAAATTTATTTTTTTGCCGCTCATCATACCGCTTTCGGTTTTCGAGTTTACAGACTTGATTTCGTGCCAGAAACACGTGTTTTTCCGGTAAACAAATCCGTTTTCGTAAAACTTCAATTCGTTTTTTCTTTGTGTAATCCAGCCGAAAAGCGTAAACAACTGAATGATTAAAAAGGCGCTCGCCAGCAGAAAATAACCGATGTTTTGACGAATTGAAAAAGCGATCATCATCGACAGAAAAAACACGAATGAAACGACTGCGATAATCGCCGCCCTTTGTAAATAAACCGGCGATGTGCCGTAAACGCGTTCGAAATTGCCTAATTTTTTTGTAATTTCCAAGACTAATAAAATTTCGGGGAAGATTGTTTTGTCGATTCGCCGGATTTAAGAATTACTTCGATTTTCTATTATTTTTTATGTGCGTTCTTTCTATATATTTCTATATATTTCTATTATATTTCCACACATTATCTACACATCAGAAACGCTGCAATCTTAACTTATCTGAAATTCGCTTTCTTTAAATTTATCGCTTTTCTTAATCATTTCCAAACGATTGCCGCGCTCGTTGTAGCGAACCTCGTCCATAATATTATAGATAAACAACACGCCGCGCCCGGAAGATTTAAAGAGATTGTCGGGATTGCGCGGGTCAGGGATTGATTCGACGTCGAAACCGTCGCCCTGATCTTCGACGGTAAATCGCGCTTCTTTTGTCGAAACCTCAGCCGAAACCTTGACGATTTTATTTGCGTCGAATTTATTGCCGTGCTTGACGGCGTTAACGAAAGCTTCGTCGAGCGCGATAAAAAGATTCGAGCTTTCCGGGTTTATCACGCCGACCTTTTCGACGCGCTTCATAAGATATTCTAAAATCGAATGCATCAGGCTGATGGCGCTCGGAAAAACGAATTCGATTTTTTCTCGAATCTGCTGAACCGCCTGCATTTTATCAACAAACTGCGCTTTGTAGTTCAAAACCGTTTCAAAAAGATTTTTAAGCTCGTCTTCGTTAAAATCTTCGCGGCGAAAATTAGTGGCGCAAACCTTAAAGGCTTTGACCGAGCTGCGATTGTATTCTTCCGGATCGTTTTCGGGCAGGCAGAGGTCTTCCGCCTGTTCGGCGTCATCTTTCGGGAAAGCGATGTCGCCGTCGAGGTCAGAGATAACCAGGTCGAATGCATCGACTTTATCAAGATCGAGTGCTTCTTCGCGGCTTTCGGTTGTTTTAACGTAATATCCGCTTTTGCTGAAGACCTCTGTAAGCGCGCTGCTCAAATCATCGTGGTCGTCAACAATTAAAATTCGTCTTTGCATTCACACCTTCCGTTTGCGGTAAAAGAGCTTTTCCTGTAGAAATAAACGATAAAATGATTATCTTTGTTGCACATAATAACTCAAATTGGTAGAAATTTTCTATTAATGCCGAAAAAAAAGACGGAAAAGATTGAAGAAGTTTACAAACACGGTTCACTAAAACGTTATTCTTTGCGCCAACGCCTTTTGATTCGAATTGCCGACGTATTTTTTTACGCGCTGGTTTACCTGATCGGAAAAACGATTCGTTTCGAAAGAGAAGGATGGGAGCATCTGGAAGCGATCGAGCGCGGCGGAAAAATTCCCGTTTTAACTTTCTGGCACAACCGGATTTTTTTAGCGACGTATTATTTCAGGCATCGCGGAATAATCGTGATGAGCTCGCAAAGTTTCGACGGCGAGTACATCGCGCGCTTTATCCAGCGATTCGGTTTCGGCGTCGTGCGCGGTTCTTCGACGCGCGGCGGCATCGGCGCGCTGGTCGAAATGATTCGCCTGATGAAAAAAGGCTTGCCGATGGGTTTTTCGGTAGACGGACCGAAAGGACCGAAATACGTCGCCAAAACCGGCGCGTGCCTGCTCGCGAAAAAAACCGGCAATCCGGTGATGCCGTTTATGATCGAAGTAAAAAGATACTGGCAAGTAAAGAATTGGGACAATCTGCAAATTCCCTTCCCGTTCAGCCGCGCGCGCGTCTATATCGCCGAACCGTTCTACGTTTCCGAAACGGCGACCGACGAAGAAATCGAAAAAAGCCGCGATCAATTGCAGATGAAATTAGACGAACTGGTCGCGCTCGGCGAAAGATGGCGCAAAGGCGACGGCAAATAATTTAAATTAAAGTTTTCGGGCTAAGCACGCTTATTTAAGCAATTAAAGTAAAAAAACAAAGTGAAAAAAATCACGAAATATTTTCCCGCAGAAGATTTTCCGGGCAGGCGTTTTCCGTTTCATTTTGCACGGCTAAAACCGTGACTGACATCAAAACGAACGCGATCCAGACGGCATCGGCTAAAAGCAGGTGAACGAGTTGCATGACGATCGGAGCCAGCGTGAAAAGCGTTATCGCGCCGGAGGCGAATTGAATCAAAATCAAAAGCGTCAAAATATTCGCCCAGCGATTAGATGAACCGTTCGCTTTGGCTTTCGCGTTTATCCAGCCCGCCAGAAACGCCAGGAAAATGCCGACCAGGATTGATAAAATCGGATGACTGATACGCAAACGCAGCAGGATGTGCGACGTTGCGGAAAAATCTTTCGCAATGCCTTCGGAAATTGTCGCCGAAGGAAAAACCATACTGCTCAAAGCCGCCACCGAACCGGTTACGCCGATCAAGAATATCCCGAAAACGCCCAGCCCGAGCATTAATAAGACTTTCGGCTGCGCCTTAAATGACAAACGTTTTCCGCCGCTCGCAAACCACGCCGTCAAAGTTAGAAATGCCAGTAAAATAAAAGTATTTGTCAAATGTCCGATCATCCAGAACGGTCGAGCGTCGGTCAGCGTTTCGGCTGTATTTCCGGTTAAAACCAACCCGGCGCCGACGAGCGCTTCGATGCTGATGAAAACAAACGAAATGACTGCCGCTTTTCGTATCGGATTTCCCTTTGCGTAACGATGAAACGCCCAGACGACCAGAGCCAAAACGACGAGGAAAGCGATTCCGCTTGTAATCCGGTGCGAAAATTCGATAACGGTTTTCAGTTCCGGCGCTGAAGGGATAACTTCTCCGTGGCAAGTCAGCCAGTGCTGCCCGCAGCCGTCGCCGGATTTCGAAGCGCGCAGAAAAACGCCCCACACAATAACGACGACGTTATACGCCAATGTAAACCACGCATATTTTGCAAACCCCGACAGTTTCGTTTCCGTTTTCATTTTGCTAAATTCGTATTGTTCCCAAAAAAGGTGTTCAAAATCGAGAAACCCGCGAAAAATTAATGTTTTTTCGATTTTTAGAATAGCATCTTGCAAACCGAACCCGAAACAAAGGTAAAATTAGGAAAGCTTAATGGAAATCGAACATTTTTTTACATGCCCGTATTGCTGGCAGGAAATTTCTTTTCTTCTCGACGCATCGATTGCGGAACAAAGTTATATCGAAGACTGCGAGGTTTGCTGTCGTCCGATTCAAATTTATTACACGGCGCAAGATTTCGATTTACAGGATTTTCAAGCCGAAAGCATCGAACAATAAAAATTTGTTTTTCCCCGAAACGCTTGCCGGCTTCGCGGCTTTTGCGGAAAATTTAATCTTTAATTTAATCTTTATTATGAAAAAAGAGCGGATTGACAAACTTTTAGTTGAACAGGAATTTGCCGATTCGCGTACAAAAGCGCAGGCGCTCGTAATGTCAGGCGTCGTTTTAGTCGATGAGAAGCGCGTCGAAAAACCTTCGGAATCGTTTCCCCGCGACGCGGCAATCCGCATCAAAGGACAAAGCGAAGAAACCAGATACGTCGGTCGCGGCGGATTAAAGCTCGAAAAAGCTTTGAGCGAATTTCATATTCAGCCAAACGAATATGTTTGTCTCGACGTCGGCGCGTCAACCGGCGGATTTACCGATTGCCTTTTGCAAAACGGCGCTAAAAAGGTTGTGACGGTTGATGTCGGCACGAATCAGCTGGTCTGGAAATTAAGAAACGATGAGCGCGTCGAAGTTCGCGAAAATGTTAACGCCCGGTATTTAAAGCCGGAAGATTTCGCTGAATTATTCGATTTGATTGTTATGGACGTATCGTTTATTTCCGTTACCAAGATTCTTGCCGCTCTCGTTCCGCTTCTAAAAGAACACGGAAAAGTGATCGCGCTGATAAAACCGCAGTTCGAGGTCGGGCGCGGCGAAGTCGGAAAAGGAGGAATTATCCGGGAGCCGGAAAAACACGAACGCGTAGTTGCAGAAGTAAACGGTTTTGCGGAAACCTGCCGATTAAAAGTTTCAAAGGTAACGGATTCACCGATCACGGGCGCCGACGGCAATAAGGAATTTCTGGCTTTGTATGAAAAACATTCAGATCTGTAAATAAATCTATTAAAATCTATTAAATGAACCGGGACGCGAAACAAAAAAAGGAAAAAGAAAAGCCTGAATTCCTTGAAGGCACGGATTTCTATTACGAAAAAGGTTTAATGGTTTTAACCGGGCATTTTCTCAGAAAGCGCGGTTATTGCTGCCGAAACAACTGTCGCCATTGTCCTTACACGCTCGAAAAAGAATCTTTATCAACCGAATTATAAAAGATGTATTTCAAGCTGTTCTCTTTTCGCAGCCCTCATATTCGTTTCGACAAATATATTATCCGCCAGCTCGCCGCTGCCGGTTTCAGATATGTCGAGGGCTCCGGAAATTTGTATTAATTTGTCATAATCCGCCTGCAGCGAACTTTGAGTTTCCAGCCATTCCAGAGTGTCCCGCAAAATTTTTGCGGCGGATGAAGTCTTCGGCTCGACGATTTTGTAAAACATCCATTTTCCCTCGCGCCGCGCCGAAACGATTCCGGCATTTTTCAGATAAGCGAGATGCCTCGAAACTTTCGGCTGGTTCTCGCCCGTAACTTCCGTAAAAAAAAACACGCAAATTTCGCCGCCGCGCATTAAATTCAAAAGGCGCAGGCGAGTTTTGTCCGCCAAGGCTAAAAACAGGCTTTCCATTTCCGGCAAATTATTATCGCTTTTCATAAAGTTTACTTTTGGCTTTTGTAAATTAACTTTGTTTTGATATTGTGCGAACTTATTTTCGTACATATTCGCTTTGCGATATATAAAACATAAAAACCGAGAAACAACAAGAAAAAAAACACGATCAGAACGTTTTTTTATTTTGCGTCGAACAAACAGGCGAGCAAACACTTATATTTTTTGGAAAAAACACGCTCGAAAATCAGTTTTCGCTGTAACGCGTTTGCGACAAAACGACAAAATGGTTAGCATTAGCCGGTAAAATTACAAATTAAATTAACAATAATGGCTGAAAAATCATTTTATACTTTAGCGGTTCACGCGGGCGAAGACTTATCGCAGAATCACGGTTCGGTTTCCGTTCCTATTTATAACGCATCGGTTTACGCGTTTGCGGATGCCGACGAAGGCGCGGCGATTCATAATCATCTTAAAGAAGGTTATTTTTACGGGAAACTGGGAAATCCGACGCAAAACGCGCTTGAAAAAGCTATGTGCGAGCTGGAAAACGGCGAATCGGCTCTTTCGTTCGCTTCGGGAATGGCGGCGATTTCGACCGCGGTTTTGTCTCTTGTAAAATCCGGCGATCATATCGTTGTGCCGAATTCGATGTATTCGACGACGACGCTTTTCTTCGAGGAATTGAACGAGAAATTCGGCGTTGAAATAAGTTATGTTGACGCGACCGCGGCTGAAAGTTATGCCGCCGCCGTTCGTTCGAACACAAAAGTGTTCTGGCTCGAATCGCCTTCGAATCCGCTTTTGAAAATCACGGACTTTTCCGCAGTTTCGGAAATCGCCCGGAAAAGCAATATCGTTACCATTGCCGACAATACTTTCGCAACGCCTTTCAACACGCGCCCGCTAAACGCTGGAATCGATCTGGTCGTCCACAGCGCGACGAAATATCTCGGCGGTCACAGCGATTTAACCGCCGGTTTGATGGTCGGTAAAAAAGAAATCGTCGAGAACGCGCGGCTGAAAACAACGAAGCTTTACGGCGGAAACATCGCGCCGCAAGTTGCGTGGCTGATTTTGCGCGGAATAAAGACCCTCGGTTTAAGAATGGAACGCCACAACCAAAACGCATACGCCGTAGCGCATATGTTAGCCGCTCACCCGAAAATCGAAGCTGTTTACTATCCCGGACTTGAAGCTCATCAAAATCACGAAACGGCAAAATTGCAGATGAAAGGCTTCGGCGGAATGATCGCTTTTGATGTCGGCAGCGCCGGAGCGGGAAAAACTCTGGTTAACAACGTGAAAGTTTGCACGCTTGCCACATCGCTCGGCGGAGTCGAAACAATTATTCAGCATTCGGCTTCGATGACGCACGCCGCTTTAAGCCGCGAACAAAGATTGCAGGCAGGCGTAACGGACGGATTAATTCGCCTTTCCGTCGGCGTCGAAGATTCAGACGATTTGATCGCTGATCTGCGTGACGCGCTCGATTTAATTTAATTAACCGAATTTGCGATTTATTGCCTGTCATACGGGAATTGCCGCTCTTTATTTTTTTTTATTAAGCGGCAACCCCGGTTTTGCCGCGTTAATTTCAAAAGCCAATGATTGCGAAATCCGAAAATGAAAAGTTAAGAGAGATTGCCGCCGCGATCAATGAAGAAAAACCTTTCGTTTATATCGTTCAAAATCTCGAAAACACATTCGGCGAGCCGAAGCTTCGTCCGAAAAGCGATCCGCTTTCGATGCTGATTAATATTATTTTGTCGCAGGCGACGAGCGACGTAAACAGCGAACGAACTTTCGGCAATTTGAAAAAACGTTTCGGAAACTGGCGAAACGTGTCCGAAGCGGACGAAAGCGAAATCGCTGACGAAATCCGGCTCGGCGGCTTGGCAAATCAAAAAGCCGGAGTTATAAAGGATTTACTGCGGCAAATAAAGGAAACCCGCAAAACGCTTTCGCTTGACTTCGTCGAGCAAATGCCGGACGAAGCGGCGCGCGATTACCTGCAAAGCTTTCGCGGCATCGGTCCGAAAACCGTCGCCTGCACATTGCTTTTCGCTTGTCATAAAGAAGTCTTTCCGCTCGACACGCATATTTTTCGCGTCTTAAAACGAATGGGCGTTCTTCCCGCAAAAATCACGGACGCAAAGGCGCACAAGCTTCTGGATGAACTCGTGCCGAAAGGTAAATTCTACTCGCTGCACGTCAATCTGATTCGCCTCGGCAGAGAAATTTGTCGCCCGCGCGAGCCTTTATGCGAGCAATGCCCGCTTATCGAATACTGCGATTACGGAGCGACGAGGGTTTGATTTGAAATTTTCAGTGTTATAAATCAATAAGCTTTTAATAAAACTCAAAGCAGGATCAACGTATGTCATATATTCTCGCGCTTGACCAGGGAACGACGAGCAGCCGTGCGATAATTTTCGACGCGGAAAGCCGTCTGATTTCGATTTCGCAAAAAGAACACCGGCAGATTTACCCGCAAAGCGGATGGGTCGAACATAATCCGCAGGACATATGGGAAAATCAGCGTTTTATAGCGATCGAAGCGGTCGAAAAAGCCGGGCTTAAGACTTCAGATATTGCCGGCGTCGGAGTTGCCAATCAGCGCGAAACGACGGTTTGCTGGAATCGAAAAACGGGCAAGCCCGTTTGTAACGCAATCGTTTGGCAGGACCGGAGAACTTCGGCTTTTTGCGATCGAATCCGCGAAAGACACGGCGAGACGATTCGCCGCAAAACCGGTCTGGAAGTTGACGCGTATTTCAGCGCGAGCAAAATAAACAGGATTCTGGAAACGATCGAAGGCGCGAGAAAGCTTGCCGAAAACGGCGATCTCGCTTTCGGAACGATCGATTGCTGGCTCGTATGGAATCTGACCGGCGGCGAAAAACACTTAACCGATGTTTCCAACGCTTCGCGGACGATGCTTTTCAATATCGAAAATTTAGCATGGGACGATGAATTGCTCGAAATCTTCGATATTCCCCGTTCGATTTTGCCCGAAGTTCGCCCGTCTTCCGAAGTTTACGGCGAAATAAAGACAATCGAAGAATTAAAAGGAATTCCGATCGCAGGAATCGCCGGCGATCAGCAAGCCGCGCTTTTCGGGCAGAAATGTTTCGAAAAAGGCTTGACCAAAAACACATACGGCACCGGTTGTTTTATGCTGCAAAATACTGGTACGCAAAAGGTTAAATCGGAAAACCGCTTGCTGACGACAATCGCCTGGCAGATCGGCGATAAAACCGAATACGCGCTCGAGGGAAGCGTTTTTATCGGCGGCGCGGTTATTCGATGGCTGCGCGATTCGCTCGGAATCATCGAGAAATCGACCGATGTCGAAGCGCTCGCAAATTCGGTCGAGGATAACGGCGGTGTTTATTTTGTTCCCGCGTTCGCGGGCTTGGGCGCGCCGCATTGGGATCAGAACGCGCGCGGCTTGATCTCGGGTCTAACGCTCGGAACGGGCAAAGCACACATCGCCCGCGCGGCGCTCGAATCGATCTGCTACCAGACGGCTGATTTGCTCGAAGCGATGCGCGCCGATTCAAACTGTGAATTAAAAGAGCTTCGTGTTGACGGCGGGGCGGCGGGCAATGACTTGCTTTTGCAGTTTCAAGCCGACGTTCTGCGGATTCCCGTTGTGCGTTCCGGAATCACCGAAACGACCGCGCTCGGCGCGGCTTATTTAGCCGGTCTGGCAGTCGGTTTCTGGCGTTCAAAAGAAGAAATTGCCAAGCACGAACAAACTGACAAACGTTTCGAGCCGAAAATGCCTGAAGCAAAAGCCAATGAATTAAAACGGAAATGGAAAGAAGCGGTAAAAAGAGCGTTGAGCCGGACAAACTAATCTCGCCAAAGTAAATTTTTACGCTTCGAAAATGCGCCCGGATAAAGTAACGAAAGATTTCAATTCTCTTTCATCCATCCCTGTAATATTGCGTAATTTACTATTTCATTTCGCCCTTTGATATTAAGTTTTCGCGTCGCCGCGGCTTTTTGACTTTCGATTGTCTTGACGCTCGTATCGAGTTGAGCGGCGATTTCCTTGTTGCTGTAGCCGAGTGCGATTAAACGAAGAACTTCGGATTCGCGTTCGTTTAATTTCTCGTTGCCCGAGTCTTTCTGTCTGCTTTGCCTGCCGACAAGATTGAAAATATCGCGCGTCACCGCCGGATCGAGATAATTTCCGCCGCCGGCAACGATTCGAATTCCGCGCAGCATCTCTACCGAAGGACTTTGCTTTAAAACATAAGCCGAGACGCCGATCTGCAAAAGCTCCTGTATATAAGCCTTGTCGGTATGGCGCGTTAAGGTCAGAATTTTCGTATCAGGCACGGTTCTTTTCAGTTTCGCAGCCGCATCCAGACCGTTTAATTCCGGCATGGAAACATCCATAACCAGGACGTCCGGTTTGAGTTTGCGCGTCATCTGTATGGCTTGATGTCCGTCGTCGGCTTCACCGACGACTTTCATATCAATCTGCGAGTCTATAATCATTTTCAAACCGGCACGCACGATCTTGTGATCTTCGGCGATCAAAACCTTGATTTCACTCATTCTTATTTCTTTACTCCTTTTCCGTCCCGTCGGTTGAAATAGGAACAGTGACATAAATTGTGGTGCCCGAGCCTTTTGCCGATTCGATTTCTAAAGTTCCGCCGATCAGGGCGGCGCGTTCGTACATTCCTGTTAATCCCATACTTTTTCGAAGTATATCTTCCTTTTCCGGTTCAAATCCAATGCCGTTGTCTTCAATAATTAAAACGGCACTTTTGTCGCGCGGTTTGAGAAAGATATTAACGCTGCTCGCCTTTGAATGTTTCGAGACATTGTTAAGAGCTTCCTGCATTATACGGTAAAAACTGGTTTCAATTTCCGATTTAAGCCGCGTCGTGCGAAATTTTTTGGCTTGGAAATCTACCGATATCTTAAAGTGCTCGGACCACTGCTGAACGTATTGATTGATGGCGGCAACGATACCGATATCGTCCAGGACGGTCGGGCGCACCTGCCACGCTAAAAAATCAACATCCGAATCGAGCTGGCGGGCGATTCGGCTTGCTACCTCCACCTGTTTTTGCAGTTCTTCATTTTCGCCGCACATATTCTTAAGTCTTTCCATCTCGATTCGCAAAACCGTCATCTGCTGTCCGAGCTCATCGTGCAGATCACGCGCGATGCGGCGGCGCTCGTCTTCCTGCGCGGTAACGAGTTGGTGCAAAACCTGTACGCGTTCCACATTGGCTTTTTCCACTTCTTCTGTGCGCTGACGCACAAGAAATTCCAGCTCTTCGTTCGAGCGGCGCAGAATTTGTTCGGCGAGTTTTCGTTCGGTAATATCCCTGATTATTCCCTGTAAAACGCCCTGCTTAATCATTCGCCCGCTTATTTCAACCGGAAAAATCGTTCCGTCTTTCCGGCGCAGAGTTCTTTCTCTGATAATCGATTTTCCGGCAATCAATTCGTTAAAGCGAATCGGGTTCGTCTCCAGGTCTCCGGGCGGAACGCAGTCTTTAACATTCATCTGCAAAAGCTCTTCAGCCGTATAACCGAGCATTTCGCAAAGTCGCGTATTAACGTCAAGAAAATTACCTTCAAAATCGTATGTATGTATGCCGTCGGAAGCCTGTTCGATCAGGGTTCGATATTTATTTTCGCTGTCGAGCAGGGATTGTTCAGAAAGTTTACGCTCGGTAATATCGTTAAAAAATACGGCGATTTTTTGACTTCCGTCCCCGCCAATGCGAAAAGCGTAAATATCAAACCAGCGACCGAGCAGCCTGGATTTCTCCACAAAACGTTCGTGCTTTCCGTTCAAAGCGATTTCGCCGAATTTCTTAATCCACTTATCTTCAATGTCCGGAATAAGTTCTCGCACCGTTTTCCCGCTCAAAGCCGCCTCGCTCGAGATTCCCGTCATTTTCGCGAAGGTCGGATTTATTTCCAGAAAGCGATAATCGACCGGATTGCCTAAATCGCTAAACAATACTTCGGTCACGCAAAATCCCTGGTCGATCGAATTAAAAAGCAAACGGTATCGTTCCTGGCTTTCGGACAGTTGTTCTTTCGCCTGTTTGCGCTGCGTAATATCATGTATGTAAATCAGCAGCCAGTCGGGCGAAGGATAGGCGCGAATTTCAAGCCATCTATTTGTGTAAGACGATAACCATTCGAATTCAACCGGAACCTGATCGCGCATCGCTTTTTCGTATTGTTCCTGAACGATCGTGTCCCGAATGTTGGGAAAAAGATCAAAGATGCTTTGTCCGAGATGTTTTTCTCGAACGATGTTGTACATCAGTTCGGCATGGTGATTAATGTAAGTAAAGCGAGATTCGTTGTCGAGAGCAAAAAAAACATCGGTAATCGTTTCAAAGATGTCTTTAGCGAGCATTTGCTCCCTGACCATTCGACTTTTAGCTGTTTCTCTTTCAGCGAAACAGACTGCTGGGGGATTAACAGATTTTTTCATTTTAAAAGCTATAAAGTACCAACTTTAATTAGAGGGAAACTATCAGTAGATTTTAACAAAATAAAAAACAATGTAATCCCAGGAGAAGCGTTATTCGGGCAAAAAGCAAAATTTAACCCGCATTTCATATAAAATTCTTTCGCATCAAGGGTTTTGCGGCGGATTTCGGCGCATTTCGAGAGCCGTTGAAAAAGTTATTATGATAAAACCTTTATTTTCGATTTGGGCAATGTGATCGTTTCGTTCGATCACAACAAGATCGTGCAAAGATTTACAGCCGCCTGCGAGCATTCGCGCGAAGATATTTTCGGCAAAGCCATTTCATCGCTTTTGGTGCGCGAATACACTTTGGGAGCGATATCTACCGCCGAATTTTACGAAGCGGTCATAAAAGAACTCGGGATGAAGATGAGTTTCGAGGATTTTTTCGAAGCCTGGAACTGCACTTTTACGCCCGAACCGTTGATTGCCGAGCAAACCGTCAAGGCTTTATCGGAAAAATATAAACTTCTCGTTCTTTCCGACACAAACGAAATGCATTTTGATTTTATAAAAGAAAATTATCCGATCTTAAATTATATCGACGAATTTGTTTTGTCACACAATGTAAACGCCGTAAAGCCTTCGTAAGAGATATTTCGAATGGTCGTAAAAGCGGCGCGATGCCTGCCGGAAGAATGTTTTTTTGTTGACGATTTGCCGGAAAACGTCGATGGCGCGAAAAGATTCGGTCTTAATGCGATGCAATTTATATCAAACCGCGCAGTTTGAGGAAGACTTAAGACTGCACGGTTTGATATAAAAAAGCGGCGATGAAGTTTCATCGCCGCTTTTTTATTTTTTATTAAGTGGTGTAAAAATACTTAAGTTAAACTTCGTTATTTTCACCTTTCGATTTGCTCATCCCGATAGCGGTTTGCGCATGCGGAAGCGGCAAGCCGACGGCATCGGATTTACTGTCGAGATCGGTGCCGGGCATTTGCCCGTCGTGATCGCTGACAATCATTCCGCCGGATTGTTTCGTGAAAACAAGCTGATCGACACTTTCGTCATAACCGACCGTTACGAGATCGCCGGTTTCAATCTGCTGCGTCGCAACCAGATTCGAAAGCGGGTAAACCAGGAAACGTTCGATCGAGCGTTTCAAATGACGCGCTCCGTATTTAAGATCAATGCCTTCTTTGAGTAAAAACTCTTTCGCATCGTTAGTGCACTCAAAAATAAACTTGGTGCCTGCCGATTCGGTGATGCGGTCTTGAACCGATGTAAGCTCGATTCCCAAAATCTGTCTCAAATGATGTTCTTTGAGGCTTCTGAATACGACTACTTTATCGATACGATTCATAAATTCCGGTGAGAACTTACGTTTCGCGGCTTCTAAAGCAGTACGGTAAATTTTCGTGTCAATTTCGTTATCGTCCGGATTTTTCCCGCTTTTCGTCGGCGCGAAACCGATTCCGCCGGAAATCATATCGCTCATTTCGCGCGCGCCTAAATTCGAAGTCATAATGACAACGGTTTTAGAAAAATCGACGCGGCGATTATCACCCAAAGTCAATGTCGCTTTATCCAGAATACCGAGAAGCAATTGCCAGAGCGAATCCGAAGCTTTTTCAATTTCATCGAACAAAACAAAGGAAAGCTTGGTGTCTTCGGTATGTCCTTTATCAAGATTTTCCTGCGTCAGCATCGGCGAAGTTTCGCGATGTCCGAGATATCCCGGAGGCGAACCGATCAGCTTGGCGATTTCGTGCGAGTGCTGAAACTCGGCGCAGTCGATTTTAATGACCGAATGCGGTTCGCCGAAAAGCACTTCCGCCGCCGCTTCGACCACGCGCGTTTTTCCCGAACCCGTCGGTCCAAGGAAAAGCATCGTGCCGATTGGTCTCGAAGGATTGTTCATTCCCGCCAGATAAATCTGGAAAAGCCCGCTCATTCGCCGGACGGCGCGTTCCTGTCCGACAATCCGAGCCGAGAGCTTGTCTTCAAATTCTTTTGCTCGCGGGCTTTTCCTGTCGGGGTCAAGCAAAACCACTTTTTCATTTAATTCTTTCTTCTTAGACATTTCATTTTTCATTCTCGTTTCTCTCCTCACTGCTTGAAAGAACGCTTTTCGCTACTTCGTCTTGCAAAAAGGCGGTTTTTCAAAACAACCTTCGCCGCACTTGAAAATACGGCTAGGTGCTCGTCATATTGATGATTTCAAAAGAGTTTGCGTTGGCTGGACTTTGGCGTTTTGGAAGACCTTCCAAAGGAACTTATGAGAGCCGCACTGCTTAGCACGGCTCTGCTTATTCTTAACACAAAACAAATCGTTTGTGCAAGGTAAAAATTAAGGAACAACTTTAGGTTTTTTGATAACCCTTTATCTTATTTGGGCTTAATCGTAATACTCAAGCCCGAGATGCGTTATCAAATCTTCTCCCTGCAGGTGACGAAGAGTATTTTTAAGCTTCATTAACTGAATAAAAATATCGTGTTCCGGGTACAGTTCCGGAGCGGTTTGCGGAGCTTTAAAATAAAATGAAAGCCATTCCTGAACGCCTTTCATCTGAGCGCGTTTGGCTAGATCGAGAAACAGCGCGAGGTCGAGACAAAGCGGCGCGGCTAAAATCGAATCGCGACACAAAAAATCGATTTTTATCTGCATCTTGTAACCGAGCCAGCCGAAAATGTCGATGCTGTCCCAGCCTTCTTTATTATCGCCGCGCGGCGGGTAATAATTGATGCGGACGACGTGGGAAAAATCTTTGTAAAGCTCGGGGTAAACATCGGGCTGCAAAATATGCTCGAGCACCGAAAGCTTCGATTCTTCCTTGGTTTTGAAGCTTTCCGGATCGTCTAAAACTTCGCCGTCGCGATTGCCTAAAATATTTGTCGAATACCAGCCGTCGAGCCCGAGCATTCTCGATTTCAAACCGGGCGCGATAATGGTTTTCATCAAAGTTTGTCCGGTTTTAAAATCCTTGCCGCAAATCGGCACATTGTTGTCTTCGGCTAACTTTGTCAGCGCCGGGATATCAACCGACAAATTCGGTGCGCCGTTTGCAAACGGAACGCCGGATTTCAGCGCCGCGTAAGCGTAGATCATCGACGGCGCGATCGACGGATCATCGTCGTACAAACCTTTTTCAAACGCTTCCAGAGTTTGATGAGCCGGCGATTGTTCGAGGAAAATCTCCGTCGAAGCAGCCCAGACGATCACTAATCTGTCGCAGCCTTTTTCTTCCTTAAAACGCGCGATGTCTTCGATGATGCGTTCGGCAAGCTCCATTTTGTTCTTGCCTTCTTTCACGTTCGTTCCATTTAAACGCTTTACGTAGTTTTGCGAGAAAACAGCCGACATCGGCTTTAAGGAATCGAGCTGTTCGCGTAAATCTTCGACCAGAGATTTTTCTAAAACTCCGGCGTGAAGCGCGGCTTCGTAGGCGGAATCGGAAAAGATATCCCAGGCGCCGAAAACAATATCATTCAAATCCGCGAGCGGAACAAAATCCTTGATTTTAGGCGAACGGTTATCGGTTCGTTTGCCTAAACGAATTGTTCCCATCTGCGTTAAACTTCCGATCGGCTTGGCGATTCCTTTGCGAATCGCCTCGACTCCTGCGATAAAAGTCGTGCTGACAGCGCCGAGCCCAACCAGTAAAATACCCAATTTGCCGCTTGCCGGCGCAATTTCCACACCTTTTTCTATCATTATTTTTTTAAAATTTCCTCCGAGAAATGAAAGAGAAATGATAACTTTACGTTATTGTTAAGGCAAATCGAAAAGAGGGTTTACAACAAACCTCGCTTCTCCCGACGCGCAGCGGATTAAAACCGACGGAGAATGAATAAAGCTGAAAAATTCTAATCTCCGACCTGTTTTTTCGATTTTGACTCCCGTTAAATCATTGCGGCGCTCTTAGAGCGGCAAAACCGACACGGCGCGTCAGCTTCGATAAACGGTATAATCAATCTCCGCGAAAATATTGTCGCGATTTTCGATTTCGGCTAAGAGAGGCTCGTTAAACTCGTTTTTTTCGAGCATTTCCGCCAAAAGATCAAAGCGATGAATGTGCGATTGAAAACGGCGCGAAGAATATTGAACCGTCGTGCCCTGATAAATCTGAAACGCCCAATCGCTTGATTGCGCTAAAAGAAGTTCACGGGCAAGCTGATTTAAAACGCGGCGTTCGATCGGGTTCGGGTGTTCGAAACGATTGGCAAACCCGGTCATTTTGCGTTCCGCGTCGTGCTGATACGGGTACATCCACGAATTTCCTTCGTTGAGCCAGACTTTGTAATAACCGTTTTCGCCCCAGCTCGAAGCCGAAGGCTTTTGAATCTGGATCGGAATGCGCGCGTCGAGAAAATCGCCGGGCGTGACGGCTTCGATCTCGTCCTGATCGTAATGCAGTTTGCGGAAGAGATAATCCAAAAATTGCGGTCCTTCAAACCACCAGTGACCGTAAAGCTCCGCATCGTACGGCGAAGTTACAAGCGGCGGATGCCCGCCGAAAGTTTCGCGCAATTGGTGAGCCTGTTCGATGCGCTTTGCGATAAAATCCGAAGCGTGTTCGGCGGCTTTTTCCCGCGCCCAGTTCGGAACATACGGCTGTTTGTCGTGCTGCGAAGCGCCTTTCCCCGTAATGCGGTGATATTTCAACCCCAAATGCCTGCGCTCGCCGTTTTCGTGTAAATAAGGTTTCAGGTATTCGAGCGGCGCGTCCCAGCCGATGTCTCGATAAAACTCTCTGTAAACGGCATTGCCCGGGTAACCGACCTCGGCGCTCCAGACCTGCTGCGAAGTTTCCACGTCGCGAGCGAAAACCGCCACGCCGTTTTCACACAGAACCGGAGCGTGGACGCCGAAACGAGGTCGCGGATCGCCGTAAAGAATCGCGTGCGAATCGCCGATAAAATATTCGATTCCCGCTTCCTTCAAAAGATTCTCGATGCCGCTCTCGTATGCGCATTCGGGAAGCCAGATGCCGCGCGGCTGCCTGCCGAAATGTTTTTTATAATTGGCGACAGCGACTTGAATCTGCGCGCGACGCGCTTCAGGCGTCGAAATTAAAGGCAGAAAGCCGTGTGTCGCGCCGCATGTGATGATTTCCAGCACGCCTTCGTTTTGCAGTTCCCGGAAAGCGTTAATCAAATTTCTGCCGTATTTAACGTTCCACAAATCGAGCGCGGCGCTTAAATTACGCACGTACATTTCCGCCGCTTCGTTAAAGGCGGGCGCTTCGCGCTGAACTCTTTCGTATTCTTTTTTCGCCAGTTCGAGCAAATTTTCGAGATGCCTTGTGTAGCGCTCTTCGAGCAGTTTATCGGCGAGCATTTCGCAAAGCGGCGGCGAAACGTTCATAGTCAGGCGGGGCTTTGCTCCGGTTTCGTGAAGATTCTGAAAAATAAAGATTAGCGGCAGGTAAACTTCCGTAATAGCCTCATACAGCCAATCTTCTTCGAGAAATTCGGGATATTCCGGATGACGAACAAAAGGAAGATGTGCGTGTAAGATTAAGCTGAAATAACCGACAGGCATAATTTAAGTTCTCAGAAAGTTTACAGAAAATTCGCAGACAGTTTTCGTGATATTTTGTGATATAGAGAATAAAACTATCCGCCGCTATCTGCAAACTTCTCTGTAACTATATATAAATTAAAAGCCGGCAATTCTCATAAAGAACTCTTCGGCGAGAGCTTCGATAAAAGCTTCGGAGCAAGTTTCGGCGAAATATTTTTCGGCACGACGCGTTTTTTGATCGTTTTCGGGAAATGAATCAGGCTGGCGCCGAAAACCGCCGAGCCGATTTCTTCCGCTTCGGTAATTTCTTCGGCGAAAACTTCGAAATGCTGCTGCAAAGCGGCGAGCGATTTTTCGGCGCTGAGCGCGGCGGCATTTTCCCGCAAAACAACGTAAAGCGCCTCGCTGATATAACCTCGCAGTTCGGACAAAGAAACGCCCGAAGCCAATGCGAGCAGCGCGAAACGAATTTCTTCGGCATTAATATTCCCGGAATCCGTGATTTGTTTTCCGATTAATTGAGAAAGAGCGCTGCCGGTGGCGTTGAGCGCCGCCTGTTCGTCATCGCCGGCGAGAGCGACTTCGAAAGCGTCGCGAGAAAAGCCCGAAAAATCTAAAACTTCGGCAAAGTCAGTCGCCGTTACAGCCCAATCGGCATCCGTCGCGTGGCGCGGCGAAGGAGTTTTTCGCGGAGTTTCGACGGCGTTCGAATAAATAACGCGTATAAACGGGCGATTCGGCGCGTAAAAACCGATTTCCGCTTGATAGCTCGACGCCGCTTCAACGTTAAACCACCAGTTGCCCTCGGCTTCGACCGGGTACAGATCTTCACGATTTTGTGAGTGATTAATGAGTTTGACGACCATCTGGTAATTTCCCGTTCTGCCGCCGAAAGTTTTTCGCAAAATCTGATACGGGTTGTTTTTCAGCGACCAGTAAAAAAACAAACGATTCGGCGACTGCATTTGCAGACGCGCGCGGTTTTCCCGTTCGAGTTCCGGCAGTTTAGGCTCGGCGAGCTCTGCGAAAACCGGGTCTTTTTCCTTTACATTTTCCAGCTCCGGCGTGTCGGCTCCGGCGATATTTGCCGGCACGGCGGCGACGACATTCGAAACAATATCGCTTTCGGGCGAAACCGTTTTTTTAACCAGATCCGCCGAAGACAAAGGATTCAAGACAAAATCTTCTAAAATAACTTCTTTCGTGTTTCGTTCCGATTTACTGCTTTCCGGTGCGGTTTCCGTATCGTTTATATTCATAAGACTGTTTGTAAAGTTATAATAATACGGAAATTATCCGTTTTTTTTATAAAACTGACAAGGAGAACGTAAAAGTGAATAATTATATAGTGAAAAATTATTAATCTACAGACGAGAAGTCGGCGTTCGGCGGGAAGAGAAATATTTCGAATTAAAATACAGCTTTTGCTCAAAACATTGCCGTTAATATTACTTTTCTGATTTCTACAAATTTCTACAAATTTCTACAAACCTACAATCGATTACCTGCCTGTCAACCGTTCGCTTTTCACTATTCACTTTTCACTATTCACTTTTCACTTTTCACTACTCACTTCTCAAATGCCTTTTACTCCCGCGGCTTTTTTGAGTTTTACTTCTACTCGTCCGATGTCGCTGTTGATTTGAGCTCTAACGGGCAGGCGGCGCGCGTCGTCTGTTATCCAGATAATCAAGCTTCCCTCTTTTTAGATCAGGCGGTTTGTGCCGAAAACTTCCGGTTCGACGCGAAAGCACCAGATTTTTCCGTAAATCGTTTTTTGCAGTTCCCGCGCCGTGACGCGCACAGGGATTTTATACACCAAACCGGAATCGCTGATTGAAACTTCGAA
>JAOAPX010000088.1 GCA_025463125.1 Acidobacteriota bacterium | reverse complement strand
GGGCTGGAACTCGACCAGACGACCGGTGTCGTCGTTGCGGAAAACATGGGCAGGAGCGGCGGTTTCGGCGTCGGCTACGGCGCGCAGACTTCCATCGGATTGCTCCCGATTCTTTATTTCGGCTCGGAAGAATTAAAAAATAAATGGATTCCGCCGATCGTTTCCGGCGAAGTCGTCACGGCTTATTGTCTTTCGGAATCCGGTTCGGGCTCTGACGCCCTCGGAGCGAAATGCAACGCGAAGCTTTCCGAAGACGGCACCGAATATATTTTGAACGGCGAGAAAATGTGGATTACAAACGGCGGTTTTGCCGACGTTTACATAGTTTTCGCCAAAGTTGACGGCGACAAAAAACAATTTTCGGCGTTCGTCGTCGAACGAAGCGAAAACTGCCGTCCGGGCGCTGAAGAGCACAAAATGGGCATCAAATCTTCTTCGACGACGCCGCTTATTTTGTCGGACGCGCGCGTTCCGATCGGAAACGTCATCGGAAACATCGGCGACGGCGCGCGCATTGCATTTAATATTCTGAACGTCGGGCGCTTCAAGCTCGGCGCGTCCGTGACGGGCGGCGCAAAGCTCGCTCTGCACGATTCGATTCGCTACGCGAACGAGCGCCGGCAGTTTAATAAACCGATTTCGAGCTTCGGCGCGATCAAGCACAAGATTGCCGAAATGGCGATTCGAACATGGGTTTCCGAGTCGATCACGTATCGCACGGTCGGAATGATCGACGCGCTGATCGGCGACGGAGCCGACAACGAAAAGAAGCTTCAATCGATCGAAGAATACGCCGTTGAAAGCTCGATTAACAAGGTCGCCTGCTCCGAAGCGCTCGATTACATCGTTGACGAAATGGTGCAGATTTACGGCGGTTACGGTTATTCGGCTGATTATCCGGCAGAAAAAGCTTATCGCGATTCGCGCATCAACCGCATTTTTGAAGGCACGAACGAGATCAATCGAATGCTCATTCCCGGACAATTGATGAAACGCGCGATGAAAGGTCAGCTCGGTCTTTTAAATGCCGCAAAGCAGTTGCAGGACGAAATTCTGAATCCGCAGATGTCGTTTGACGAAGACGAAGGCGTTTTAGCGACTGAAATGAAGCTCGCGCAAAACGCAAAGAAAGTCGCGCTGATGATTCTAGGCTCGGCGGCGCAGAAATATATGATGGAACTCTCAAATCAGCAGGAAATCCTTTTAAACGCGGCGGACATCATTATCGAAGCTTATTCGATGGAAACGGCGATTCTTCGCGCTCAAAAACTCGCGGCAAAAGCCGACGCTTCCAGGCAGATCGATATGGCAAGCGTTTATTGCAACGACGCGATTCAGCGCGTTGAAGCAAAAGCGAAAAACACGATCGCGGCTTTCTCGGAAGGCGACGAAATGAAAACTTTACTGGTTGCGCTCAAGCGTTTTACGAAAAATAATTCGCCGGTAAACACGATCGCGGCTCGCCAGCGCATCGCCGACACGCTGATTGCGGCGAACAAATACGTTTTTTAGCTTTTAGACGCTTCAAGTTGATAAACGAAAAATAACAGGCGCGAGAAGAATCAAACGAAATTAAAAGAATTTCTAAAAATTTCGTTTATTCCTTTCATCCCTGTTATTTTTTTGCTTAAATTAAAACTATGAGCAAAGCACGAACATTGGGTGAGTTGAAGGCAAGCGGTTATGCTTCGCGCTCGGTCAAAGACGAGCTGCGTGCGAATTTGATTAAAAAATTAAAGTCGGGCGAAAAGCTTTTTACCGGCATCCTCGGATACGAAGAGTCCGTGATTCCTCAACTTATTAACGCGATTCTTTCAAAACACAACATTATTTTTCTAGGCACGCGCGGTCAGGCGAAAAGCCGCATTATCAGGCAGTTGACCGAATTTCTCGATGAAGAAATTCCCATTATCGCCGGCTCCGAAATCAACGATAATCCGTTTCAGCCTTTGAGCGCTTTCGGTCGCCAGCAAATAGAAATTCACGCTGACGAAACAAAAATTGACTGGGTCGAGCGCGAATCGCGTTTCGTCGAAAAACTCGCGACGCCCGACGTGACGATTGCGGACATTATCGGCGACGTCGATCCGATCAAAGCGGCGAAAGGCGGGCATCTTTTGTCCGACGAGCTGACGATTCATTTCGGACTTCTGCCGCGCGCCAATCGCGGAATTTTTGCGATCAACGAATTGCCGGATCTGGCGGGGAAAATTCAGGTCGGACTTTTCAACATCATGCAGGAAGGCGACGTGCAGATAAAAGGTTACCCGGTGCGGCTTCCGCTCGACGTGATGCTCGTTTTCTCGGCGAATCCGGAAGATTATACGGCGCGCGGGAAAATCATCACGCCGCTCAAAGACCGTATCGGAACGGAAATTCAAACGCATTACCCGAAACATCTCGGCTTGGGCGTCGAGATAACGAAACAGGAAGCCTGGACCGAGCGCCCGGATTTTGAAGGCTTTACAATCGAAGTTCCGGATTTTATCGCCGAAACGATCGAACAAATCGCGTTTGAAGCTCGCGACGATCAGCGAATCGATAAACGCTCGGGCGTTTCGCAGCGCTTTCCGATCACCGCGCTCGAATCGGCGATTTCAAACGCCGAACGCCGCGCTTTAATCACGGGCGAAGAAGAAATCGTGCCGCGCATCTCGGACATCTACGCCGCCTTGCCTTCGATGACCGGCAAAATGGAGCTCGAATACGAAGGCGAGCAAATCGGCGCGACGCGTCTCGCGAGAGATTTAATCAAACGCGCTTCGGGCGTCGTTTTTGAAGGATTCTTTTTGGGAATCGATTTCGCGCCGACCATTCGCTGGTTTGACGAAGGCAATAAGCTTTTGCTTTCCGAAACGGCTTCCGCCGAAGAATGCGTCAATCTTTTGGACGCCGTTCCCGAACTCGTCGAATCGACGCTCGTGCCGCTCGATTTCGGCAGAAACAAAAAAGCCAAGCTCGTTTCGGCGTGCGAATTCGTGCTTGAAGGTCTCTACGCGCAAAACAAAATCTCGCGCAACGAGGAAGGCGGTTTCGAAGCCGCGACAAAGGCGAAACGCGACCGCCGCGGAATGATTTATGAAGATTTCACGGACGTCGAAGGTTACAATTAAAAATCTAAAATCGGTAAATGAGCGCAAATTTAAAATCGCTGTGCGAGAAATTCGTTCCCGGACACGTTCCGCAAAAAGCGGGCGAAGAATTTGCGCTCATCGCCGATTATTGCCGTGAAAACGCTTTTTCGGCGGACGTTTACGGAGCGGGCGATTTAATAAATTCGTTTGAAAGTAAAGTTGCCGCCGCGCTCGGGTTTGAAGCCGCGTGTTTTATGCCGAGCGGCACGACGGCGCAGCAGATCGCGCTGAAAATTTACGCTGAAAAAAAAGACAATCCTAAATTCGCCATTCACCCGACAAGCCATCTCGAACTTCACGAGCAGCACGCTTACGCGCATCTTTCCAATTTAAAGTCCGTTATCATCGGCGATAAAACCCGCCAGCTTAGCGCCGCAGACATCGAAGAAATTTCCGTCCCGGTTTCCGCCGCTCTTATAGAGCTTCCGGCAAGGGAAATCGGCGGGCAGCTGCCATCGTGGAAAGAGCTCGAAAATATTAAAAAAACGGCGAAAAAACTTGGCGTTTACCTGCATATGGACGGCGCGCGATTGTGGGAAACAAAAGCTTTCTATCGCAAAGATTACAAGGAAATTTGCCGCGGCTTCGATTCGGTTTACGTTTCGTTTTATAAAGGCATCGGCGCTTTGACCGGCGCGATGCTTCTCGGTCGCGCGGATTTTATCAGGGAATCGCGCGTCTGGCTGCGGCGTTTCGGCGGAAATCTTTTTCAGCTTCATCCATACGTCGCTTCGGCGGCGATGCGCTTTGACAAAGCTTTAGAGCGAATGCCCGAATATATGCGGCGCACGAAAAAAGCTTACGAAATCTTGAAAAACGTGCGGGGCATCGAGTTTTGCCCGGACCCGCCGCAGGTCAATATGTTTCACCTTTATTTCAACGCTTCGATCGAAAAATTAACAACGGCGCGAGACCGGATCGCACGCGAAGACAAGCTTTGGGCGGCGAACAGCTTTTTGCCGACGGCGCTGGAAAGTTTGAGTTATACGGAAATTTACGCGGGCGAAAATCTGCTCCGGGTTGAAGACGACGAATTGTTCGATTGTTTTAATAAATTGGTTGAGTTCGCAAAATAAATCGCTTTGTGTATTCGCGAAAATATTACGAAATAAAAAAGCCGTGATAAGTTGTTATCACGGCTTTTCATTGATTTTTTGAAAGTGTCGATTAGTAACGGCGATTGTATCTTTTGTTTTTCGGTTTGATTTTGTATGAATAGACCGCCGCGCCGCCGCCGCCGACTAAGGCTCCGATAGCCGCGCCTTTTTTACCGCCGACTAAAGCTCCGATCAATGCTCCGACGCCTGTTCCCGCGCCGATGTTGATTAAGTTTCGATGTTTTTTATAAATGCCCGGTTTTCTGTATCGGGTCGTTTGAGCATTTGCGTCCGTAGACATCAGCGGAATCATTACCGCCATCATCGCCATCATCAAAAACGTTGCTAAATATTTTTTCATTGCTTCAGTTCTCCTTATAAATATTTGAAAAGCTTTAAGCCTTCATCCTGGTAACTAATATTGCAACCGGTATGCCAAAGTCGTATTGGTCTTATTTATCAATAGTTTGCAGAAATACGCTTTGATTTCTTTGAAGTTTGATTACCCTAAATCGAATAACTCTGTCGTTTTTAGTATATTTTTTCGTATATTAACGCCGGAAGGCTTTTATCCGGGTGTTTTCAGCGAAAAAAGCGACGGTTTGCGTTATAAATTTAGACTCGCAGCGGTTTAAGGATTAATATATTTCCAAAACCATTATTCATTCTGAGACATTATCTGAGACATTAAATGTTATGACCACTCTTTCTGCCGCATTGCTTTTGTTTCTCGTGATGGATCCGCTCGGAAACATCCCGCTTTTTATGACGACGCTTAAAAAAGTGGATGCGAAGCGGCAAAGATTTGTCGTTATGCGCGAGCTCTTGATTGCGCTCGTCGTTTTAATCGGTTTTCTTTTTCTCGGTCAGTACATCTTAAAGCTTCTGCATCTTTCGGAAACCGCCTTGACGACGGCTGGCGGCATTATTTTGCTGATTATCGCGATCAGGATGATTTTTCCTTCGCGCGACAGAAACTTGCACGAAGACGTCGAGGGCGAGCCGTTTATCGTGCCGCTGGCGATTCCTTATGTTGCAGGACCTTCGGCGATGGCGACTTCGCTTTTGATGATGAGCCGCGAACCGGAACGCTGGTTCGACTGGCTTTTAGCGGTTTTGATCGCGTGGTTTGTCTCGGCTTTGATCATCTATTTTTCGAGCTATTTTGCCGGATTTTTAGGCGAAAAAGGTTTGATCGCGATCGAACGTTTAATGGGAATGCTGCTTATAACGGTTGCCGTACAGATGCTTTTGACGGGCATCGCCGAGTTTGTCGGGAAAAGTCTGGAAAATGCGCTTTGATGATTAAGTTTTCACGCAATCAAATTACCGGTTCGCTTATTTTGCTCGGCGCGATTCTTCTGATTGCGCTCGTGCGGTTTGCGTTTTATTCTAGTCAATAGAAAATTTAGTAAATTATCCAAAACGGGTGCGGGCAGGAACGGCGCGAACTTTTTTTTGTTTTACATAATCCGCGATTCCTGCCCGCACTCGTTTAAAGATTTCAGGTGACGGACAAACTGCGTAATCCAATCTATTCAATTGTCGGACCGACGGCTTCGGGAAAAACCGAGATCGGCGTCGAGCTGGCTTTGCGCCTCGGCAATGCAGAGATTATCAACTGCGATTCGGTGCAGATTTATAAAGAGATACAAATCGCGACAGCCAAACCGGGCGAAGAAGAAAAACGCGGCGTCGCGCATCATTTGATCGATTACGTTTCGCCGGAAATAAATTACACGGCGGCTGCGTGGGCTGCGGACGCGTCGGTTAAAATCGGCGAAATCGAGGCGCGCGGAAACATCCCGATCCTCGTCGGCGGAACCGGATTTTATTTAAGAACGCTGCGGCAGCCGCTTTTCGAAAGCCCGAAAACCGATCAAGATTTAAGAGAGAAGCTTGCGGCGCTTAAAGACGAGAAAGGCGCCGAGCATCTGCACAAAATATTGCGGAGAATCGACCCGGTTTCAGCCGGAAAACTTTACCCGCGCGATTACGTGCGCTCGATGCGCGCGCTCGAAGTTTACTTTCAAACCGGGAAGCGCTTTTCCGAATTGCAGCCGAACCGCGAAAAGCCGCCGGAATTTGCCGAAAGAATCAGGATTTTCGCGCTAAATCCGCCGCGCGACGCGCTTTACGAAAAAATCAACGCGAGAGCCGCGCTTCATTTCGAGCGCGGTTTGGTCGAAGAAGTGAAACTACTTCGGGAAAAAGGCGTAAAAGATGACACAAACGCGCTCGGCGCTCACGGATATAGAAGAGTTTGCGAATATCTGCGCGGCGAACGCGACCTTGAAAGCGCCGTCGAGCAAACAAAACAGGACGTCCGAAATTACGCTAAACGACAGATGAGCTGGTTTCGCAGAGAAGCGGGCGTAGTCTGGCTTGAAGGCTTCGGAAATGACCCGAAAACACGGGAAAAATTGTTCGAAGTTGCGGGCTTCGAGAGATTGTGAAATATTTCTTGTTTGTCGGTAAATATCTGTTATAATTTGTTTCATAGTCCCAAACCTGTGAAAACAAAGGGAAAACTGTTATGGAAAAACAAACTGCCCAGAATATCCAAGATGCATTTTTAAATTCCGCGAGACGTGAAAGAGTTCCGGTTATCATTCATTTATTACAAGGTTCGACTTTAGCGGGCAGAATAAAAAGTTTCGATAAATTTTCGGTTTTGCTTGATGTCGGCGGGCAGGATTTTTTGATTTTTAAGCACGCAATTTCCACCGTTTCACAAGAAAGAAAAAAAACAGAAGTTGAATAAGACATTTTGCGCGGTAAATTTATCACTTTTGAAGGTATAGACGGAAGCGGCAAATCCACACAGCTCAGAATGTTGGCAAGCGAACTGCGACTGCGCGGTTTTGACGTTTTAACGACCTGCGAGCCGGGCGGAACGCCGCTCGGGCGACGTTTGCGCGAAACATTTCTTGAAACCGAAGAGACGGTCGCGCCGCTTGCAGAGCTTTTGCTTTTCGCCGCCGACCGCGCGCAGCACGTCAATTTTCTCATTAAACCGGCACTCGAAAACGGAAAAATCGTCGTTTCGGACCGTTACGCCGACGCGACTGCGGCTTATCAGGGCGCGGGACGGGGTTTTGACGAAGAAACGATCAAACAGGTGATACGACTTGCAACCGGCGGGCTAAAGCCTGACCTGACGCTGTTTTTCGATCTTCCGGTGGCGGTCGCCGCTTCACGAACGACTTCGAGAAGCAACGACGGCGAGAAGAAAAATCGTATGGATTCGGAAACGTTCGAATTTTACGAGCGCGTGCGCGCTTCTTACTTGAAAATCGCCGCCGAAGAGCCGGAAAGATTCCGCGTCGTTGACGCAAGCGGTTCGATTGATGAAGTAAAAGCGAAAGTTTTGCAGGTCATCAAAGCTTTTCTCGATTGATATACAAAGCTGAAAACTTAAAGATCCAAAACGAAATTTAAAGTTTCATTTTCAAATATCAATCATCAAATTCTTTTAGCAGTTTTATGTTCGGCAAGCTTCTCGGCAACAATCAAATTAAAATAATCTTGCGGCGAATGCTCGCAAACGAACGCGTGCCGCATTCGCTTTTGTTCGTCGGCGAAGACGCCGTCGGGAAGCGGCAGTTCGCGCTCGAACTTGCAAAAGCGATGGTTTGCCAGAATCATTCGGATTTTGAAGCCTGCGACGCGTGCCCATCGTGTCGCCGCGCCGACAAAATCACGCATCCGAAGCCGGACGACCGCGACGCCCACAAGGAAGTGATTTTCAGCGAGCACCCGGACATCGGTTCGGTAATTCCTTATAATAAAAACATTCTGGTCGATGCGATTCGCAGTCTTGAAAAAGAAGCGAATTTTCGCCCGTACGAAGCAAAGGCGCGGTTTTTTATCATCGACGACGCCGACAAGATGAACGACGCGGCATCGAACGCGCTTTTAAAGACGCTCGAAGAACCGGCGCCGACCACGTATCTCTTCTTGATAACTTCGCGCCCGGACGCGCTTTTGCAGACGATTCTCTCGCGCTGTCAAACGCTTCGCTTCGCGCCGATTCCGGCGGACGACATCGAAAATTATCTGCTTGAAACGGGAAAATACGCGGGCGACGACGCCGAACTTCTCGCGCGTTTATCAAACGGCAGCATCGGTCGCGCGCTGGAAATGGATCTCGTTAAATACCGCGAACAGCGCGAAGCGATGATCAAAGTTTTGCAAAGCTTGTTGATACAGGAAAACCGCGCCGTTTTGCTGAAAACCGCCGAAGAAATAAACGACGCGAAAAATAAAGAACATTACGAGCAATTTCTGGACATTCTGCAAACTCTCGTTCACGACGTCTGGAGCCTGACGCTCGGCGGCGACGAATTTTCCATAATCAACCGCGATTATAAATCTCAGCTAAAAATTCTCGCCGAAAAAGCCGACGCGAAACGCCTCGCCAAATGGCTCGCCGAAATCGAAACGATGCGCGAGCTTTTCGCCGTCAACCTCAATAAGAAAATCGCCGCCGACGCTTTGTTTATGCAGATGGCGAATCAATGATTTTTTCTCGGGAACAATGTGAAAAAAACGGTGTCTAAATACTAAAAGCACTAAAAGCGAAAGTGATGTTAAATCGTTAGCAACTCAGGCGAAAAACTTGAAAGTCATCCATATTTTTGTTTTATTTTACAGCTTTTGGATATATAATCTTCGCGCCTAAACACTTAACTTAAACCCTTACTAAAGGAGTCTTCACTATGAAAAAAACTATAATTCTCGTCACGTTGAATCTTATTCTGTCTCTTTCGGCAGCCGCTCAAACAACTACTCTATCCAAACCCGTCAGCGGCGGCGTTCTCAACGGCAAAGCTACGATGCTGTCCAAGCCTGAATATCCGGCGGCGGCAAAAGCCGTTCAGGCTGAAGGCGCGGTTTCCGTTCAGGTTTTAATCGATGAAAACGGAAATGTCGAATCTGCTTCAGCCGTTTCCGGGCATCCCTTGCTGCGCGTTACGTCGGAAAGGGCGGCGCGAGATTCAAAGTTTTCACCGACGATGCTTCAGGGACAGCCGGTAAAGGTAAGCGGAATCATCGTTTATAACTTCGTCAGCGGGATTAATTGGCTTCAAGTCGGTCATAATTTAACGCGCGCTGAAAATTCAGATGCCGAGATAACGGACATTCGCGCGGGCGCAATCTTGTCGCAGATTCCAAAGGAATGGGCGATGGAACGTGACTTAGCCGGAAAGCTAATGCAGCCCCCTAAAGCTGATTCGACTGCGGAAAGACAGCAAAATCTGACTGAAGAAAAAACTGAGAAATCAAAAGCTAAAAGTGTTACCGGCGAAAGTCTTTCGGGGATCGGCGGATCTTTTAGCGGCATCGGTTCTCCTGCTCGGGTAATGGTTGTCTCAAAAGAAACCGCTTCCGATTTGAAAACACATTTGCAAAGTCGTTTAAGCGGAGATGAATTATCAAATTGGTATTTCTCGGTTGGCACGGCTTTAGCGAACTCCAGGTTCAGCAGCGATTCTGAAACGCAAAGTTTTCTCCTAAAATTAAAGGGTTTGGAAGAAATTGCTCCGGCAAATTCAGCTCCCGTTGTGAAAAAAACTTTAAGCAAGCTCAGCGATTTAGCGGCGAAAAACGAATTCAGCCCGGAAGATAGACTGCAAATCGAGAATTTGATAAATCAAATTTTAAGAGCGAATTTTTAAGTTAAAATACTAAAATTTATTGATACTTTCGATTTTTAGATATGCGCTATGAAATTGGCAAATCCACGATCCTTGTTTTAGAGTGAAGTAATGGCAGAGGCGAATTCAAAGATCGAAAGACTTCTAGCCGCCGCCGGCGTTTCGGCGGTCGGCGTCGGTTCGTTTTTCGTCTGGTATTACAATCCGTCGAATGTTAATTTTTTTCCGGTTTGCCCGCTTTATTCGCTGACCGGGATTGCCTGTCCCGGCTGCGGGCTGACGCGGGCTTTTCACGCGCTTTTTCACGGCGATGTTTTGACGGCGCTCGATTACAACGCGCTTTTGCCGTTTTTTACACTTATTTTCGGCTATTTGCTGATCTCGATGTTTCTCGTCGCCGTCAAAGGTCGCGGTCTTTCGTTTAAGGTTTTTCGACCGAAAATGCTTTGGAGCTTTTTTGCAATCGCGATTGTTTTCGCCGTTGTCAGAAACTTGCCGGTTTACCCGTTCAGCGTTTTATACCCGTAAACGCTTGGCGAAATCGGCTTAAAATTACCTTAAATCCTGAAAAAAAGGCGGAAAAGTCGAAAAAGAAAGTAAATCGCATTAACGATTTTTGTTTTCCTTTCGTCTTTTCCGCCTTTTTCGTCCTTTCTCGCGGGCAAAAACTTAAAATCCGCTTTAACCTTCAAGTCGGAGTTAGTGGAAATCGCTTCTTTTTAGAATTCCGCCTTCGGCGTCCGTGACAACATGCACGATGATAAAGGCGTTTTCGTCGATTTCTTTGACGGCGCGTTTGACGGCGCCGAGTTCGAGGCGCGTGACGACGCAGTATAAAATATCTTTGCTTTCGTTCGAAAGCCCGCCCTGTCCTTTGTAGACGGTGACGCTGCGGTGCTGTTCTTTAATCAAAGACTGCTTAATGAGCTCGAACCGGTCGGAAATGATAATGACGGCGTGATATTCTTCGATGCCGTGCAGCAGGAAATCAATCGTTTTGGCGGCGGAGAAATACGTCAAAATCGAATAAAGCGCGATCTCGACGCCGAGGAAAAACGCCGCCGCCGCAAAAATGAAGATGTTCAAAATCAGGATTACGTCGGCGACTTTTAAAGTTCCCGAATTTTTGCTGATTAAAAGCGCGGCAATTTCGGTTCCGTCCAAAACCGCTCCGCCGCGAATCGCCAGACCGATTCCCGCGCCGATAAAAAATCCGCCGAAAAGGGCGGTTAAAAGTTTGTCGGACGTAACGTCCGGAAACGACACGGTTGCCAGCACCAAAGCCAAACCGGCAATCGCCAGCGCGCTTTTAAGAGCGAAGATTTTGCCCACCTGCCGCCAGCCGATCGCGATAAACGGTAAATTAAAAAACAGGATAAAAACAAAAAGCGGCAATCCGAAGAGCTGCGCAACCAGCATTGAAATCCCGGTTACGCCGCCGTCGATAAAATGACTCGACAACAGAAAACCCTTTAATCCCATTGCGGCGGAGAAGATTCCAAGAATAATTAAAAATATATTAAAGAGCTCGCGGACAGAAATTTTCATAGTTTAGTTTAAGAATTCAGTATCATTTTTCGGTTCGTTCAAAACGAGGGGCGCGTCAAACGGTTTCGATTCTTCTTCAAGTCCCCATACTTCAAATAAAATGGGCGGGCATTCCATTATGAAACGCGAAGGTTTTTGCAGAACGGTTTGGCGCGTGTAATCTATCATCATCAGCGGGTATGTCAGGTAAAGCTCGTCTTTGGCGCGCGTCAAAGCGACGTACCAGAGACGGCGCTCTTCTTCTTCGGAGTCGACTTCTTTCAAACTGCGCGGAGAAGGAAATTTGCCTTCAGCCGCCCAGATCAAAAAAACGGCTTTCCATTCCAAGCCTTTCGCCTGGTGAACGCTCGTTAAAGTTAAAAGCTCGTCGTCTTCGCCGCCCTCGACGACGTCTTCGGCGACGATTCCGGTCGGCTCTTTAAAGCGTTCGGTCGAAAGCAGCGCGAGCTCCGAGAGAAAGTCTTCGGTCGAATCGTAGCGCGTCGCGTAGAGCGCGAGCTGGCGCAAATCTTCGAGCCGCGCTTCGGCGTTTTCGAAAGTTTCCTGCAAATGCCGCTCGTATCCGTCGGTTAAAATAAGTTCGATTTGTTTCGCCGGGTTGTTCCGGTTTTCGTCTCTTACCAGTAATTCGAGCAACTCAATGAAATTCCGCCAATTGCCCGCGCTGCGCGGTTTATATTTGAAATCTTCTTTTTTTATGAGCGCAAACGGGTTTTCCGCATCAGCGAGCGATTCGTAAATCTTATTTGCCGTAGCATTTCCGACGCCCGGAATCATCTTTAAAATTCGTTTCCACGCCAGCTCGTCGCGCGGGTTAACGATGATTCGCAAATAAGAGATCACGTCTTTGATATGCGCCTGCTCGAAAAAGCGAACGCCCGATTGCACTCGATACGGGATGTTGCGGCGCGTCAGCTCCATCTGCAGCTCGAGCGAATGATAATGCGAGCGATACATTACGCAGATGTCTTCGAGGCTCGTGCCTTCGTCGCGCAATTCCAAAATCCGCGAAGCGATAAAAGCCGATTGCTGTTCGACGTTTGCGCACGGAACGAGCGCGGGCTTGAAATCTTTCGACTTTTTCAGCGCCTGCAGCATTTTCGGAAATTGTTTTCGATTATTCGAGATCGAAGTGTTTGCCAGACCTAAAATTTCCGGCGTGCTTCGATAATTCGTTTCGAGCTTGTAGACGGCGGCTTCCGGGTAGCGATCCGGGAATTCGTAAATGTTCGTAAATTCAGCGCCGCGCCACGCGAAGATGCTTTGCGCATCGTCGCCGACGACCATTACGTTTCGGTGTTTGACCGCCAGAAGGTCGATGATTTCCGCTTGCAGCTTGTTCGTGTCCTGGTATTCGTCAACGAGAATATGCTGAAACTGCTCGGCGTAAAGCTCCGCGATTTCCGGTTTCGAGATCAAAAGCCGTTTCCAGTTTAAGAGCAGATCGTCGTAATCCATCACGTTTCGCGCTCGTTTTCGCTCCTGGAAAAGATGATCGACGCGAATGATCTGCTGCGAAAGCATCTCAAAATACGGGTAGCGCCGGACGATGACTTCTTCGATCGGTTTGTCCGTGTTGTTGGCGTAGGAAATGATGTCCTGAATGACTTCCGCTTTCGGGAAACGCTTTGCTTTCGTGTCGATTCCGGCTTCGTCTATGCAGACGTTGACGAAGTCTTTCGCGTCTTCGGCGTCGAGAATCGAATAATTCGAATCGTAGCCGATCGACGAGGCGTGACGGCGCAAAATCAAGTTCGCGATGCGGTGAAACGTTCCGCCCCAGACGCGATGCACGTTTTGCGAGCCGGTCAGAGCTTCGACGCGGCGCAGCATTTCGCGCGCGGCGCGGTTCGTGAAAGTTGCGAGAAGAATTCTTTGCGGCGAAACGCCCTGTTCGATCAGGTACGCGACGCGGTAAGTTATCGTCCGCGTTTTTCCGGTTCCGGCGCCCGCGACGACGAGCGCGGCTTGAGGCTTCGCCGTGACGACGCGAAATTGCTCGGCGTTTAATTCCTGTCGATAGCGCGTTAATTTTTCGGGCAGAGAATTTTCGTCGCGCTTAATGATGTATTTCTTCATTCTTTTTTAATTCATTCTTTTTTAAATCGTAGATGGCATTCCGAATTTAGACAAATTGCCGCAAGCTTTAGCTTCGGTTTGCCGCGAAACGCGCGGTGTAAATAATATTTTTTCGACCAGCCTTAATTATTTTTCCCCGCATCTATTTAATAATTGACTTGATACTTACTGATATGTTGTACAATAATTTGCAACGCGGCTTCTTTTTGAAACCATTTCGAAAAGAATCTCCTTAAACCGGCTTTGATTTGAATGAAAATCTGTTCAAATTGTAAGCTTTGATTTCGAAAGCCGTGTAATCCTGAAACGCCTTTGTAAAATGAGAAGCAGTAAAGACGAACTAAACTTAAAACGATCGGCGGCAATACTTTTTGTCACCTTATCGCTTTTCGTTTCTGCGATTTCGGCTTGTATCTGCGATCATCACTCGGTTCAAACCGCTTCGGGCGGTCACGACCAGGCGCAAACGCACGGTCATTCGCGCTCGGCGAAAGCCGAATCGAATCATTCGCATCACGAATCAGGCGGGCAAAATTCGGCTGACGAAACGGCTGAGAAAAAAGGTTTTTCAGCGGCGGCTCCGCAGGAAGAATGTGCCTGCCCGGTTGTTTCGCCGAAAACTTTCGGCGCTTTCGGTAACGTAAAAGCCGAAAAGCAGGCTGTCGTCGTTTTGCCGATCAAGCGCGTCGAAATAGGCTTAACCGTACAAACAGCGGCAATTCGAATAAGCGATTTTACGAAACCGTTTTATCTATCCGATTCGTTTTACAACATCTCGCCCGGACGCGCCCCGCCCCGTTTATAAAAAACAATAACACAACCGCAAAATTCGACGGATTTTTTAGATTTTTATAAATCCGCAACGGTTTGTCGTCCGTAAAGACGGCAAACGGCATCTCTTCGCGTTTCTTTTGCGCGGAAGCTTTTTGCTTAGCGTTGGAAATTCCTTTAAACGCCAGTAATGCAAAGAGTTTCCCGAAAAAACGCGAAAGAGAAGAATTGTTTTTATAAACGAGGAATCATAAATGAAAAAGATATTTTTACTAGCGATATTCGCGCTTTTATTCAGCGCGAACGCGTTCGCTCATCAAGCTTTTACGCTTGTCTCGAGCGAAAATAAAACGATCAAAGCCGCCGATCTGCAAGCTTTGGAAAAGAATCAAACAAACGGAAAAAAAGATAAAGCCAACTTATCTTTCACGGAAAAAGAAATTCGTCTCGTCGTCACGACCGGACCCGAAGACGATATGCTTTCGTACCGGATTCAAGGCGTCAGAAACGCAAACTTAATCGTTCCGGCGGGCGCGACGCTGAAAGTTTTATTCGTTAATTCGGACGTAGATATGCGCCACGACGTGCGTTTCGGTCACGTGGTCGGCGAATTTCCGATAGCGCCCGAAATCGCCGAAACCGCCGGGAGCCGGAAATTAACCGCCCGCTCGGAAGACGGAATTTTGCAGGCTGAAGAAATGGTTATCAAAGCGACCGGGACAGGAGCTTACAAATATTTTTGTTCGGTCAGAGGTCACGCCAAAGGCGGAATGTGGGGAAATATTCTGGTCGGCGTCGCGCCGGGCGCGGATTTGAAAACGGCTGAAAAACAGGTTCACGTTCATTCGGCGGACGAAGACGAAGATCACCCGCACGACGAAAGCCAAACGGCAAAGCCGCACGACGATAAAAAAACCGCGGAGCCAACCGGCAAAAAACCGGAAGAAAAACACGAAACCAATCAGCAGCACGAACATAAAACCGAAACGGCGGACGCGAAAACAAGCGCCGCCAAACCGGTCGCGGCGGGAAACGAGCACGCAAATCATAATCAAAACACGGCGGGAATGAGCCACGCTCAAAACGGCGGCGAAAATTCCTCGATGCGCTCGGTCGTCAATATCGGCGACCCGATGACGCGTGAAAGTTCCGGCACCGCGTGGGTGCCGGAATCTTCGCCGATGCATGCGTACATGAAAATGTACGCAGACGGCGGAATGCTGATGCTTCACGGCAATATGTTTTTCCGTTATACAAGCATCGGTTCGACTCGCGATGTATCGGTCGGCGGAAAGGGAAGCCGTTCGCGTTTCGACGCGCCTTCGATGTTTATGGCGATGTATTCGCGACCTTTGACGGAAAATTCGCAGTTCGGATTTCGCGCGATGGTCAGCCTCGACCCGATTATCGAGCGCGGCTACGGTTACCCGCTGCTTTATCAATCGGGCGAGCTGTTTCACGGCGAACCGATTCACGACCGGCAGCACCCGCACGATTTTATCAGCGAACTGGCGGCGACGTATTCGTATAAATTCGACGAAAAATCTTCGGCGTTCGTTTACGCCGGAATTACGGGCGAGCCGGCGCTCGGTCCGCCGACTTTTATGCACCGCGTTTCGGGAATGAATAACCCGGACGCGCCGCTTTCGCATCACTGGCAGGACGCGACGCACATCACGCACGGCGTCGTTACCGTCGGTTACGTTTACGATAAAGTAAAGTTCGAAGCGAGCGCTTTTAACGGAACCGAACCGGACGAAAACCGCTGGGCTTTTGATAAACCGCGTCTTAATTCTTACAGCGGACGCCTTTCGTTTAACCCGACAAAAGACTGGGCGTTTCAAATCTCGCACGGTTATCTGCGAAACCCGGAACGCGCCGAACCGGACATCAAGATTATGCGCCGCACGACCGCTTCAGCCGTTTACAACAAAAAGCTGAGCAGCGACCGGAATTTCGCCGGCTCTTTCGTTTGGGGGCAAAACTACGCGCACGGCGAACGCACGAATTCCTACCTGCTCGAAGCCGATTTTCAGTTCAAGAAAAACTCGATTTTCGGGCGCGGCGAATCGATTGAAAAATCCGGTCATGAACTGGTTTTAGATCATCCGGACGATCACGACGTTTTCCGCGTAGGGATGCTTTCGCTCGGTTACGTGCGGGAAATTTATCGCGGCAAAGGGCTTGATTTCGGACTCGGCGCGCAGGCGACTTTCAACCGTAATCCCGAGGCGCTCGTTCCGTATTACGGCGGCACGAATCACCGGGGATTCCAAGTATTCCTGCGCGTTCGATCGTCGGCGACAAATCATTAAAAATAATCGAAAGCGAGACAAATCGCCGCCGCGGATGTTATAATATTTACATCGATTTAGATTGCAATAATTTTATTTTGAGGATGTAAAAACTTATGAAATTACCCGGTGGATTCGATATGAATTCGATGATGAAGCAAGCCCAGAAAATGCAGGAGCAGATGGGCAGGGAAATGAAACAGATGACCGTTGACGCTTCGGCGGGCGGCGGCGCGGTTTCGGTAAAAATGCGCGGCGATTTTGAAGTTCTCGAACTGACCATCTCGCCGGATTTGGTCAAAGACGGCGACGTCGAAATGATTCAGGATTTAACGCTCGCGGCAATTAACGAAGCTCGCCGCAAAGTCGAAGAATCACTCAAAGGAAAATTAGGCGGAATGCTGCCGCCGGGACTTATGTAGTGAATAACGAAAAGTGAAAAGTGAATAATTAAAAGCCGTGTTTTGATCGTATTAATTGCCACTTTTCACTTTTCACTTTTCACTTTTCACTATTTTAATATGCTTGAATACTCAGAACCCGTCGCCAAGCTGATTGACGAATTCAAAAGGCTTCCGGGCGTCGGACACAAAAGCGCGCAGCGGCTGGCTTTTTACATTTTGCGGCGACCGGAAGCGGAAGTCGAAAATTTTATCGAAGCTCTGCGCGAAGTAAAAGAAAAAATCGTTTTTTGCGATGTCTGCAACAATTTGACGGACGTAAACCCGTGTATGTATTGCGCGTCGCCGACGCGTGACCGCTCGATGATTTGCGTCGTCGAAGAACCTTATAATCTTGTCGCGATTGAAAAAACCCGCAGTTACAAAGGCTTATATCACATTCTGCACGGCTCGCTTTCGCCGATTCGCGGCGTCGGACCTGACGAATTGATGCTGGCAAACCTGATCCCGCGCCTGATGCCGCAAAACAATGAGGGCATTGACGTGCAGGAAATAATCGTCGCGACGAACCCGACAACCGAAGGCGAAGCGACCGCCAATTATATTGCTCGTTTGTTAAAACCCCTGGGCGTGCGCGTGACGCGTATCGCGATGGGAATGCCTGTCGGGGCGGATTTGGAATTTGTCGATGAAGTGACGATGGACAAAGCGATGACAAATCGCCATGACATTTAAACAATTACGAATTACGAATTGCAGAAAAAACCTGTCTTCATTCGTAATTCGTAATTGATAATTTGAAATTGTTTTAGAATCTTACCTTCTCTTCCGTTGATTCTGAAGCGCTTCTTGATTCACGCCATTCATTTTCGGTTTCGTAAAAATTAACGTCATAAGTCAATAAGCTTTTAACCGGCACGCCTTCGAATTCGGTCGGTGAATCTTCAAAGCGGACGATCGAGCCGCAGCCGATAATTTCAGCGCCTAACTCTCTAACAAGCTTGAATGTTTCGGTCATAGCGCGACCCGAACGCAAAATATCATCGACGATAATCGCCGGATAAACATCGCCTTCGCCGATATACTGGCGGAATTGCCTGGTTCCGCTTTCGATTTCAGCCCAGTAAATTTGGTCGGCGCTCAAAGCTTCGCGGACACCGAACGCGACCATAATTCCGCCCGGGCTCGGGCTGATTATCGATACGCGAGGCAGCCGGCTCGAAATGGATTTTTCCATTCTGAACAAGCGGCTCAATCCGACCGAGAGAACGCGCGCGTTATCGTAATAGCGAAACGCGAGCGGCATTTGAAAATAATGCGAGGCGTGCTTGCCGTTCGGATAAATAAAGTGACCTTTGCGGTAAGCCCCGGTTTTTTTCAAGATTTCCAGTACTGACTCCGAGGACGGAACTAAATCAATCATTTTTATCTCCTGTTTATTAATTAAATTTCGTTATTATAAATAATCCGGCTGCTCCGAATTTATAAAAATCAATTTCAGTTTATTTTAATATCAAATTTCTTTCTGCGCCGACGAGCTTTTACAGCGTAATCGTAAAAATATGAGTTTATCATCACCAAACTTTTAATCAAATTTCAGCGCTTAAAACTTCCTCTATCAATGTTTTTTGCGCGCGGCTCATCTGTTGCGGCATTTTGTCGATTTCAAACCATCCGAGATCGCTGATTTCTCGACTTTTTATTTCGCCTTTTCCCCTGGCTTCTCCGCGAAATAAAATCTCGACGTGCCGCTTAATCGTCCTGACGCGAATCATTTTTATACGATTCAGCTCAAGCCCGGTTTCTTCAAAAAGCTCGCGTCTGATCGCGATCTCGGGCTGCTCGCCCGCTTCGATAAAACCGCCGGGAATTCCCCAACTGGAAAACGGGCGTAAAACGTGGTCGAGAATCAGAATTTCCTTTCGCTCGTTGGTAATAATCGCCGCAACCGAAACAGTAAATTTTTCCTGCGTCGCGCGGATCATCCGCAAGCGAAGGAAATACGGTGTCTTGCTCCAGATCATGCCGATCGCTTTTCTTAGCATTATTTTATTTAGTCCGCTTATTTTCACTCATTACAAAATTTAAAGCTGAGCGTCTTTTATATAAAATCACCGTAAATCTTTCGGTCAAATCAAATTACCGCAGCCTTTTTAAGAAACTGATTTATTTGTTAAAATCTTATTTTAACAAATAAAAAGCCGGTTGGTTTTTATCCTTCAAATCGGGCTTGAATATTCTGTAAAAAATCCATAAAAATAATAGTTAATATTCCGCAAAAAAATGGAATATTAATAATGTTAAAACTTTATTAACATTGTGGAATAGATTTCTTCTAATCAGCTCTCCACGCCCTATTAGCAAAAAATACATATCAGAAAAGATTTATCCGGAGGATTTATGCCCAAACTTTTTCCACGCATTATTGGTCTATGTGTGCTGTTTTTATTAACCTTTGTCGCGTCCGAGAGTGTTTTCGCGCAAAGCAACGCATTAAAAAACGACTTAAAAAAATCCTTCACCAAAGTTAATGTTGTTCGTTTTAATGAAGACGCCGCGCTGCGCCGAGCCGAAGGGGAAAAGGTTTTATCCGTTCCGACAGGCGACAAAACATTTGAATTGAATTTAACGCCGAGAGACATGCGCGCGGCGCATTATCGCGCAGAAAATGAAACTATGGCGGGAACGCAGATTCTCGCGCGCGGCGAAGTAAACACTTTCAAAGGAAAGGTTTCAGGCGATGCAGATTCGCAAGTTCGTTTAACCGTCGAAGATTCGCAAATCGAAGGCTTTTTTATTTCGGGCAGCGAAAAATATTTTATCGAACCGGCAAGAAATTACTCGCCGTATGCCGCCGCAGAAGATTCGGTTGTTTATCGCCCGCAAGACGTCTTAAACACAAAATCTTATACATGTCTTTCTGAACTCGGCGATAAAATCGAAAAAGGCAAGCAGATGGTTTCGTTGAAAACAGTCGAAGCTTTGCAGGGCTTGCGCGTCATCAAGCTCGCCACCGAAGCCGATTACGAATATGTTCTTTCGACGGGCGGCGCAAACGCCGCGAACAGCAAGATCTTGAGCATTCTGAATATGGTCGAGGGCGTTTATGAAACCGAGCTTGGTTTAACCATAAGTGTCGTTTTTCAGCACACATGGACAACTCCCGATCCGTTGAACGCCACTGGTGCCGATGCGCTTCTGCGTTCATTCCAGGCTTACTGGAACGAAAATTATTCGAAAACGCAAATAGAACGCGACGCCGCGCATCTTTTTACGGCAAAACCCGCGGTTTTAGCGCAAGGGTTCGCGTTTCAGAGCGTAATCTGCAGACCGGTTTCCGCCGGTTCGCCAGATGTTTCATACGGATTGAGCGGCAGGATTCCGGTAGAGTGGGATTGGGAAGCGGCAAACTTTTTAGTGACGGCACACGAACTCGGTCATAATATCGGAGCCAGTCATTCGGAATCACAGCAAAGTTGTGCAAATTCCCTGATGAATGCCGCCTTAAACAACGATACGCAGTTATCATTCTGTTCATTTTCGCGCACCGAAATAACCAATTACGTGTCGGGAAGCGGCGCTTGTCTGACAACGCGCATCGCTGCCGCCGCGAACTTTGATTTCGACGGCGACAAAAAATCCGACATCTCGATCTGGAGACCCGCAAACGGCGGTTGGTATATCGATCAAAGCAGCGGCGGACAAAAGATTTTCGGTTTCGGGGTCGCCGGCGATAAACCGGTCGCGGCTGATTACGACGGCGACGGGAAAGCCGATGCCGCCGTTTTCAGAAACGGCGTTTGGTATCGTCTGAAAACCGGGAGCAATACTTTCGACGCCGTTAATTTCGGTTTGCCGACCGATATCCCGTCACCGGCTGATTACGACGGCGACGGAAAAACTGACGTTGCCGTTTATCGGCAATCGACCGGAACCTGGTATATCTCCGCATCAACCGCCGGAACGATCATTCGGCAATTCGGAAACAACACGGACGTTCCCGCCGCCGCTGATTACGACGGAGACGGTAAAGCCGACATTGCTATTTATCGCGCGTCAAAAGGCGAATGGTGGATCAACAGAAGCGCAGCCGGAACAATCGCGTTCCAGTTCGGTTTTGCGACGGATAAACCGGTTCAAAGCGATTACACCGGCGACGGCAAGGCTGACGTGGCGATCTTTCGTCCGGGAACCGGCGAATGGTTTGTTTTAAGAAGCGAAGACAGCTCTTATTATTCTTTCCCGTTCGGAATAAACGGTGATATGCCGACGCCCGGAGATTACGACGGGGACGGCAAAACCGACGCCGCCGTATTCAGACCGTCAGGCAATACATGGTTCGTACAAAGATCGAGCGCGGGAACGATGATTCAGACCTTCGGTCAGGAAGGCGATAACCCGGTTCCGAATTCTTACGTGCGGTAAGCTTATAACTAATAAACAGTTAATAAACGCGTTTGCTGTTAAGAATGCTGCATAAAAAGCGATTAACCGGACATCTGACAAGCGCTTTTTAACAATTCGGCAGCAGGCAATAAGTAAAAAACGTAAAGGTAAAAAAGTTTTCGCCTTTACGTTTTTTTTTGTTCAATCGACCTGCAAATTTAGTTGTTAATTTCGGCTGTAAAAATTCTATGTATGATAAATAAATAAAAAGAAACTTTTAAGAACTTTTTCTTTATTCAGCAAAAACACACAGATATTCAACTGCAAAAAAAAAGGAGCCGGCAGATTGCAGGCTCCTTTTTTCAGCTTTGTAAATCTTCAATTTATTTGAGAGATACGTCGTCCACACGGAAAGTAGTCGTTACCGAACTATCCGTTGTCGAGCGGAACTGAACGCGAACCGTCTGACCTTTATAAGCCGAAAGATTAAGCGATTTCTGCGAATAAGTCCCAGCCGTCGTTTTATTCAGATTACTGTATGTTGCCGGCGTTGCAAGCAAAGTGCCGGCGGTATTGCGAACTTCAACGAACAGCTTGTCGTATTGCGTGGTTGTCGTCGTCTCGCTTGAAGTGACATTGAGCCAGAAGGTCAATGTTCCGGCTGCGGTCGATGGGATTGTAACGGTTTGATAAGCTTGTCCCGTTACACTGTTATTGACGCCGAAGTAAATGTAGCCAGTTCCGCCGCGCGGGTAGTTGCCGTTTGCAACGTAGAAATAACCGGTTCCCGAAGCGACCCACGGCGAAGCGCTTCCTTCGAAGCCTCCGTTAACAAGCAGTTCGGCGCCGCTCGGCGCAGGAGTCGGAGTCGGAGTCGCCGCGCCCGGACAGTCGCCGACTCCGACCGCGCACCACGTGGTCGCAATCGTGTTGTATTGAGCGCTGGTCGAGCCGTAGAGATCGGTTGCCGCATTGAGCATCGCCGTTCTGGCGCCTGCGAAATTAGTTCCCGATGTCATATAAGTAGTTAAAGAGCGATACCAGATTTTAGCCGCTGCGTCTGCTCCGATACCGGTTACGGCAACGCCGCTTTTGTGATGCGTTCCGCCGACTACCGCTAAATAAAATGCGTGGTTAGCAATGCCGGAATTGATGTGAACGCCGCCGCTGTCTGCCGTGCCGGTGTAGCGTTCCGCGTAATGATCCGGATCGTCGTCGGTCGTATAACCGCCGTTTCCGGCTAAATGCGGATTGTTCATGTAGCGAAGCGCGTCGCCTGCCGTATTTGGCGTATATGCCTGCTCGCCGATTTTCCAGGTGTCTGCGGTGATTGTCCCGCCGCGAGCGTAAAGCTCGACCATCGCGCCGAAAACGTCGGACATTGATTCATTGAGCGCGCCCGATTCATTTGCATAAGTCAGGTTTGCCGTATACTCGGTAACGCCGTGTGTCATTTCGTGACCGGCGATGTCGAGCGTTGTCAAGGGCGTGAAATTGGTTCCGTCGCCGTCGCCGTATGTCATCTGGTTGTTATACCAGAAAGCGTTGTTGTAGCTGCTGCCGAAATGAACTCTTGAAACTATAAGCGTTACAGCGCTGTCAGCCGCCGCAGCCGTCGTTCCCGGTCCGCCGCTGCCGTTGATGCCGTTGCGCGCGTGAACGTTTTTGAAATAGTCGAAGGTCTTCGCCGCTCCGTAATGAGCATCGACGCCGGCTTGTTCCGCCGTTGCGTTCCAAACATCGTCGGTGCCCGTGTAGCGCGATTGCGTTCCGCCGGTTCCGGTCGTCGTGTTGCCGGTATTATTCATATTGAAAGTTCCCATTTTGCGGGTCAAATCTTCCATATAATAATTCGCGCCGGAAACGCTCGTGTCAATGGTGACGGTGCCGCTGTAAAGCGATGCGCCCGAACCGGTTTGCAGATTGTTGTATTCAAATATTTTTTCGCCCGTTTGAGCGTCAACGAAAACAACCGGAACCGAGGGATTGTCGGTGTTTTCGATGTTCGGCATTTCGACGCGATAAGTTAGATGGTCGCGCTCTTTGCCGCGAAATATCCACAAAGCGATTTTTGCCTCTTCCGCGGAATCTTTCGCGCCGATCGCGCTTTTTGCCTGTTTAGAAAATGAACGGGCGATTTTTAATGCCTCTTTTTCGGAAAAATTCGGCTGGGTGTTAACCGTTACTTCTTCTTTTAATTCGTCCGTAACGCTTCTCAGTTCACCGTCGGGATTAAGGTGGACAATTGCTTCGCCTTCCCAGACCGGAATGCCTTCGACGGTTTGCTGAAACCGCGTGTGCGCCATTTTCTGCCCGTCGATTTCAACCTTTTTTACCTTTAAATCATCCGGATTGACGATACCGCGAAACGCGGCTTTGTCTCTCATTACATCGAGACTTTTCTGCTTGGCTTTTTCGATTTCATCGGCGGTGCCTTTATCGAAAATGTTTTTGCTTGCATCAGTTTTTTTAGGGACGGAAACAAAAACTGCAATCGCTAAAACGAGCAACGCCAATATACCTAGAATTTTTTTCACGCTCTTTTATCTCCTTGGGAATTAATTTTTTTTGCCGATAATTTTATCAAGCCTGTATAGATGTAACAGAAACTCCGAGCTAAGAACCATCCAGGTTTAAATGAATAAATAATTGGGTTTATACTGGAAATACGAGTTGAAAATGAAGGGCTTTTCAACATATGGCAGGGGATTATGTATAGCAGTGTACCATTTGCATTTAATGTGTCAAGAGAAAATTTTAATACATTGAAGTTAAATAAAAATATTTTATTCAACGCTGAAATCGGAACCGTTTTTCGCGGTCTGAAATCGGCGATAAGCATCCGGTTCGCAATGGAATTTACCAAAAAAAACGGACGCCTGTTTTTGCCCCTTACAAACCTATTGGTAAAATTAATCCTTGTTAAGCCTGATTACTCCGGCGAAAGCGAGAAGACGATTTTTTACACGGGCGCGGACAGGCGCGGCGATCAAAAATTCCATTCGTTTAACCGGACGATGTTTAAGGCGATTGAAACCGCCTCGCTTAAAGTTCCGCTTTTTAACAAACCGGAAGTGTCGCGCCGGGAATTCGCCGGCTTTTGGCGCGTTGCGGAAGGAAAGTATATTTTCGACGAAGTGCAGAACAGGATGGTCTGGCAGTTTATTTTGCAGCCGGGTAGATAAAAAGCGGTTTAAATAAAATATGAAAATATGCTTGAGATAAGAAAAGCCGTCGAAGAAGATAAACCGGAGGTTTGGGAGATTATCAAAGCTGTCATCTCGACCGGCGATACATATGTCTACAAACCTGATTCGCCGAAAGCGAAAATGCTCGAATACTGGTTCGCCGCCGATAAGAAGACTTATGTAGCGCTTTTTGAAAACGCAATCGTCGGAACGTTTTATCTGAAAGACAATCAACCGGATCTGGGCTCGCACGTGGCAAATGCCGGTTATATGGTCGCGCCAGAAGCCAAAGGAATGCGAGTCGGCAGAGCGATGGCGGAATTTTCTCTGGGCGAAGCGAAACGCCTCGGCTACAAAGCGATGCAGTTTAACTTCGTCGTCAAAAGCAACGAAGTCGCCGTTAAATTATGGCTCAGTCTCGGCTTTGAAATTATCGGAGAAATTCCCGAAGCGTTCGATCACGCCGAAAACGGTTTGACGAACGCTTACATAATGTACAGAAAGTTATAGGTCCGAAGATGTTTTACAGAGTCTCACCGCTTTAAAATAAGTATCTTCAATCGGTGAGACTTTTTTGTGGGAATGAAGCGGCAAAATAAACAAAAAATGAATTTTTTGTCGCAAGTATCATAAAATGCCGAGCAAATAATAACTTATTTTTCTGGTGATTTCGGCGCATCTTCCTTTTTGAAAAGTTTGAACACGTCAATGCCGACGCCGATGCGGAAAACGTCGCGGTCTTTGGTTTGAAACGGCAAATTGTCAATCGGAAAAACAATCGTGGTCTGGTCCGTAAGTGAAATGCCTGTAGTTGGCTCAAGGAAAAACGTTGGAAATGTTTCCCGACTTCTGCCGAGACGCATATTGACGGAGCCGAACAAATATAGGAATCCAGCTTTCGATATTGGGAGAGGTGTCGAGCCGTCAAGACGCATAATTACGCCCTTTAAACGCGTGGTAATTGCTTCGTTCTGCCCGAAAGTGACGTCGAACATCGCCGGATGAAATTGAACGTCTTTGTTGTCAAAAAATGTTTTCAGCCGAAACCCTGCGTAATACTGACGAAAAAATCGATCGCGTTCGGGTGCGATAAAAGCGATGTTTTTGTAGCCTTTTGCCGTGGGAAAATCCTTAAAAAAGTTAATGTTGTTTTGACTGGTTTCATCGGTCGGAACTTTGTAAAATGCCGCTCCTTTGTCTGAGGAAAGCGGGCTGATAGCGCCGCCCGCCGCGATAAATGACAGAGAGGTTCTGCCGCGAAGAAATCCCGAAAAGATTTTCCTGGGCGCAAAGATTTCTTTATCGAAACCGACAAGAAAATCAAAGCTTCGCACTAGATCGTTAACCTTCCCCGCGCTGTCGCCCTGTACGAAATTTGAAGCGAACACTGCCGGCGTAAAATTCGCCAGAGACCCTATGCTCTGTACAGGTGTCGTCGTTAAACGCACGTCACCCCAGACCGAAAAGCTTAATTTTGGTTTTGTGATTCTTTGCTCGTCGGTGCATTCCGTTTTTCCGTTTTTCCTTTTAGCGCCTTCAGGACAAACTAACTTGGTTCCCGCATTGATCGGCGTATTAAAAAAGAGACTGAGAAAAGGACGTTGCTCGCCGCGCGCCGAACTCGCCCCAACCTGTTCAAGACCAACGATGCCACGAATAATAATGCTGTCGCTCGGCGTCAATTCGTCTATGCAGTCCTTGCATTCGACTATTATTTCAGAAAACACACCTGCGAGATTTAGACCTTCGACGCGCGGCGAAACAGTGATGTGATTAACTCCTTCACGCAACTTTAGTTCGATGAGTTGCAGCGGTTTATGGCGGTTGGTGCTTGCGTCGTACTCAATTTTGCGCGTTTCATAGTCAAAGATTTGTTTGTTGAGGTTTTCGTTTTTGATTTCAATAGCGTAACTGCCGACAATGGGCGGCAGTTCGCTCGCGTCAATTTCCAAATTATAAGTCGCTTGATTTTTAATTTTTCCCTTGCCGCTCAAGCGAAGCTTTTTGCCTCCTGCCGTTTTCGCTGTTCTCGTTTCGCCAGTTCCGGTAACGAATCGATTGTATGTCCGCAATTCGACGCTTTCGGCAGCAGCCGTCGCCGTCTCCTGCATGCTTTTCCTCACGATAACAATTGGGTTGTCGGTCGAATAAACGATTTTGTTGTTTTTGTAAGCGACGATATTAAAACTGTTTTCGCCGTCAATGAGTTCGACCGGTATTAAAAATGATTTAACGACAGAGACATCTTTAACGGTCGCTTTTCCATTGGTTTCGTTGCTCAAACGAATCTTTGTAATCTGTGAATCGTCGAGAACTCTAACTGCAATTTGCGTCGAATCGGCG
>JAOAPX010000033.1 GCA_025463125.1 Acidobacteriota bacterium | reverse complement strand
ATTTGGCTATCTTTCGTCCTTCGACCGGAGATTGGTGGTACCTGGCAAGCTCGGACGGAAGTCAGAGAGCGCTTCATTTCGGAATCTCGACCGATACGCCCGTTCCGGCTGATTACGACGGAGACGGACGAACCGACTTTGCCGTTTACAGGGAATCGGAAAGAACCTGGTACATCTACAACAGTTCGAACAATACGAACACGATTGTGCAGTTCGGACTCGCAGGCGATGAACCCGTACCGGCTGATTACGACGGAGACGGTCGAGCCGACATCGCCGTTTACAGACCGTCCGAAGGCAATTGGTATATTCTGCGTTCAAGCCAGGGATTTACAGTGCTGAAATTAGGAACTTCGACCGATATTCCTACTCCGGGCGCTTTTATTCCTTAAACCGCTGAGTCAAAGCAAAACAAAAAAAGCCTAAGTTTTTTAACTTAGGCTTTTTTTTATAAAATTGGAGGCTTCAGACTTAACCGCAACACAAGCTGAAATTGCTGCCGTTGCTCGATTCCTCGTCTAGCGGAGTTCACAACTCAAACCTTGTGCGGAGCCTGAAGCCATAAAAATCAATTACTAATTTTAAATTACGTACTTAAGGAAAATTACATCTTTAATCAAAATAAATATTTTCCCGTTCGTAATTGATAATTCGTAATTCGTTTTCTGGCGGAAAGGGTGGGATTCGAACCCACGGAACCCTTTCGAGTTCACAGCATTTCCAATGCTGCCAATTCAACCGCTCTTGCACCTTTCCAAGCTTATATTATTGAATTTTCAAACTGTAAAGCGGTTTTTCAATCTAAAATCGCGAATCCAAAATTGAAATGGCGGAGAGGGTGGGATTCGAACCCACGGTACCCGTTAGGGTACAACAATTTTCGAGACTGTCCAATTCAACCACTCTTGCACCTCTCCGCGAATTAATAACCAGTGTAACGGCGAACGTCAAAGAATTTCAAGTTGCTTTTAAGTGCGAAATTTTTTGCTTGGAAAGATTTCTTTTTTTTCGAAAAAAATCCTGCATCAATTTTCTGCATTCTTCCGCCAGTATACCCGATTTAATTTCAATCCTATGATTCAAAGAACTGTTGTCGCAAATTTGAAAAAGCGTTTCGACCGCGCCGAAGCGTTCGTCGAGAGCGCCGAAAACCAGGCGCTTGATACGCGCGTTGACCAGCGCGCCGGCGCACATTGCGCAAGGCTCAATCGTCGTGTAAACGGTTGAGCCGCTCAAACGGTAATTACCGATTTTCGCGGCGGCTTCGCGCAAAACCAAAATTTCAGCGTGTGCCGTCGGATCGCTGTCCGTAATCGTTCGATTTCCGGCAGCGGCTAAAATCTCGCCTTTTTCATTTATCAAACACGCGCCGATTGGGATTTCATCCGCTTCCTGCGCGGCAATTGCGGCTTTTATCGCTTCGCGCATTAAAAGTTCATCGGCATCGTTCATAAAAACCAGTTTAGCCGAAACAACGGACAAACAAGAAATATAGGTTTCTGAGAAAGAACTGTCAAGCGCAACGGAGTTTATTCACTTTGCCGCATCGGACAGGCGGTTTTAATTCGTTTGATTTATATAAAGTTCGACAATTTCAATAAAGTCTGCAAAGGGTAAAAACTTAGAGCTTAATTTCTTGCATCTGGCGCGTGAAAGGGTTAAATTTTAAGTGGTGTCGAAGGAAAGCCAACGACCGTCGAATCTTTCCCAAACGCGCTATGAATAATGAAGTTCGGCAAGCAGACGAAACCGCCGAAGATATACATATAACCAATGTACCGCCCGCTTTTAAGGCTTTTGCCGATGAAGTTCGCGCCCGCAGCCAAAAACCGAAACACAATCCGGTCGCCATTCCGCAAAAACTTTCGCCCTCGGAATTCAATACGGCGATGGTGCATTTTTACCGCGGCGAAATTCAGCGCTCGAACGTCTGGCGCAATCGCCTCGACGCGACGACAAACTGGGCTGTAATTACAGCGGGCGCGACGCTTTCCTTTGTTTTCAGCTCCGCCGACAATCCGCATTTCGCTATTCCTATAAACTCGATTCTGGTATCGATTTTTATGTTTATGGAAGCGCGGCGCTATCGTTATTATGAAGTTTGGGCAAATCGCGTGAGAATTTTGGAAACCGGGTATTTCGCGCCGATGCTTTCGCATCGCACGATCGCGCCCGATAAGGAATGGGCTGATCATATTTCGGCTGATCTGATCAGCCCGCATTTTACCATCAGCGAATGGGAAGCGGTCGGCAGGCGTTTAAGAGCCAATTATTTGTGGATTTTTATTCTGCTGGCATTGTCCTGGACGCTGAAAATTTATATTCACCCGTTTCCGATTCCGGCTGTTACGCCTGAAGATAAGGCGAAATTCTGGGAAATTCTGTCTTTGCGCGCTCAGGTCGGGCTTGCTCCCGGATGGCTCGTCATTGTAATGGGAATGCTTTTCAACGCGCTTATATTTTTGATAGCTTTCGGCACTCTCAAGCTCAAAAACTCTTCGAGCGAAGTGCTTCCGCTCGAAGATTTCGAATGGCATCCGTTAAAACAGGTTTCCGATTGGGCGGGAAGCAATCTGAAACGCCGCAATCCTATCCGGCGCTCGAAAAAAGCGCGCCAGCGAATTCGTTCTATTCATAAAACAGAGAGTTAGCTTAATTCACGCAAATATAACAAAATGACTTATACTCCGATTTTAAAAGCGAATTTTGAAATCATCGGGTTTGTTTGTTATTTTTTTTTGTTACAAAAAGTTTTTTATATACAAGGAGATATGATTTTATGGCAGTAGATTTGGAAGATCGCGGACAGGCGCTGGAAAACGAATATTTTCGCCGCAGAGAACAGGAATTAATCGAAAAGATGAAAGCGAGAATTAATTCCGAAGATTCGGCACGCACCGAAATTCAATGTCCGAAATGCGACGGAACTTTGCATGAAACCAATTACGAAAATATTAAAATTGACGTTTGCGATAAATGCACGGGCGTTTGGCTCGATGCCGGCGAGCTCGCGCAAATTGCGCACAAAGACGAAAACACAGGATTTTTCGGCAGAATCCTCGGTTAACAAAGTTTATGCGATCAAGCGTTAACAAGCATTTCGCAAAGCTTTTATGGGTGGTTTTAGTTTTGGGCGTGTCGATTTGCGCAAGCGCGCAAACGGCTCAAACTAAAACCGCCGATAATCAATCTTCAACTCAATCGAAAACCGGCGTTACGGTCAGGGATCTAAAGCTGGACAGCAAATTAATGTCGCGCCAGATGCCTTATCGCGTCATTACCCCGGCAAATTACGAATCCGGCGGAACGGAAAAATTCGCCGTCGTTTATTTGCTGCACGGTTTGACAGGGCATTTCAGCGATTGGGCGGACCGCACGAAACTGAAAGATTTAGCGGCGAATTACAGATACATAATCGTAATGCCCGAAGGCGATAACGGCTGGTATTCCGACAGCGCGACGATCGAACGCGATAAATACGAAAGCTACATCGTTGGCGAACTGATTCCCGAAATAGATAAAAATTACCGCACGTTTGCGCTCAGAAGTCATCGCGGCATAGCCGGGCTCTCGATGGGCGGTTACGGCTCTCTGAAATTCGGTTTGAAATACCCGGAAATGTTTTCGCTTGCCGGCTCGTTCAGCGGCGCTTTGCAGGCGGCTTCGTTTACAGATAAAACTCTCGGCAACGGCTGGAAAACGTTAACCGATTCGATTATGAGCGTTTACGGCGCGGAAAACAGCCGCGTGCGCGCTGAAAACGATATTTATAAAATCACGCGCGAACTGTCTGCCGCGCAAGCTGGAAATTTGCCGTTTTTCTATCTCGATTGCGGAACCGAAGACGGCTTGATCGGAAGCAACCGCGAATTCGCGGCTTTGCTGCTCGAAAAGAAAATTCCGCACGAATTCAGGCAGCTTCCCGGCAAACACGACTGGCAATACTGGAATTCGCAGGTAAAAGAATTTCTTGAATTAACCGAAAAACATTTTACCCGGCTGAAGGCAAAAGCCAATTGATCCGGCGTCCGGTTCGGCGGAGGCTGGAGCGGAAGGCAACAGTACAAGCGAACCGGCGAAATGACTTTTCACATCCCCGGAAAACGAAAATACCGGCGATTGCAGGAAATGGATAATCCGTGCGACACGGCAAACGGTTGCGTTGATATTTATTTTCGCTGAAAATTGAAATTCTAAATTGACACGGGCTGACTCAGATGGTTTTCTATCTGTTTTAGTCTGTGTTTTTTGTGTTTAATTAAATGCTTATGTTGAATTTTGCAATTGAAACCGCCCGCGAAGCCGGGCAGATACTGCTCGAAAAATTCGGAAAGAAAATCAATATTTCCTTAAAAGGCGAGATCAACCTGGTTACCGAAGCCGATCTTGCATCGGAAAAATTAATAATCGAAAAAATCCGCTCGCATTACCCGAAGCACGATATTTTAGCCGAAGAATCAGGCGAATCCGTCGTGACGATTGACGGCGATCATAAATGGAAATGGATTATCGACCCGCTCGACGGAACGACGAATTACGCGCACGGCTACCCGTGTTTCTGCGTCACGCTCGCGCTCGAACACAACGGCGAAATCGTCATCGGAGCGACGTTCGACCCGACGCGCGACGAAATGTTTTCAGCCGAAAAAGGTCAGGGCGCGAATTTGAATAACCGCCGCATTCGCGTTTCCGAAACGGAAAAACTCGGCGATGCTTTAATCGTCACGGGGTTTTCGTATGATTTTAAAGGCAAGGAAAACTTCGCGCGGCATTTGAATGATTTTTTTATGAGTTCGCGCGGCGTTCGGCGCGACGGCTCGGCGGCGATCGATATGGCGTATGTCGCGTGCGGTCGTTTCGACGGGTTTTGGGAAGAAGGCTTGAATCCGTGGGACGTTGCGGCGGGCAAGCTTCTCATCGAGGAAGCGGGCGGAACCGTTTCCTATTACGACGGCTCGCCGTTCAGCGTTTACGCGCCGCCGATCTGCGCTTCAAACAGCTTGATTCACGCGGAAATGCTGAATATTCTGGGAAGCAAATAGCTGCGAAAAGGCGCTAAAAACACAAAAATAAAAAATCTGATTATCCGCTCGCATAAAAAAAGGATGAAATAAGAATTTAGATTTATAATTTAAATTTCAAAGAATTTCGTCTTTTTGCGCGTGTTTTCGGACAATTGTCTATGCCGTTATCATCAAGCGTTACAAAGAATTGAATTACCGCTTTAGACAAATTTCCGCTTGTGATAACCTTAGCATTTGTAAATTCTGCAAGTAGTTAAAATTTTCTAATATGTCTTGGTTTAGCCGAAAAAAACCGAAACTCGAAGAACAGGTTTCGGATGAAGAAAGAAAAGTAAAAACCGAAGGAATTTTTGTAAAATGCGTCGAGTGCGAAAGTCCGCTTTACCGACGCGAACTCAAAGAATCTTTTCAGGTTTGCACGCATTGCGATTATCATTTTCGATTTTTTGCCCGTGAAAGACTCGATACGCTTTTCGATAACGGCGAATACGAGAAACTCGACGAGGAAGTAATCAGCGGCGATCCGCTCGAATTCGTCGATACAAAACCGTATAAAGACCGGGTCGAAGCGGCAAAAAAATCATCGGGCTTGCCCGAAGCGATCGTTTCCGGAAAAGGCACAATCGGCGGGCATCTGGTTTACGCCGGAGCAATGGATATGGGATTTATCGGCGGTTCGATGGGCTCGGCGGTCGGCGAAAAAATTACGCGACTGATCGAAAGAGCGATAGAAAAGCGCGGCGCCGTGATTGTGTTTTCCGCTTCGGGCGGCGCTCGTATGCAGGAAGGCACGTTTTCGCTGATGCAGATGGCGAAGATTTCTTCGGCTTTAGCAATCCTGCACGATGCGCGCTTGCCGTTTATTTCCGTTTTGACAGACCCGACGACCGGCGGCGTTACCGCGAGTTTCGCAATGCTCGGCGACGTGATTATCGCCGAACCGAAAGCCTTGATCGGTTTCGCGGGACCGCGCGTTATCGAACAAACGATTCGCCAGAAGTTGCCGAAAGGCTTTCAACGAAGCGAATTTTTGCTCGAACACGGAATGGTCGATATGGTCGTTGACCGGAGGAAGATGCGCGATACGATTATTCGGCTTTTAAATTTCATGATGAATGAAGAAACGGCTAAATAGCTGTTCTAAACATCTTTAATTAACGTTAAAGTTTTTAGAAAAAAAAGCCGGCAATCTTAATTTTATAAGTGAATTTTGAAGAATCCAAAAAATATCTGTACGGGCTCGGAAACGAAGTTCTGGCAATGAAGCTCGGACTGGAAAACATCCGAACGCTGCTTGCCGCACTCGATAATCCCGAGAAAAAGTACATGAAAGTTCAGGTTGCCGGTACAAACGGAAAAGGCTCGACCGTCGCCTTTCTCGAATCCATCTGCGCGAGCGCTGAAATCAAAGTCGGCGCGACGACTTCGCCTCATCTCATTTCGATCACCGAGCGGGTGAGAATCGACGGCGAAGAAATTTCGGAAAAGGATTTTGCGCGCTGCGCGACGGTTATCAGGGAAACTTCGGAAAAACTGGTCGAAAAAGGCGAGCTTGAAACCGTTCCCACATTTTTCGAACAGGTGACGGCTATCGCTTTATACGCTTTTGCCGAAGCTGAAGTCGAATTGGCGATTTTGGAAACAGGGCTCGGCGGAAGGTTTGACGCGACGACGGCGGCAAACTCGGAAATCGCCGCTATAACGCCGATCGATTACGACCATCAGCAAATTCTTGGCAACACCCTGGAGCAAATCGCGGCGGAAAAAGCGGCGATTATCCGTTCGGATACGCGAGTCGTTTCTGCTCCTCAAAAAGCTGAAGCGGAAAAAGTGATTTACGGGAAATGCCGCGAAGTCGGCGCAGAGCCGATCTGGGCGATTCCGAACGTGCGATTAATCGAAAAAGTCGGCGACGGAACGCTTTACCTGTCTTTTAATACAAAAAAAACAAATTACAAAGCCGCGCTTCGAATTCAAGGCAGACATCAATGGACGAACGCGGCTTTAGCCGTTTGCATCGCCGAAATTCTCTGCGATTTCAATTTTCGAATTTCAAAAGAAAGCGTTGAAAACGGCTTGGAAACCGCCGAACATAAAGGCAGGTTAGAGTTCTGGTTTAATCACAAGGGTTTTAACATTCTTTTTGACGGAGCGCATAACGTCGCCGGAGCAAAGGCTTTAAAAGAGTATCTAGACGAATTTGTCAGCGAGCCGGTTACAATGATTTTTGCCGCGATGAACGATAAAGACTTAACGGAAATCGGCGATATTCTTTTTCCGAAAGCTTCAAATTTAATACTTACAAAGCCCGAAAATCAGCGCTCGATGGACACTGCGGAACTTTTGAAATTCGTTCCCGAAAATCTTGATAAAGAAAAAGTATTTGTCACGGAAACTGTAGAAGAATCGATCAGAAAAGCGAATGAAATTTCATGGAAAAACGAATTGATTTTAATAACCGGCTCGCTTTATCTGGTCGGCGAAGCGCAAAAACTATTAAATAACCAATCTCAAATTTGAAATCTGAAATTTTGAACCTAAAATAAATCTATGCATAAATTAGTTTTAATCAGACACGGCGAAAGCGAATGGAACAAGGAAAATCGGTTTACGGGCTGGAAAGACGTCGACCTTTCGGAAAAGGGAAAAGAAGAAGCGCACGCGGCGGGAAAACTTTTGAAAGCCGAAGGCTACGCGTTTGACGAAGCTTACACATCGGTTTTGAAACGCGCGATCCGAACGCTCTGGATAATCCTGGACGAAATGGATTTGATGTGGATTCCGGTAACGAAATCGTGGCTGCTGAACGAGCGTCATTACGGCGGGCTGCAAGGCTTGAACAAAGCGGAAACGGCGGCTCAATACGGCGAAGAACAGGTTTTAACCTGGCGCCGAAGTTACGATATTCTGCCGACTTTGCTCGAAGAAACCGACGAAAGATTTTTGGGCAAAGATCCGCGCTACCTCGGAATCGAAGCCGGGAAATTTCCGAAAGCGGAAGCCTTAAAAAATACGGTCGAGCGCGTCATTCCATATTATGAAACAGAAATCGCGCCGAAAATAAAAGCCGGAAAACGACTGATTATCGCGGCGCACGGCAACTCGCTGCGAGCGCTGGTTAAATATCTCGACACGATCAGTGACGAAGACATCGTTCATCGCAACATCCCGACCGGAATTCCGCTGGTTTACGAACTGGATGAAAATTTAAAGCCGACGAAAAGCTATTATCTCGGCGATCAGGAAGCGATCAGAGCGGCGCAGGACGCGGTTGCAAATCAAGGCAAAGCCAAATAGCCTGAACGAAAAACAAGAAGGTAAAATGGATAATATTGAGTGAATCATATATTATCCATTTTTCTTTTCCTGTTTAGATTATATGAAAATCGTCTTTTTTTTATTGCTTGTTTTTTGCCTGACGCCTTTCTCCTCGCCGCCGCTCGCGCTCGCGCTCGGTTTGATTATGGCTCTCACGCTCGGCAACCCGTACCCGGAGCAATCCAAGAAAACGACTAAATTTCTTTTGCAGGCTTCGGTCGTTCTGCTCGGTTTCGGGATGAATCTCAACTCGGTTATAAATGCAGGAAAAACCGGTGTTTTGTTTACGATAGCGACGATTTTCGGAACTTTAATCCTCGGTTATTTTACCGGAAAGGTGCTCAAAATAAATGATAAAACTTCCGCGCTGATCTCTTCGGGAACGGCAATTTGCGGCGGCAGCGCGATTGCGGCGGTCGCTCCGGCGATTAACGCCGATTCGGATGAAATTTCGGTTTCGCTCGGAACGGTGTTTATCTTGAATTCGGTCGCGTTGTTTATTTTCCCAATCATCGGGCACTCTCTGAATTTAACCGAAAATCAATTCGGAATCTGGGCGGCGATTGCGATTCACGATACAAGTTCGGTAGTAGGCGCGGCTGCAAAGTACGGCAACGAGGCTTTGCAGGTGGCAACGACCGTGAAACTCGCGCGCGCTTTATGGATAGCGCCGGTCGCATTAATTTTCGCATGGCTTTACCGCTCAAAAAATGCCGGACTGAAAGCCAAGCTTGCGATTCCATGGTTTATTTTTCTTTTTTTGCTTGTAACCGTCATCAGAACTTACGCGCCGGCGGAAATTCCGCCGAGCATTTTCGACTCGCTGGTGAATTTAGCAAAAGCCGGTTTGACCGTTACGCTTTTTCTGATCGGCGCAGGCTTGTCCCGAAAAACTCTAAAAGCCGTCGGCGTCAAACCTTTGATTCAGGGCGTTTTGCTTTGGATTGTAATCTCTCTAGTCTCGTTGTGGGCGGTCTGGCAAATACTTTAAAGCATAGTGAAAAGTGAATAGTTAAGGATTTTTGTTGTTTATTATTAGAAGCGGTTTCATAGATACCGCTTAGCTTTTTAAAAGCGCCGTAAACATTCGCTCAAAATTCGGCGGCAGGTATCTGTGAAACCGGTTCCGGATGTTTAGTGCAAAAATGTGTCGGTTTGGATAAATCTTAAAACGTTCTGCATCATTGTTCAAAAAGCGCAGCGCGTTCCGCGCCGGCACGTTTTGCAGCTATAAAGCTTTTGTCAAAGAAAAAGAGAAGCCTCGATAATCTTAAATCATCGAGGCTTCTCTTTTTCTTATGGGTTGTCGTTTACGGAACGAAAGAATTCGGGATGGATTTATCGCCCGATTGACCGAATCCCTGAATCGTGACTCCGCCCGAAGATTTCTGCACGTACCAGGTATTGTTAGACGGACGAAATACTGCCGCGTCTGTTTTACCGTCCCCGTCGTAATCTCCGTGTGACGGAACGTCTCCCGAAGCGCCGAACGGGAATGAATAATAAGAATTGTCTTCGCTTCGTAAAACGAACCATTCGCCTGAAGAAGGACGCCAGAAAG
>JAOAPX010000188.1 GCA_025463125.1 Acidobacteriota bacterium | reverse complement strand
GGAAATTTTTGTTGAGTTTCTGCAAGTAAAGAAAAATTACTTGTATCTAAATAAACTAATTTCATAAAAAACTCCTACCTAAATCTCAAAATCGAATTTGAATACAGAGTGCAAAACTCACACTCTGTATTCAAGTTTAAATCTCAACCTTTTCAATCACACCAACCCAATGTTCGGCGTCCAAAGTGCCGCCCGCGAATTCCGAGATTAGTGTAAACACCTGATCGGAAAATCCGCCGACGTTCAAGATGTCTGCGCGTTCCTTGGCTTGCGTGTGGGCGTTAGGCTGGATATCGATGCAGACAAGTTTGGCGTCGGCGTTGCGGGATTTGAAACGGTTCCATTGTTTCATCGTTTCGGTTCCGCTTCCGCCGAAGCGACCGTGCGCGGGCGTGTCGATCCACGATTCGTTGTCGGAAACGTAGACGAGCACGTCGCCGCTCGCCTGTTTTGCGTTGAGCGAGACGAGCGGCGCGGAGCAGTTTGTTCCGCCCGACGGCAGGCTCGCTAATTTCTGCGCGTTGGTCATCACGGAATCGCGCGGGTTGAGTTCGGCTTTCACGATTGCGTCCGAAAAGGGAATTACTTCCGCCGTCGGGTTTTTTCGCAGAATCGCCGCCGCAATCAGCGCCGCCGCGTCGATACATCTGACGGCGGAAGTCGCGCCTTTGCGGAAACCGGTGACAGGCGAATGCATCGAACCGGAAATGTCGGGAAAAACGTAAACTTTCCCTTTGATTTCCGGCACGTTTTCGGTCGCGATCTCCATCGCGTCCTGCAAAGCTTCGGTGATCGGGCGCGGAATTTCCTGGTTATTTGAAGCCGCCGAATACGCGACAAGCAATTGATAAGGAAAAACTCGCGCCCGTTTGATCGCTTCGCGGTCGCGCAAGCGATTGGCAATGAGCTCGACCATTTCAGCATCTTTAAAAACTCCGTGACGCTGAAAAGTGTTGAGATTCATTCGCGTCATCTGCCACTGGGCGTTTCTCGCAATTTCCGTCCATTCTTTAGTTGAAATCGGCAGCGCCGTCAACATCTGAAAAGGAACTTGCGGAACTTCCAGCGCGTCGCCATTTTTGAAACGCTCGAATTGTTTGACGATTTCCGGCAATTTGTCGGCGTCAACGTCGCGCCCTATAAAATAACCGTAAAGCGCTTCGCGTTCGGCGTCCGACGGTTTCGGGTGAACCATTTTCAAAATGTCTGCGAACGAGGGCGCTTGCCCTACGGACTGCTTGAAAATCTGTTCCGCTTTGCGCGTTTCAAACCATTCGCGCACCAATCGTTTCGGCAGCGACCCGAGCGATTTTCTGCCCGTCGCGCCCGAACGCACGATCTGCACAAAGTTGCGCAGCATCTTCCCGTTATCGATCACGCGCAGAAAAGTCTTTTCAAATGTAGTTTTATCTTTGGACGCAAGAACCGCGACGAGCAGCGCGGGCATATCTTTCATAAAACCTTTTTCACGCGCATAAACGGCAGTTTTCGCGATGAATTCCGCGTCGAGTTCTTTCGTCAAAGCGAGAACTTTATCGAGCTGCTCGCTCGCGTCCGCGTAAAAAGTGTGCGAAAAACATCCGGTCGCCGCGTATTGTGCGAGCGCCTGTTTCGGCGAAAGTTTATAAGCCGCGCCGCCCGCTTCGTTAATAACGTCCGCTTTCGGCATAAACAAGCCGCGAACCGTTTGAAATAAATTTTTATTAGCCATTTTTTTCCTCCTATTCGGACAAGATTTCGCATTCCTTTCGGAAAGTTTTTGTGGAATTCGGGTGACAAAATCGAAAAGACGTTTTGCGCGTTGGTTTCCCAACTGAGATTTATCAAGTCTCATTTAAGCGCGTTCTGGTGGATGTAGTCTTATTCAGCATTCACCCGAATTAAGAATTGAAGGCAGCGACAAGTTTGGGTTGAAACGTTTCGTTGCTCTACCGGACTGAGCTACGCTTTGCCGGAGCAAAACGGCTGGATTCGAACCAACGACACACGCATTATGGAATGTAGTTCCAACAGCATTCGCTGCCGAAAAAATAGTTACGGCGACAAGGGTTTAATGAAACGTATTTTCGCGCTCTACCTGTCTGAGCTACTTCCCGTTAAAAAAAGAAAATCGGGAAGGTCGGACTCGAACCGACGACCTCGCACTTCGTAGGTGATGTAGTTCCATCGTGCATTCGCCGCAAATTTGAATCGCAACGGAAAGAATCGAACTTTCGTCTTAAGATTATCGGTCTTACGCTCTGCCATTGAGCTACATTGCGAAAATTGGTCGGTCGGGTGGGATTTGAACCCACGATATACGGATTAAAAGTCCGTTGCTTTAACCGGGCTTAGCCACCGACCGAAAACGAATTTGGCTGACAGGACGGGATTCGAACCCGTAACTTTCGCTTTAACAGAGCGACACTCTACCGATTGAGTTACCTGCCGGTAAAATTTTTTTTGTAAAACAATCCCAAATAAAATTTGGTAGGCAAACGCGGGCGAAAAATTCGCTCAGGCAGACAAAAGACAAATGTGTTCGTTGCGAACAAAAGAAGGGAATTATCAGCATTCTTTTGTCCTCGCAAAATTTTCGTCCGCGTTTGTTCGGGTAGGATTGCTTTTTTTGAATAGAAATTTGAATAAAATTGCGAATCGAGGCAACAGGACTCTAACCTGTAATCTTGCGGTAATCTGCCGCTAATACCGGGTATAAAAACTGTTTTGCCGATTAAACTATGCCCCGTTTGAAATTTTGGTTGCGAGAGAAGGAATCTAACCTTCCGATTTACGGAATATGAACCCGTCGAGCCGACTTTGCTCCATTCTCGCCGAATAAAAAAATTGGAGGCGAAGGCGAGATTTGAACTCGCATCGTTCTGTTTACAAGACAGACGCTTTTTGTGCCGTTGAGCTGCTTCGCCGTTAAAATAATTGGTTGCGGAGACAGGATTTGAACCTGTAATCTTCGGTTTATGAGACCGGCGCTTTGATCCGTTTAAGCTACACCGCCAAAAGGATTTTGGATTTGCGATTGACAATTCTTCAATCCAAAATCGGCAATCTAAAATCCAAAATCGAATTGGGTGGATTAACGAGATTTGAACTCGCATTCTTCGCATTCACAGTGCGACGCTTTGCCAATTAAGCTACAATCCACAGAAAAAAGAATCGGACGACAAAATTGAAGCGACGTGTTTTACTGAGCTAAATTCGCTTTCGCAAATTGTTGGAATCGAACCAACGACCGCTTGATTTTTAATCAAACGCTCTTACCATTTATGTAGTCATCTTCTGCATTCGCCCGAAAATTGGAGCGAGCAATCGGATTCGAACCGATGCTTAACGGTTTTGCAGACCGCCGCCTTTGTCCGCTTGGCTATGCTCGCTTATAAAAAATTACGAATTACGAATTCCAAATTACGATTTTTATTCACTCGTAATTCGTAATTTGAAATTCGTAATTGATTCTGGCGAGGACGACGGGATTCGAACCCGCAATCTCCAACTTGAAGGGCTGGCGGCTTAGCCGGTTTGCCTACGTCCTCGCGTGAAAAAAATGCGCGTGAAAAGATTCGAAGTTTTGCATAAATTGGGTTTAAGCCAATCTCCTTTTCCGTTTGGGCTGCGCGAGCGCATTTGATTTGGTGGATCGGAAGGGATTCAAACCCTTACAAAAAGCTTGCAAAACTTCTATGCTGTCAGTTACATCACCAACCCGCGAATAAAAATCTGGTGTCGAAGGCGGGATTTTCACCCGCACGAGTCACGTTCTCACAAAGCATCTGCATCTCGGGGCTTTGCGCGTCTCTTCCAGTTCCGCCACTTCGACAAAAAAATGTTGGTACCGACGGTGAGATTCGAACTCACATCACCACGTTTCTAAAACGTGTGCCTCTGCCAGGTTGGGCTACGCCGGCATAAAAATAGAAAATTAATTGGTCTGCGCGGAGAGATTCGAACTCCCGTCGTCTTGTTCCCAAAACAAGTGCCTCAAAACCGCTAGGCTACGCGCGGAAAAAACTTGCAAATAATTAAAAATGGTTTCGGGGCAAGGATTCGAACCTCGATTTCATGAGCCAAAATCATGCGTCCTGCCGGTTGGACGACCCCGAAAGAATCAATTACGAATTACGAATTATCAATTACGATTACGGAGTTACTTTTTAATTCGTAATTCGTAATTGATAATTCGTAATTGAGTATTGGCTCCGGCGAGACTCGAACTCGCAGCCTCAGGTTTAGAAGACCTGCGCTCTTGATTCCATTTGAGCTACGAAGCCGTGAAGGTTTTTGGAGAGGGCGAGAGGACTCGAACCTCCAACCTGTTCATTCGTAGTGAACTGCTCTAATTCCGTTGAGCTACGCCCCCAATGCGATTTTGGATTTTAGATTGCCGATTTTGAGATTAAAGATTAGGCACAAATCCAAAATCTAAAATCGGCAATCCAAAATCAAACGGTGAGGTGTGAGGTTATGGCAATCGCATTTTGCCGTGCCCGCGAAAAATTGGCAGGCGCGCCTCGATTTGAACTGAAAACTTCGGTTTTCGAGACCGGCGTTTTGCCGATTGAAACTACGCGCCTGTAAAAAAAATGGAGTGAGCGACGGGATTCGAACCCGCAGCAACCGGTTTGGAAGACCGGCACTCAGCCGTTTGAGTTTCGCTCACTAAAGATAAAAATTGGTGCATCGGGAAAGACTCGAACTTTCGCAGCTACTAGAACGAGCGACAGTTTTACAGACTGCTTGCCTTATCCAAGCCGCGACCAATGCGTGAAAAATAAAATTTTTTGTGTAAAAATGAAAAAGGCAGAGATTTAGACAGACTTCGGACGCAGTTATGCCCCGAATAAAGTCACAAGATTTTTTTCTCGTCGGAACTCGCCAAAGTTTTTAACGCGAGAAGAAAATCTTTCCAAACTCTCTGCCTTTTTCTTTTTTTGCCCGGACAATTCCGCTTTTCGCCGCATCTTCGCGCACGCAAAATAAAACTTCCGGGCTTTTTCGGTTATTCAGTTGTCAAATATCGCTTAAAAACGAAAAGAGCGGCGACTTTCAAAGTCTCTTTCGAGAACTTTCTTAAGTCACCGCTCCTTAAACAATTTCGAGTTTTTTATAATTTCAAAAAATTAAAACTCGCTAAATTTTACGTTTCGGGAGCGGAAACTTACCGCTCCCGCTTTTCTAAATCTGTTTCTCCGCGCGGTCTAAGCCGCCGGGTTTCGGTTGATAACTCGCATTATCCGCATTGGCACACAAGCCGACAGGTAGGCTTCCGCTAAACCGCATCTCTCTTTGTGCGGGCGAGCCGTTCTGTGTCCGGGTTGTATGAATCCAAGTTTGAATCACGAATCTATCTCCTAAAAAAAAATTGTCCGCTTATGCGGCGAACAGTTGAAAGTTTTAGCACGGGTCTAAATCGCTGTCAAGGGTTTTTTTGAAAATATTTTTGAAAGCTTTAAAATTTCTCAAAAATGCCGGAAACCTTTCGGTTGTAAAATGCCTGATTTTTCGTCCCTGATAAGCTCAATCATTTCAACGTTTGCAGTGATCTCGCCAACGAGAGAAAAACGACGTTTTTCGAATTCGTTTTGAGCCTGAAAATATTTTTTCGGATTTACGGTAAAAAGCAGTTCGAAATCTTCGCCGCCGTTTAAGGCGAATTCGATTTTCTCCTCAAACGATTCGAACAGCGAATTCAAATTTTTATCAAAGGGAATTTTCTCGGCGAAAAGTTTCGCGCCTGTGTTTGAAGCGCGGCAAATATGCCGCAAATCGCCGGATAAACCGTCGCTCAAATCGATCATCGCCGTCGCAAGTTTATTAGCCGATAAAAAATCTCCGCTCGAAATTTGCGGCGAAGGCTGCAACTGCCGAAGTACCAGGTTTTTTTGCCGGGCTTCTTCGGAAGGATTAAAGTTAAATCCGCTTTCCAAAAGCTTTAAGCCTCCCGCCGCGCCGCCCAGCTCGCCCGTTACGAAAATCAAATCTCCGGCTTTCGCCCCAGAACGCAAAACGGCTTTTCCTTTTTTCGTCTCGCCCGCGACAATCGAATCAATCACGATTTTGTCAGGCGTTTTCGAAACGTCGCCGCCGATCAATTCGACATTGTATTTTTCAGCCAGGCGAAAATATCCTTCGTAAAATCTTTCAACAAAATCCGTCTTCCAAATCGCTTGAGGGATACCGATAGAAGTCATTGACCAGACAGGCTTTGCGCCCATCGCGGCGATGTCCGAAAGAGAAACCGCTAAAGCTTTATGACCGAGAAATTCCGGCGTTGTCCACTCGGTTCTGAAATCAATGTCTTCGACAATCAAATCGGTTGTGATAACCAGATCGGTCTTAGCGTTTTTAGGCAAAACGGCGCAATCGTCGCCGATTCCTACAACCGCTTGCGACGGTTGAGGTTTGCGAGATTTATTTTTTATTTTATTGATGAACTCGAATTCGCTTTGCATAAAACGCGATTCTAATTGAAAACATTGACACAAATGGCTTAAATACTTACAATAACGACGGCGAATATTAACAAAAACTTTAACACAATAGAAAAATAAATGGGACAACCTGCGATTGCCATACCGGAAAAGATTTTCTTTAAAATAGGAGAAGTTTGCGACATAGTCGATGTCCAGGCGCACGTTCTGCGCTATTGGGAAACCGAGTTCCCGATGCTCTCCCCGCAAAAAAATCGTTCCGGGCAAAGAAGTTATCGAAGACGCGATGTTGAAATAGCGTTGCGCATCAAGGAATTGCTTTACGACGATCTTTATACGATTGCCGGCGCGAAAAAGAAACTGCAATCGGAAATGCGCGAAACGAGTCGTCTGAAAATCGTTCATTCCGAGCCGAAAGAGCGCGAATACTTAAAACCGGTGGAAATGCCGCCGCCCGCGCCGATCGAAGAAGAAAATATCGAGATCGAGGATTTCGATACGGAATCTGAAGAAGTTTATGCGGAACACGAAGATTTTAACGAAGCTTTTCAGCAGGAAAACTTTGTAATGGACGACAATCGACAGGAAGCCTTAAAATCGCTCGCGGCTCAGCTTTTGGAATTGCGCGAGATGCTAAAAACAAATCAAACCCGGGAAGCCGAACAGCATCTGCGCCGTTTCTAAATAATCGGTGGTTTGACAAAACCGTCTCGGAAATTTACTCTTAGATTTCGTCTTTTCGGGACGTAGCGCAGTCTGGTAGCGCGTTCGCTTGGGGTGCGAGAGGTCGTGAGTTCAAATCTCGCCGTCCCGATTTCTTTTAATAAAAAAGCTTTCAGGTTTAAATTCAAAAACCTGAAAGCTTTTTTCTTTTAAGTTAGAAAGTTAAATGTTCTCGTCTGCTTTCGTCTCGTTAATTTCAGATGCCGGAGCCGCAACCGGAGAATTCTGCACGGGATTCATTTTTTCAGAAAGACGCTTTACCAGGTAATTGTCGAAAAATACGATGCCGGCGAAAACAGCGCATAAAATTACGGCGAGAAGCGGTTCAAATGAGATTTCATTCCGGCTGAAATTTACAGATTGTTTGTATTGATCCAGTGCGCGTTCGAGCCAGAAATAGCGCACAATGATAAAAACCGAAAAATATAGGAAAGTCGCCCACAAAGCCCAGGATTTGCGAGTTTTCCAGAGCGCAATATTGCCGAGAATCAGCAATATTCCGGTTGAAAGCCAAAGGTAATTCCAGCTTAGATTCGAATAATACTCGTAATTGGAAACTACCGATTGCGGCGATCCGATGCTTTTTAGCCATGTTCCGGCGTAAAAGCTCAGAAAAAGCATCGGCAATAATAAAACCGCTAAACATGCGAGGTATATTTTATTCCACATAAAGCGAGTGTATTACAAACTCATTTTCAACACAAAAAAATAAGACCAGCCATTCGGTTATGCGCCGGTCTTATTTTTTTAAGGTCTTTCACAAAAATCTTTATTTTTGCGGAATCGTCATATAAGTAGTTTGTCCTCTTCTCGATAACAAGATCAGAACCGGTCTGTTTTCCGCTTTATCAAGAGCCGTCTGCACGTCTTCGATTGTTTTGACAACCTGCCGGTTGACTTCCAAAATCACATCGCCGCGCATAACGCCTTTTTCTGCGGCTGCGCCGCTCGGGTCAATTTCGGTTACGACCAAACCCTCGGTTTCAGCCGGAAGCTGCAGCTGGCGCTGGATTTCCGGCGTTAAGGGTTGAAGCGTTAAGCCGAGCCTGCCTCTCTGCGGCTGCGCCCCGTTTTCATTTTGCTGCGGTTGCCGGGTCGGATTCGCGCTCGCGTTTTCGGCGTTAAATTCATCGAGCGTGGCGGTAAATTCCTGCGGCGCTCTGTCGCGAATTACGCTTAATCTGATTTGAGTTCCGGGCAAAGTACCCGCTACGCGATTGCGCAGAACGTTGCTGTCTTCGATTTTTTCACCGTTGACCGCCGTGATTATGTCGCCGCGCCGTAATCCGGCTTTTTCCGCTGCGCTGCCCGGAGCAATGCCGCTGACCAGAACGCCGGAGGTTTCTTTTAAGTCGAGTGCCTGCGCCGTTTCCGGAGTAAGATTCTGAATACTGATGCCCAGCATTCCGCGACGAACTCTGCCGTTCTGGATTAATTGATCCATCACGGATTTTGCCATATTCGACGGAATTGAAAATCCGATTCCGATGCTTCCGCCGGTTGTCGAAAGTATCTGAGAATTTATACCGATTAATTCGCCGGTTAAATTTACCAGCGCGCCGCCGGAATTGCCGCGGTTGATCGGCGCGTCGGTTTGCAGAAAATCTTCGTAACTGCCGTCGCTTAAACCTGTCCGTCTTCCTTTTGCAGAGATAATTCCTGCGGTAACCGTCTGACCGATTCCGAGCGGATTCCCGATCGCTAAAACGATATCGCCGACTCGAACATTATCGGAATTTCCCAAATTTAAAAACGGCAGATTTTGCGCTTCGATCTTGATAACCGCCAGATCGCTCGGTTTATCGATCCCGACGAGCTTCGCTTCGTAAGTTTGATCGTCGTTCATTTGGATTGTGATTTTTTCGGCGCCTTCTATGACGTGCGCGTTAGTTAAAATCGTACCGTCGGCTGAAACGATAACGCCCGAACCCAAACCGCGTTCATTCGGCTGGCGCGGGCTTTGTCTCGGCTGCGTTTGCGGAGATTGATTGAAAAAATCATCCATTCCGAAAGGGAATTGCTGCTGTTGCTGAAGTGCGGATGCTTTGATTTGAGATTCGATCCTGACGACTGCCGGAGACGTTTTTTCAACGACGTCGGCATAGGAAGTTCTGACGCCGTCAACGACAATCGGCGCGGGCGTTGTCGACGGCTGGTTTTGAGTCGTTTGCGTCGAGGCGTCTTCGCCGCTGAAAAGATTTGTTCGACATCCCGAAAAACCTATCAGTGAAAGAATTATAAAAAGACTCGATAATATTTTAATATTCATAATATTTTCTCCAAACACATACCTCAAAGTTTACTCCAAATGTATGCCAATAAGGAATGGATAAAAGTATTACGATACAAAAAAATGTATGTTCTAAAAATTTATTTTGATTGCCGGAAACGCATTAAACGGAAAACTCGAAAACTTTAAAAGGAATTTTCAGAACGTTTCGGGTTTAATGCGTTGATTAATTTTTAGCAATCACTTTTGGCGTTTCATTACGGAAAATATACGCGAGAGTTTTATACACCAGTTTCGCGCATAAAAACGCGGGCGCGTCCGAGTTGTCGGTTTTTGAAAATTCGACCAAATCCATTCCTATTATGCGTTTTTTCGCGGCTAATTTTCTAATCAGCGTCAAGACTTCATACCAGCCCAAGCCGCCCGGCTCGGGCGTTCCGGTGGTCGGCACGAGACTCGGGTCAAGCCCGTCGATATCTATCGTCAAATAAACATTTTCGGTCAGGTTATTGATTGCCGAATCAATCCAATCGGTTCGACCGACGATGTCTTTTGCCCAGTAAATGCGCGTCGGAATTCCTTCGCCGAGCGAACGGGCTTCTTCAGCCGAAATCGAACGAATGCCGACCTGAACCGAAGGGATTCGCAAATCTTTGACCACGCGAGCCATAATCGAAGCGTGTGAATGCGGCGTTCCGTCGTATTCATCCCGAAGATCGGCGTGAGCGTCGATTTGCAATACGCTTAAATTATGAAATTTTTCGGCGTGCGCCCGAATTACCGGTCCTGAAACCGAGTGTTCGCCGCCGAGCATACATAGAAATTTTTCTGATTTAAGCAGTTCTTTCGCCCGCTCGTAAAGCGAATTCATCGCCGCTTCGGGCGTAGCTTCGGGCGTAAATTCATCAACGGTGTGAATGCCGATTTTGTAAACTTCCGCGTCGGTTTCTTCTTCGTAGAGCTCCATGTTTCGCGAAGCTTCGACGATCGCCATCGCGCCGGCGCCGGTTCCGGCTCCGTAAGAAACGGTTCCTTCATAAGAGACCGGCAGCACAAGAACGCTTGCGGCATCAAAATTCGAATACTCGGTTTCTTCGATACCGCCGAAATTCATTGGCAAATTTGCAGATTGACTCATTTTTGTAAGTGATATTTTAATTCTTGATTTAAAGAAAAAAAAGCAGTTAGTAAACCTGGATACAAAAAAAATTTTTACACCTTTTCGGTTTACTAACTGCTTTTAATTAAATTTAAGGAACGTCGATTCCCAAATCCTTGCCCGCAAAACTAAAGCTCGGACGCTTACGTCCTTTCATAAATTTCGCCGCCGTTTGCGAAAGAGCCGTAATCAGCATCGGAAGGGCGATTGACGGATCGGACGGAACGTATGCCGTCGTCGCGCCTTTTAATAATTTGCCGAAAACCTGCGTGTGATTCCCGCCGAAAGAAGGCGTTCTAATATCAAGCGGAACCGAATCGGTCGTAACGGAAACGGCGTATTTATGACCGCGCGGATTTGTTCGGGTTATATATGAAGAAATTTCGGACATATTGACCATATTCTGGCTGCAAACGCTTCCGAGCGTGATAATGCCGGAATTGCGCGTTCGCTGAGAGATTTGCATCATTTCCATCGTGTCCTGCGTGATGTCGAAAGTGAAAGAATTTTTCTTTTCAAAACGACTGCGGGCGATGCCGACCGAAAGCTCGGTTTCCAGAACGTTCGGACAAAAGACCGGAACGCGCGATTTGAAGGCGGCGGTTAAGATGCCGTCTTCGTGGGCGATTTCCGCCAGCTCGCGACCGAGCAGATGGAGAAATTCACGAACCGAATAAGCGCGCGTCATTTCCAGTTGATTGAGAACGCTTCCGATCCATTCGTCGGCTTCGCGATACTCTTCCAGGTTGGCGAGCATATCGCCGATTCGCGCAACTTCCGAGGCTTCCAGTTCTTCATCGATCATACTCGGGTGAGCCTGATAATGGCTGCGACCGAGCGTCTCGTGAATATCGTGAAACAAAACGCTTCCGGACATCACCAGCACGTCAACAAAACGATTTTTGATAACGTAGGCAAGCAATCGCCGCATTCCCGAAGGAATTAAATTTCCCGATCCGCACAGGTATATGGTCGAATTGTCATCGAGCATATCGAGCCATATGCGGTGCGCTTCCGCCAGTTGCTTTGCGCCGAATCCGGCTCCTTCCATTTTTTCCAAAAGTCCCGCAACCGAACGGTCGCGATCAATCGGAATCGGTCTGGTCGGAACGGTTAAAAACTTCGAAGCTTTTGTCTTTTTTTGAGCTACCATAATTTCTCCGTCTAACAAAATTGTATAATAAGTCTGATACTAAACAGTTCTAAATTTTTCTAGTCTTTTTTTACGCCGTTATTCGGCGAAAGATACGTGTAGCTTTCAGCTTGATTTTCGTAGAATTCAATTAATTGATTTCCAACCTTGGTTGAAAGCTCACCGTCTTTGATACGTTTTAAGATCGTTCGGCGAAATTGATCGTGCAGCTGCACGGCATCGAAGCGCGCGCTTCGAATCGCGTCGCCGAGCGTATCGCCGTAAATAACCTTTTTGATAATGTGACCGTCTTCGCCGATGTGTATATGCGCTTCGTGCGGAACGCCGAAAAGATTATGATTGTTTCCCATCACTTCCTGATAAGCTCCGACCAGCATCATCGCTAAATAATACGGTTCGTCCTTTTCCAATTTGTGGAGTTCCAGAACCGGCTTGACGTCGTGCAGATCAACGAATTTATCGACGATGCCGTCGGAATCGCACGTAATGTCGCAAAGGGTCGCGTATTCGGTCGGTTTTTTATTGAGTTTGTGAATCGGGATAATCGGGAAAAGCTGTTCGAGCGCCCAATTGTCTGGCATTGATCGAAATACGGAAAAATTCGCCAGATATTTCGCGCACATCAAGCGGCGCAAATCGTTAAACTCCTCGGAAACATATTTTTTCTGCTGCGCGTAAAAATCCGCTTTTTCGCAGATGTCCCAAAAAAGCACTTCGCCTTTTCCTTTGTCTTCGAGCGAAATCAGCCCGAGATTAAACATCGTGAAAAGCTCTTCGCGGTTTTCGAGCGCGTCGTGATAATATTCCTGGTAATTTTTTCCGGTAACGGTTTCGCGCAAATCGAAAAGTTCTTTAACGACTTGCGGGTCGTCAACGCTTACTGCAATCGGTTCGGCAATGTTTTCGACGACCGTTTCGATTTCGTCCTGAATGTTTGTTACTAAAATGGCGTGGTACGCGGACAGATAACGCCCGGATTCCTGAATAATGGTCGGATGCGGAACGTTTTCGTCGTCGCAAACGTTTTTGATAACGTAAATAATATCATTGGCAAATTCCTGCGCGTTGTAGTTTGCCGAAGATTCGAAAGAAGTTTTCGAGCCGTCGTAATCGACCGCCATCCCGCCGCCGACATCAAGAAATTCAATGGGAATTCCCATTTGCCGAATTTTTGAATATGTCCGAGCCGCTTCTTTCATCGCATTTTTAATACGCTTAATATCAGTCAGCTGCGAGCCGATATGAAAATGCAGAAGCTTGAGCATATCGATTCGCCCGGCACTTTGAAGCTGGCGAATTACTTCGAGAATCTCGGTTGTCGTCAAGCCGAATTTTGCCGCTTCGCCGCCGGATTTTTCCCACTTCCCGGAGCCTTTCGAGTAAAGCTTGACGCGAACGCCGACCATCGGCAGATGCGCGTCCGGATTTTCCGCCGTGATTTCTTCGGTAATTTTTAACGTGTGTTCTAGCTCGGAAAGCTTTTCGATAACGATAACCACGTTTTTACCTGCCTGAGCCGCCGCAAATGCCAATTCGACGAAATCACGGTCTTTAAAGCCGTTCAAAACCAGGAGGCTGTCCGCCGCCTGTTCGAGCGCGACCGCCGCGTAAAGCTCGGCTTTTGAACCGGCTTCGAGCCCGAAGTTATAACGCGATCCTTCGCGCAGATATTCTTCAATGACAGCGCGATTTTGGTTGACCTTCATCGGGTAAACGCATAAATGTCCGCCTTCGTATTCAAACTCTTTGATGGCTTTCTTAAATGCAGACTGAAGCCTGCGGATTTGTCCGAAAAGCAACTGGGGAAAGCGGAGCAAAACCGGCGTATGTATTCCGCGTTTGCTTAAATCGTCAATAATTTCTTTGACGTCTGCTAAAAGATTGTCATTTTCGGGGGCTCGCACCGTTAAATTGCCTTTTCGGTTTACTCCAAAATATCCTGCGCCCCAATTTTCTATGCCGTATGTTTCTGTCGTCTGTTCAGTGACTGCGCTCAATTTGCAATGCTCCAATCCGTAAAACCGGAAAATTCGTAACCAGTATAAAAATTTATAGCTTAATAGAAATTTACCAAAAAACAAATACCATAACAACAACTATTTTTTTGCGCCGCAGACGAATATTCGAAACCGCTTGAAAATTAATGGCATAAACATTGCAATTTATAACCGCGTGAAATTCGTTTGAATTTGCAAACATCACAAAACAGGCAAGTTCTAGCTTTACAATCAAAAGCCCTGTATCAAAAATGCCGATAGTTGTCAAAAAAAGGTGCCAAAATTTGTCACGCGCGGCAATTTTTAACTCAAGAAAAAGGATTATCTAATGAAAAATAATCAAAGCGGATTTTCGTTAATAGAATTACTTCTAGTTGTTGTTATTATTGGAGTTATCGCGGCAATAGCGGTCCCGTCCCTGATGCGGGCTCGCTATTCGGCGGAAAACGCCAGTGCTTACTCTTCAATGCGTTCGCTTTCGACTTTGCAGGTGCGTTATTACACAAATAACAATCGCTTTGGAAGCATGGATGAAATTTTAAGAGATCAGCAAACCAATCTCGGAACTTATGAAAACGGCACTTTAAGAAAAGGAAGTTTCAGTTTTCAGATGGAGCCCGGCGTTACCGAAGAACTCTTAAAAAGAGAATATAAAATTATTGCCACCAGACCAGCCTTCGGAAATTCTACGCCGTTTATTCTCGAAGTTGACCATACGGGAAGAATAACGCAGGTACTTGAGCGGTAAATATCTGAAGCCGTCCTGCAAATAAATAAATTCTTTCAAGATTAAAATCAGAGGAACGAGGAACAATGAACGTATTTGAAGACTTAATCGGCGCGTTAAAAGAAGAAAACCTGCTTGAAGAAACCGTTGTCAAGGTGCATCAAAGCAATGATAATGATGCTCGCGCCAAACTTCAGAACGGCAATCCGGAGCTTGCTTACGCTTCGGCTGAAAACAACTTGAGCGCCGCAGAGCGGCAAAGTGATTTTTTAAATGAATTGCCCGGCGCGCAGCATCTTCCCGTTCCCGAATATCTCAAACAATTCGTCGCGCAAAATATCGCGCAAAATAACGCAGGCGATGCAAAGCCCGGTCCTGAAGCATTAAAAATTGAAGAACGGCAGTATTTCGAAACCGCATCAACCGCCGATACTTTCGGATCGGAAAAAGCGTTGATTGACGAAAAGGCATTTTACCGGAAACGGGCTATAGAAGAAGTTTCCGGTTTGCAGATGGTCGAACACGTTCTGTCCGGCGTCGAACGCGAACAAAACAAAACCGCCGCCGCTTATAATAATATTACGGTCAACAAGGCTTTGCACGATTTTCTGCAAATAGCCGAAGATGCAACATCGACGGAACACGCGCAATCGGAATTTCGATTGATGCAGGAAACCGAAACCTGGTGCTCGGCGCTTTCGCATCGCGATAAAAATATTTCGGTCGCAAATCTGCGGCGCTTCTTCGAAACTACAAAACCGCCTTTAAGCTCGCAGGCTTTGATTTCTCTGGCGCGTTTTTATCGTAATCTGCCGTATACGGAATCCGTCCGAAGCAAATTCGATCTGGTCGTAACCAGACTTTTTTCCAAGGATATCGGCGGCGATAAACGTTTGCTGGTCTTCACGCGCGAAGAATTAATACGGCATACCGCCGAGCTTTATGCCGAATGGTCGAGCATTCCGCTTTATTCAGCCGGTGAAGACGAATCGATAATCGCTCAAACGGCTCTGAAATTCGAAGAATTTATCACGGAAGCCGAACGCGCGGAGAGTTTCGATGAATTGGTCAACAAAGATTTTTTCAATCGGCTGCGTTTGTTTAAGGAAAAGACCGACGAAGTCTTTTTCGCACCCTTGATTACGGCGACCGCTATAGAAAGCAATATTCGTATCGGCAATAAGTTTGTGGATTTAATCGAGCTTGAAAGAGAAAAATCAGGTCCCGAAACGCTTCAGGAAAAATACTGTTTGCTGAACGAACAGGAAATCTCGGATTCTACCGGCAAAACACTGCAATTGATTGGAATCCTGCAGGGAATTGCCGAACAAGCACCGGCGGCTCAACCAAAAGCTTTTGAAAGAAAAACAGTATCGGAAAAGCATTCAGCCGCGAGAAAAGCCGAATCGAGCGCTGCTTCGAGTCAACTCAAACGCGTCAAAAAACAAAAAAGAAACTTGTTTGAAGTTAATAAATGGCTGCTCGCGGCTACGCTTATTTCCGTGTTTCTAAGCAGCGGGTTGTACGTCTGGGTTAATTTCACGGACGAAGCGGCGGACGTTTCGACAGACGTGCGAAATATAAATCTGGAGAACTCGATTGTCAAAGAACACGTGCAGACGGCGCGCGTTTCCAACGATACTTTTTACGGCATTACGACGCCCTCCTGGGACGCTCTGGCACCGGAAAAAAAGGAAGAGATTATCAAAAGAATTTTCGCTTCGGGCAAGGAAAAAGGCTTTTTAAAAGTTCATTTGTTAAATAATCAAGGAAAAGCGGTCGGCTTTGCCGCCGGCGATAAGGTTGAAGTTATAACTCCATAAATGTTTCGATAAATACAGGGCAAAACGGAAATTTTTTTTAGATTTCGGATTTTGTGCTGACGCCGGTCTATTGTAAAATCTCACTGAAATTCCCAAGTGAAAATTCTCTCAAAGTTTGAGAATTGTTTTCACAAACAATTACAGGAGATTTAATGAACCCAAAAAATGTATTGACTTTCGCGGCTGACCAAAACGCGAGATTTGTTTCTATTCGTTTTACAGATTTAATCGGTTCCTGGCATCATTTAAGTTACCCGATCGAACAATTGACCGAAGACAGTTTTGAAGACGGCTTCGGTTTCGACGCTTCGTCTTTAAGAGGATGGGCGGCAATTAATGAATCCGACATGCTCTTGGTTCCGGACCCTTCGCGTTACTGGGTTGACCCGTTTGCCGAAGAAACGACGATTTGTTTGATTGCAAACGTGGTTGATCCGATGACCAAGGAAGGCTACGGATTGGATCCGCGTTCGGTAGCGGTTCGAGCGGAAAGCTACCTGAAGTTTACAGGAATCGCCGACACGATTTTTGTCGGACCGGAAGCCGAATTTTTTGTTTTTGATGAAGTTCAGTACCACAACGACCAGCAATCAGCCGGTTTTAGCGTAAATTCCGAAGAAGGGCATTGGAATACGGGCAGAAGCGGCAATGATATGTCGCCGAACCTGGGCAACCACATTCGCCCGAAAGAAGGCTATGTTCCGGTAGCGCCGACCGATACGCTGATTGATCTGCGCAATGCGATTTCGCTGCTTTTGGCTGAAGTCGGCATCAATGTCGAATGTCATCATCACGAAGTCGCGACGGCTGGACAGTGCGAAATCGATTTCCGTTTTTCGAATCTGCTGCACACTGCCGACAATGTAATGCTCTTTAAGTACATTGTAAAAAACACGGCTTACGCGCACGGAAAAACGGCGACCTTTATGCCGAAACCGCTTTACGGCGATAACGGTTCGGGGATGCACGTTCACCAATCTCTCTGGAAAGAAGACAAACCGCTTTTTGCCGGCGATCAATACGCGGGGCTTTCGGAAATGGCGAGGCATTATATCGGCGGATTGCTGAAACACGCTCCGGCGCTCATCGCTTTTGCCGCTCCGACAACCAACAGTTTCAAACGTCTTGTTCCCGGTTTCGAAGCTCCGGTTAATCTGGCTTATTCGGCGAGAAACCGCTCGGCTGCCGTCAGAATCCCGATGTTTTCACAATCGCCGAAAGCGAAACGCCTTGAATTCCGTCCGCCCGATCCGTCGTGCAACCCGTACATTACGTTTGCCGCGCTTTTGATGGCGGGTCTTGACGGCGTTCAGAACCAGATCGATCCGGGCGAACCGCTCGATAAGGACATTTACGATCTTCCGCCCGAAGAACTTGCAAATGTTCCATCGCTTCCCGGAACGCTTGACGAAGCTTTGACCGCGCTTGAAAACGATCATGAATTTCTGCTGAAAGGCGACGTTTTTACGACTTCGATGATCGAGCGCTGGATCAGCTACAAACGCGAAAAAGAAATTACGCCGCTGCGTCTGCGCCCGCATCCTCTGGAATTCTCGATGTATTACGATATTTAATTATAAAGCAGTAATTATCGGTATAATTAAAGCAGTCAGCAGCCGTTCGAGTATCGGCTGCTGACTGCTTTGTTTTTAACCTCAAAGAAAAAAGGATTTTTATGTATGGAAATCGAACCGCTTATTTTAGATGGAAAACACGTTCGGCTCGAACCTTTAAAGCCCGAACATCTCGACGCTCTTTGCGCGGTCGGTTTAGAAGAATCAATCTGGCTTTGGACAACGGTTAATGTTAAAACAAAAAGCGAGATGCAGAGCTATATCGAATCGGCGCTCGAGGATCAAAGCCGCGGCGTTTCGCTGCCTTTCGTCACGATTGAAAAATCTTCAAATGTCATTGTCGGCTCGACTCGTTTCGGAAATATCGATACGAAAAACCGGCGCGTTGAAATCGGCTGGACGTGGATTAATCCGCGCCGGCAGCGAACGCGCATTAACACGGAAGCCAAATTCCTGATGCTTTTCCATGCTTTTGAAACGTGGAAATGCGTTAGAGTCGAATTAAAAACCGACGCGCTCAACGAAAAATCGAGAAATGCGATCGCGCGAATCGGCGCGAAAGAAGAAGGCGTTTTGCGGCGGCATATGATTACGAAATCCGGGCGGTTTCGTGATACCGTTTATTTCAGTATTATTGATACGGAATGGAAAGAAGTAAAGGAAAATTTACTTTTAAAAATGCGATAGTTTCGGTAAACGAGGCAATAAAAATAACGCGTAAGGCAAGATATGAAAGGATTTGTTATGGAAAAACTCAGCGTAATATGTCCGTGCTGCGAAGCGACCCTGACGATCGATGCCCAAACGGGCGCATTGCTCGCGCACGAAGAAAAAACAAAAAAACTTTCTTCGTTTGAAGAATTAAAAGGCGATCTGGCAAAACAGAAAGAATTGCGCGAACAGCTGTTTGCGCAGGAAATGTCGTCGGTCAAAGACCGCGAGCGTTTGCTCGAAGAAAAGTTTCAGGAAGCGTTAAAGCGCGCCGATACGGATAAAAATACTCCGTTTAAAAATCCCCTGGATTTGGATTAGCAGGAAATTGGATTAGCAGGAAAAAAAGAGAACTGAAAAGTGAAAATCAGCAGTCGCGACTGGAACAATAAAAATGAAAATTTAATTGCTGGCAGTTCATTTCACGATTTTCAACAATAATTTCTCAAGTAATAAAATAATAAAAGTGAAAACATCCGCAATTTATTGTCAAAGCTGCCGTGCGGCAAACGATTCGAGCGATACGCATTGTCAAAAATGCGGCACGCGCCTGCTGCTCGTAGTGTTTCCAAATTCGCTGCAGTATGATACGAACCACGTTCCGACGTATTATGAAGATCATCTTTTAGAAAGAGTAACGCTTTTGGAGTTGCGGATAGCGCAGATGTCCGAGCGGCTCGAATCGGTATTCGATTTTTTGCAGGGCGGAATGGAAACGTTTCGAAAAGACCATCTGCTTGTTCAATCTTTCCTCGAATCCATCAAACAGCTTAACCCGGAATTCGCCAGGATTTTAAACGAAAAATCGCAGGAAAAACACAGCCGCTTAAAAAATAAACAAACTGCCGAAGACAAAAGAAAACGAATTATCAGCGAAATTCTGACGCAGCATAAAAATCCGAATCCCGAGCTTTTCACTCATTTGATAAAAGAAGGCATTAAGTTGCTGGCGGAAAACGAGGAAAAACAATCATTTCAAATGCTCGAGCGCGCCGCGCTGCTGTCGCCGAACAACGTCCCGCTGCAATTATTAATCGCCGAAAATCTTTTTCGCGTGGATAAATACCCGGAAGCCAGAATTCATCTGGAAAAAATCGCGGATTTCGCGCCGGCTAATCCGAAACTTTCGCTTCTGCTCGGCGCGGTAATGTCGGATTTGGCGGAAACGGAAAAAGCCAGAAAACATTTGAGCCTTTTGACGAATAACGAAAAATATTCTCCGATCGTAAATTACATATGGGGAATGCTTGCCGCTTATCAGGGAAATTGGTCGGAAGCCGTAGTTGCCTTTAAGCAGGCGCTGGTTAAAAAAGAATTTGCGGAAGTTTATTATTTAATCGGCTGCGCTTATTACGAGCTGAAGCGCGAACCGATGGCTTTGCGCTATCTGCAAAAAGCCGTTTCAATCGATTCGGGCTATTCCGACGCCTGGTTTATGCAAAGCGTGATTTATAAATCACAGAAAAACTCGAATAAAGAAAAAAATGCCTTTGAAAGAGCCGTCGAACAAAGAGAAAGCGGCGCGCAGAGTCTGGAATTTTTGCAGGGGAAAAAACTGGAAAAACTCGAAGGCGCTTTGCCGTTTATTCATTTTAAGAAAAAAAACGTCCGAATTTTGACGGGCGGAGCGCTTCGCTTGACGAAATACGTTCGCGAAATGATTCTGCTGGCGGTCGAATAAAGCAAACAAAAAACAAGGTTTTAAGAATATTATAAGTATAATTGCCGAAGCAGAGCTGAAAATAATGCGGAAGATAAAGTAAAATTACTGTAAGATTTTCAAAATAAAAATGACTGAACCGACCAAAAGCAAAATTCCTGAAACAAAAACCAAAGATCGGATTATCGTCGCGCTCGACGTGGAAACGGCTCGCCAGGCTTCTGAAATTATCGATGAAATCGGCGGCGAAGCCGGGGCGTTTAAAATCGGTTTGCAACTATTTACTTCCGCGGGCGCATCTTTTGTGCGGGAAACCGTCGAACGCGGAATCAGGATTTTTCTCGATTTGAAGTTTCACGATATCCCGAACACTGTGGCGAAAGCGTCTGTCGAAGCCGCGCGTTTAGGCGTTTGGATGTTTAACCTGCACGCTTCCGGCGGCAGCGAAATGATGCGGACAGCGGTCGGGTCGGTTACGGAATTTTGCGATAAAGAAAATTTGCAGAAGCCTTTGATTATCGGCGTAACGGTTTTAACGAGTTCAAACGCGGACACCTTAACCGAACTCGGATTAAACCCCGATGTTAATCGGCAGGTTTTGAATCTCGCAAAACTTACGGCAAACTGCGGTCTGGACGGCGTGGTCGCTTCGGCGCACGAAACGCCTTTGATCAGGCAAGCAATTGAAAATAAAGGTTTTTCAATCGTAACTCCCGGCATTCGCACAGGTTTTGCAACGAATGACGATCAAAAACGTGTAATGACAGCCAGGGAAGCCGTATCAAACGGTTCCAGTTATCTCGTCATCGGGCGACCGATTTTGCAGGCGAAAGATAAATTAAAAGCAGTAAAATCTATTTTAGCGGAAATCGAAAATTAATAATCGTAAATTTTTTAATGAAAAAGGAACAACTTCAAACTTTGTCTCTCACCAAACCCGAGCGCTTCAAACGCTTTTTTACGCTTTTTGTATTAACAGCCGCATTTGCCGCCTTTTTTATTTTAAATCAGGTTTCCGCCCAGAATACCGTTGCAGTACCGGTGCTTCCAGCATCGGTTTTTCGTGTCGGCGAGCGGCTGACTTACAATATCTCGTTTGAAAAATTTACAAATGCCGGTTATGCAGAGCTTTATGTCGTTTCGCGCGGTAAACTGGCGACCAGGGACGCGGTCGAGCTGCGTTCAAAAATAAAAACGAGCGAACTGGTCAGCGCGGCTTTTTATATGCTCGATGAATCGCGAACCACTTTCGCTTCGGCTGAAAAAGGTTTTCCGCTTTACACGAGAAGAACCGAAAATATCTCGGTTGTGCCGAAAGATTTTATCAACAATTTTCTCGCCGAGCCGGTCGTCAATTACGATTTATTAACTTTGATTTATCAGGCGAGAAGCGCGGGCGGCGTCGGAAATTTTTCATTTCAGGAAAACGAGCGGATTTATAATATCAGCCTGATTTCGGCGGGAAGCGAAAGAATTAAAACGGACGCCGGAGAATTCGATACGAATTTCTCGACCGTGCAGAGCGAATTTCTGACCGAAAAAGGTTTGACCGATTTCAAGATTTATTTCAGCTCCGACGAGCAAAAAATTCCGGTAATGTTTCGCTTTAAAACCTCGAAAGGTGAATTCCGCATGGCTCTTGCCAGCGCGCAATTAATTCCTGATTCGACCGAGCCGGCGCCCACGCCGGTTACGCTTCAAACGCCGCAGCCGGTTTTAACCCCGGCTCCGATTCCGACTCCGACGCCTTATGCGGAGAATCAGCCGCTTTTAAAAGAATTGCCTTTTCAGCTCGGAGAAACGCTCAATTATCAAATCACGAGCGCGGGAGAGACGGTCGGCATAATGCGTTTCGAAGTAAAAGAGCGAAAGCAGGTTTCAGGACAGGACAGCCTTTTATTAAATGCGATCGTAACCGGTTCCGTCCCCGGGAACAGAGTTTTTAGTATGGGAGACGGTATAAAAGCTTACGTCAACCCGGATACGATCGCGCCGCAGCAGATCGAAATAAAGTTTACGGGAAACTTAAGCCCTTTCAATCAAAACACGCGATTTGACCAAAAATCCGGCGCTGTAATGCTCAACGGAGTAAACCGCATTGAAATTCCTGTCGGAACTCACAGTATTTTATCTTTGATTTACGCGATTCGTTCATTTAACCTGAAGCCGAGCAAAGATCCGAAAAACCCTGTCAACGATACGCGCGTCGCGGTTTTCTGGGACAAACAGCCGTATGTTTTTACGCTTCGTCCGCAGGATGCCGATATAATAAATTTAAGAGGTGAAAAAGTGTCCGCGCAGCAAATTTCCATTACTACAGGCAATCCGCAGCTCGATTCACTTTCTTTACGTCTTTGGCTCAGCAATGATGAAAAACGCGTTCCTGTTCGCTTTTCAGTTGGCAATATTCAAGCCGATCTGGTAACGGACACAGTGCTCCGACCCTAATAAAAGGATTTAGATTATTATCAGTTTGCCTGATTGCCGGCAAGCCGGTAAAACAGTCAATTGAAATTGAAAGTTGATTTCAATTAGTTTAGACTTTAATTAACCTGGTAGAAAAACCGCTTAAAGAGGAATAAAAAAAATTAAAGAGAAAATTACATTAGCTAACCTTTCAATCGGTACGGAAGCAAAGGTCATCAGAGTTGCCGGAAAAACTGCGGCTGCGCGGCGATTAATGGAAATGGGCGTTGTGCCCGGCGTTGCGATAAAAGTAATTAAAACAGCTCCTTTCGGAGATCCGATACAAATTCGTGTTCGCGGATACAGTCTGGCGATGCGAAGAAGCGAAGCTGAAAATATCGAAGTAAGTGAATGAAAACAGAAGTCGGAAGTCAAAACACTGAAGCCCGAAATTCCAATCTCGGGGTCGCTGAACTTGTCGGGGAATATAATAAAACCTCAAATAAGCGGTTAACAATTGCGCTGGCGGGAAATCCGAATGCCGGTAAAACTACGCTTTTCAACGTTTTGACCGGATTAAAACAAAAGGTCGCAAATTACCCGGGCGTGACGGTCGAGCGCAAGGAAGGCGTCTGGCGGTTAGATGATAAGACGGCTCGACTGATAGATTTACCCGGACTTTACAGCCTGGACGTAACGTCACTCGATGAACAAATTGCCAGCGATGTGCTGACCGGAAAGTTGACGGGCATAGGCAAGCCCGACGCGGTCGTCGCTGTTGTCGATTCGACAAATCTTGAAAGAAATTTGTATCTCGTCACGCAGCTGCTCGAATTTAAGATTCCTGTCGTCATCGCCTTGACGATGGGTGACGCCGCTGAAAAGCAAAGTCTCGTGATCGACAGCCGCAAGCTTTCCAAACTTTTACAAATTCCGGTAATTGCTATCAACGCCAAGCAGCGACAGGGGATCAGCGAGCTTTCAGAGGCGGTTTCGCGCGCTGCGACTGAGTATAACGTGCCGCGTCTGCCGTGGACGAACGACGGCGATTCGATTGAAACTGATGAAGATATTCATTTGAGTCTTTCTGAAGACGTCGCGGCAAACAAACGGATATTTGCCCGTTATAATTTTATTTCCGAGGTTTATCAAGAATCGGTCAATCAAGAGCAGACCTTTGAGAGAAACGTTTCAGATAAGGTTGACAGCGTTTTAACGCATAAGTTTTTCGGACTCGTAATTTTAGTCGCAATTCTGCTGCTTGTTTTTCAAACGATTTTTTCGTGGGCAAATTTGCCGATGGATTTGCTCGATCAGGGTTTCGGAATGCTCGGAGATTTCGTTAAGACGAGCTTGCCCGAAGGCATTTTGAACGATTTGCTGGTTGACGGGATTATCACGGGCGTCGGCGGCGTGATAATTTTTCTGCCGCAGATTCTTTTGCTTTTTCTGTTTCTATCAATTCTCGAAGATACGGGATATATGGCGCGCGCCGCTTTTTTGCTGGATAAATTAATGAGCCGCGTCGGGCTTCACGGCAAAGCTTTTCTGCCGCTGTTATCGAGTTTCGCCTGCGCCATTCCGGGCATTATGGCAACGCGCACGATTGAAAATCCGAAAGATCGCCTGGCGACGATTTTAATTGCTCCGTTTATGAGCTGTTCGGCGCGACTGCCGGTTTATACTTTAATGATCGGCGCGTTTTTTACAGGGCAAACCGTTTTCGGTTTTTTGTCGATTGGCGCGCTTTTAATGCTTGCAATGTACGCGCTCGGAATATTTGTGGCGATTATCGTCGCGTTTATCTTAAAGCGAACGATTTTGAAATCGCCGCCGCCGCCTTTCGTAATGGAGCTTCCGCCGTATCGTTTGCCGAATCTGCGAACGGTTTTGCAGAATATGTTTACGCGCGCCGGACTTTTCTTAAAACGCGCCGGAACGGTAATTTTAGCTATTTCAATTATTCTCTGGGCGCTGACGTATTTTCCGAGAGACGCTGGATCGGATGCAGGAAATCAAGCGCAAACCGAAATCGCCGTCAATGCCGGACAAGGCGCGGAAGCCGGCGATGAAAACGTAAAAGAATCGGTTCACCTGCAAAACAGTTACGCCGGTCAGCTCGGACATTTAATTGAACCGGTTATCGAACCGCTCGGATTCGACTGGAAAATCGGCGTCGCGCTGGTTGCAAGTTTTGCGGCGAGGGAAGTAGTCGTTTCGACTTTGAGCATTATTTATAATGTCGGGAAAGACGAAAACGAAGAATCTGAAACGCTTATTTCAGCCATACGCGATGCGAAAAAAGACGACGGCTCGCCGGTTTGGTCGCCTTTGACGGCGTTAACATTAATGGTTTTCTTTGTTTTGGCAATGCAGTGTATCTCGACGGTCGCCGTCGTCAGGCGCGAAACAAATTCGTGGACGTGGACGCTGTTTATGATCGGTTATATGACCGGATTGGCTTATCTTGCGGCATTTTTAACTTATCAGGGCGGAAGGCTTTTAGGATTTTGATAAAGACTGCGAATTTCAAATTGCGAATCAAAAATCGTGTTGTTAAATTTGAAAATTCGTAATTCGTAATTCGTAATTGTTATAATAATGGATATGCAAACGATAATCGTCTCTGTAATAATTCTCGCGGCTTTGCTTTACGTCGGAATCCAGATCGCGGGCAAAGTAAAATCTTTTACACCGAAGGGCGGCTGCGGCTCCGATTGCGGATGCGAATCGAGCCCGAAAGCGTCGAAATTCTAAATAAACAATAAAATTGAGTCAGAACCAGACATTTTTAAGCGAAGGTGTGCGGGCGATGTTGTTTTCAACGCTCGCTTTTTCGCTTGCGAACGTTTTGATTAAAAAAGTCGGGCATTTGCCGGCGATGGAAATCGTGATGTTTCGCTGCCTGGTAGGCGTCGGTTTCTGCTTTTACGGATTGCGAAAAGCCAACGCCGATTGGCGCGGATCGAATCGCAAATCGCTGCTTCTGCGCGGTCTTTTCGGGACGACGGCGCTTTATTTCTTCTTTATTACTCTGCAAAATATTCCGCTCGCTTCGGCGATGACGATTCAATACCTGTCGCCGATTTTCACGACGATCATCGCAATCTTTCTGCTCAAAGAAAAAGTAAAAGCTTTGCAGTGGGTTTTTTACGCGATAGCTTTTTCCGGCGTTTTGTTTATCGAAAGATTCGACGCGCGCATTTCTTTGTTTTTTCTCGTAATCGGCATCGTTTCAGCGTTTTGTTCGGGCGTCGCGTATAACCTTGTCAGAAGTTTGCGCGAGCGCGAACATCCTTTGACGGTCGTACTTCATTTCCAGATAGTCGGCTTGATCGCCGGATTTTTGTTCACGCTTTTTGAATGGGAAACTCCGACCGGCTTGGATTGGCTGTATTTGTTTTTAATCGGTTTATTTTCGCAGTTAGGGCAAATTTTCCTGACCAAAGCTTTGCAAAAAGAAAAAGCTGCGAGCGTTGCCATCGTCAATTATTCGGGCTTGATTTACGGCTTGTTTTTCGGTTGGCTCGTCTTCGGCGAAGTGCAGGGATTTGAATCTCTAACCGGGATGATCCTGGTGGTCTGCGGCGTTGTCTTGAGCGTCGTTTATAGCCGCCGGCAAAGCGATCTGGAAAAAATCGAAGCGACAAACGGCTAAATTCTTAAGATGGATTTTAATTAATTTGAAATAAATGTTGAGCAAATCGCATTCAAACGCATAAAATCAAAGCTATGTACAAAGGGAAGGTTTTAGCTTTGATTTTAGCGGGCGGCGTCGGCGGGCGGCTCGGTTTATTAACGGAAAAGCGGGCGAAACCCGTGATTCCGTTCGGCGGAAATTATCGTTTAATCGATTACGCTCTCAGCAATTGCAAGCACAGCAAACTGACAGACGTCTGGGTTATTGAGCAATACGAGCTTCATTCCTTAAACGAGCATCTCGCCAACGGCAGACCATGGGATTTAGACAGGACTTACGGCGGTTTGCTTGTCTTGCCTCCATTCGAGCAGAGAGAAAACCGCGCCGACAAAGGCGGATTTGCCGAAGGAAACGCCGACGCGATTTTGCGGCATCGTGATTTAATAGCGCAGTTTGACCCGGATATTTTAATAGTCTTGAGCGCCGATCACGTATATAAATTCGATTTTCGCGACGCGATCGAAACGCATCTCGAGAAAAAAGCGGCGGTAACAATGGTGACGACGCGCCTGCCCCAAGGCGAAAATGCTTCGCGTTACGGCGTTGTCGAAACTGATAAATCCGGACGCGTTACGAAATTCGATTACAAGCCCGACGAGCCGAAAAACGATTTGATCACGACCGAAATCTTCGTTTACGACGCCCGAATCCTGCTCGAAACCTTGAAGGAATTAAACGCGAAACAAGATTCGATCAAAGATTACGGGCACGAACTGATTCCTCACCTGGTTGAAAAAGGCGGCGCTTACGAGCATCGTTTCAACGGTTACTGGCGCGATGTCGGGACAATCGAAACTTACTGGCGTTCGCAGATCGAATTTCTCGACGAAAAAGAGAAATTCATATACGACGATGAAGACTGGCAAATTCTTACGCTTTCGGAACAGCGCGCGCCCGCTTTCTTGCATAAAACAGCCGGGATAACAAACAGCCTTGTCGCAAACGGCTGTCGCATCTACGGCAAAGTTTCGCGCTCGGTTTTATCGGCGGGCGTTGTAATAAATAAAAACGCCGAAATTTCGGATTCAATCATTTTGCCGCAAGCCGTAATCGACGCGGGCGTTAAATTAAATCGCGTTATAATCGACTCGGAAGTCCGCGTTACGAAAGAAAAAGCCGAAAAAATCGAACAAGCGCGCGGCAAAGATAAAAACGCGATCATCGTTGTCGGCAAACGAAAAATCCAAAGCTCAAGGGAAATAGAAAACAAGTAAGCGATAATTAAGCAAGCGTTGAGCGGGTAAAACGAAAGTAATAATTGATCGGAAAGATTTGAAAGGTTTATAAATTGAATGCAGGAAAAATCTAAAATTCGCGCAATCGTCGTGACGGTCAGCGATTCGCGCACAACGGAAAACGATTCGTCGGGCGAAATACTAATTGAATCGCTCAGGGAAATAGATGCGGAAGTCGTTGAAAAAATTATCGTTTCCGACGACTTCGATAATCTGCGTCAAACGCTTTACGTCCTGACCGAACGCGAAGACGTGAATTTAATCCTGACCACCGGCGGAACCGGTTTTTCCGCCCGCGACAACACGCCCGAGGCGACGCGCGCCGTGATTGAAAAAGAAGCGCAGGGCTTGGCGGAAGCGATGCGCTACGAAACATTAAAGAAAACGCCGACGGCGATGCTTTCGCGCGGCGTTTGCGGAATTCGCGGGAATACTTTAATAATAAATCTGCCCGGCTCGCCGAAAGGCGCGCGCGAATGTTTCGAC
>JAOAPX010000186.1 GCA_025463125.1 Acidobacteriota bacterium | reverse complement strand
TTGTCGCGCTCGTGAAAAACGACGAGAAAGTTGATGAATTAAATGAAGGCGATGAAGGCTTGATCGTTTTGAGCGACACGCCGTTTTACGCCGAAGCGGGCGGGCAGGTCGGCGATACGGGAATTCTTTTTAATGCGGAAACGCAGGCGAAAGTTTTCGATACGTTCGCGCCGATTGCGGGAATCGTTCTGCATAAATCGAAAATCGAAAAAGGCGTTTTGCGAGTCGGCGATACTGTAACGGCGATGGTTGACGCGGTGAAACGCGACGCGACCAGGCGCAATCACACGGCGACGCATTTGCTGCACGCCGCTCTGCGCGAAGTTCTGGGAACGCACGTCAAGCAAGCCGGTTCGGTCGTCGCGCCGACGTATCTGCGGTTTGATTTCACGCATTACCAGCCGATTTCGCCGGAAGAAATTCGTGAAATCGAGGATTTGGTCAACCGCGAAATTTTGAAAAACGACGCGGTCAACACGAACCTGATGCCGGTCGAAGAAGCGATGCGTTCGGGCGCGATGGCGCTTTTCGGCGAAAAATACGGCTCGGAAGTCCGCGTTTTAAGTATCGGCGACGGAATTTTCTCGAAAGAACTCTGCGGCGGAACGCACGTCCGCGCAACCGGCGACATCGGTTCGTTCAAAATAATGTCTGACGAAGCCGTCGCTTCCGGCGTGCGCCGAATCCGCGCCATTACAGGACTTGACGCTTTTGCCCGCTTTCGCGAAGACGAACGATTAATTGCCGAATCCTTAAACGCTCTCAGAACGCAGCGCGACAACCTGCCGTCGGCGATTGAACGCTTGCAGGAAGAATTAAAACGCGCGCGCCGCGAAAACGACGAGCTGAAAATGAAAATCGCGACCGGCGCGATCGGTTCCGCCTCGACGAACGGCGACGAAGCGAAAGATATCAAGGGCGTAAAAGTTGTGGCAAAGGTAGTTGAAGGCTTGGACGCAAACGCGATGCGCCAGCTTTCCGACAATCTTCTGAACAAATTAAAGTCCGGCGTGGTCGTTTTAGGCAGGCGCGACGAAGCGAAAGTTTCGATCATCGTGCGCGTGTCCGACGATCTGACCGCGCAGGTTAAAGCCGGAAACGTCATCAAGGAAATCGCGCCGATCGTCGGCGGGCGCGGCGGCGGCAAACCGGATATGGCGGAAGGCGGCGGAAACGTGCCGGAAAAACTTTCCGAAGCCATCGACGCGAGCTATTCGGTAATTGAAAATATGATCGGTTAAAAGCGTCGATTTAAAAAGAAAACAACCACGGATTCGCGCAAATAAACTCAGAGCGAGAAAAAGATTTTATCTGAGTTCGGCGGTGGAATCCGTGGTTGTTTTTTGCTTTCTTTACTGGATTTCTTTTTAGATTTCAACTTAGCTCGTCGCCGATAAACCCGGGCAATGGCTCGTGTCGATTTCCGATTCTTCCGTTTCTTCCGATTCTTTCGCTTCGCTCGTAGAAGTTATCAAAGCGACCGAGCCGACAATAACCGCTGCGCCGACAAGCATTTGCAGGCTCAAGGATTCGCCCGCGATCATCCAGCCGAGAAAAACGGCGACGACCGGATTAACGTAAGCGTACGTGGCGACAAGCGACGGCAGGGCATTTTTCAAAAGCCAGCTGTACGCCGTAAAACCGACAATCGAGCCGAAAACTACCAGGTAAACAAAGCCAAGCCACGAATTAAGCGAAACGTCCGCGACGTTGAATTTCGACCACTCGCCCGTCAAAGTTCCGACCAGCATCATCACAAAACCGCCGGAAAGCATCTGCATTCCCGAAGTCAGCAGAGACGATTTCGGCGTCGTCGCGCGCAAACCGTAAATCGAACCGAGCGCCCACGAAAACGCCGCCGTCATCACCAGAACCGCGCCGAGAATCTGCCGGTTTCCGCTTTCCGCCGCGGCGCCCTGCCCGCCGACCAGCAAATAAACACCCGCGAAACCGAGCACGATGCCGAGCGCAACTTTCCAGTTCGGACGATTTCCGCCGAGCCAAAGCCAGCTTAAAAGCACGATCCAAAACGGCTCGACGGCAATCAGAAGCGCCGCGAGGCTCGAAGAAATATAATGCTCGGCAAGCACGACGCAGCCGTTTCCGCCGAGCAGAAGCAGCGTCCCGACGATAAAACTCGTGCGCCAATGTTTCAAAGACGGCTTTTCATAATCCGCCGAAAACCGCGCCCAGACGTAAAGAATCGAACCGGCAATCAAAAACCGCGAGCCAGCCATCACAAACGGCGGCAAAGTTTCTATCGCGTATTTGATCGCCAGGTAAGTCGATCCCCAAAAAATGTAAACGGCGGCAAACGCCAATACCAAAATGACGGTATGACGATTGGAAAAACTCGTTTTCGCCGCTGCTGCTGACTGCCCCTGCATAATAAACCTCTAAAATACTCTGTCTTTACTTGCCTTTTCTGCCGCGCTGTTTTTGCTCGTCGGACGAATCTTCATTGATTCGATCGAGCGGCAAAGCCGCCGTTTCCTTGACCGTCTGCAAAACGACGGTCGTTCGGGTTGATAAAACGTTCGGCAAAACCTTTATTTTTTCACGCAAAAGCCTGGCGAGACTTTGCGGATCTTTCGCGCGAACCTTTAATAAATAAGAATCTTCGCCCGCTACGTCGTGAACTTCCAGGACGTCCGGAATTTTTGCCAGAAGCTCGTCCGTTCCCTCGCCGCACTCGTTTGTGCGAACGAAAACAAACGCCGTCAAGCCGAAACCGATCTGCACCGCGTCCAGTTCAGCCGCGTAGCCGCGAACGACGCCGCGCTCTTCCAGCTTGCGCAGACGCTCTAAAACGGCTGACGGCGCAAGCCCGATTTGCCGCGCGATCTCCGCATTGGCGATTCTCGCGTTTACCTGAATAATGTTCAGTATTTGAATATCAATATCGTCAATCATTCTTGTTTTATCAACTTTTAGAGAATATAATTCGGAGAAAGCTTTGTCAAGCTATAATAAAACGCATAAAAAATTCTTTTCGCGGTATCAAATCGAGAGCTTTCGTTTTATATTTATCGTAAATAAACCGGTAAAATTTCATAAGATTAAGGGAGCGAAAACAATGAGCGCGATTATTTCAAAAACGGAGACAGAAGAAAAAATCATCTCGTATAATCCGGCGACCGGCGAAAAAATCGGCGCGGTTGCGCAAACGTCCGCCGCTCAAGTGGTAAACGCCGTCGAAAACTCTCAAAGGGCTTTTAAGAGCTGGCGCGAAACGTCGTTTAAAGAGCGCGCGAAATTCGTTTTGAAAGCGCGTGAAGCGATCTTAAATGAAATGGACGAAATCGCCCGCCTCATCTCCGATGAATCCGGCAAACCCGTTACCGAGGCGTTTTCGGCGGAAATCGCGCCGGTGCTTGATTTAATGCGGTATTTCGCCCGCAAAACGCCCGCCATCCTCAAACCCGAAAAAATCAATATCGGTCAGCTCGGGCTTCTCGGGCGCTCTTCGAAAATCATTTACCAGCCGCTCGGCGCGGTCGGAATCATCTCGCCGTGGAATTTCCCGTTTTCGATTCCGCTCGGCGAAGTCGTTATGGCTTTGATGGCGGGAAACACGGTCGTTTTGAAACCGAGCGAGCTGACGCCGCTGGTCGGCGTAAAAATCGGCGAGATTTTCCGTAAAGTCGATCTGCCCGAAAACGTTTTGCAGGTGATAACCGGCGACGGCAGAACCGGAGCCGCGCTCGTCGAAGCGGGCGTAAATAAAATAATGTTTACGGGCAGCGTCGCGACCGGCAAAAAAATTGCCGGAAACGCGGCGAAAACACTGACGCCCGTCGTTTTAGAGCTCGGCGGCAAAGACCCGATGATCGTTTTCGCCGACGCCGATCTGGAAGCGGCTTCGAGCGCGGCGATCTGGGGCGCGTTTACCAATTCCGGTCAGGCTTGCTCGTCGGTCGAAAGGCTTTACGTCGAAGAATCGATCGCCGAAAGATTTACGGCAATGATTGTCGCGAAAACGCGAAAATTACAGCAAAATCTCGGCAGCATAGAAACGACCGACGTCGGCGCGATGGTCAGCGAAAACCAGCTGAAAATCGTCGAAGATCATGTTGCGGACTTTAAAAAGAGCGGTGCTGAAATTTTAACCGGCGGCAAGCGAAACGGTAATTTTCAAGGCACGTTTTTCGAGCCGACCGTAATTGCCGGGGCAGGCAACGAGATGCGCGCGATGCGCGAAGAAACTTTCGGTCCGACCTTGCCGATCGCGACCTTCAAAACCGAATCCGAAGCCGTCGAACTCGCCAACGATACCGATTTCGGTTTGACGGCGAGCATCTGGACAAAAAACATTTCCAGAGGAAAACGCGTTGCGGAAAAAATCCTCGCCGGAACCGTGATGGTCAACGAAGTTTTATACACGCACGGCATCGGACAGACGCCCTGGGGCGGTTTCAAGCAAAGCGGCTACGGCAGAACGCACGGAAAACTCGGCTTAATGGAACTCGTCGCGCCGCAGCATATTCACGTCAACCGGGTGACCGTTTTGCCGAACGCGTGGTGGTTCGGTTACTCGCAAAACGCGATCGACACCTTTCGCGGATTCGCCAGACATTTTTCGAGCGGCTCTTTGTTTCAAACCGCAAAGCTCGCGCCGCAGATGCTCAAACGAATCAAAGAGCTGCGCAAAAAATAGTTTCCTGAAGCTTAAATTCTGAGTTTAGTTGGTTTATAAGAATTAATATTCTTTATAAAAATACGGCTTTAAGAAGTTTCCATCCGTTTTTATTCCAAAAAATCTGCTTTTCAAACCCGAAAATTTTCGCTATCCTTACTCACTATGTCGCCAATTGTTATTACTCTGGTTTTGCTCCTCGTTGCTCTCGTGCTTTTCGGCTCGGAAAAGATTCCAGTTGATATTGTCGGTATTTTGCTGGTCATAGGGCTTGTTATGACCGGCGTTTTAAATATTCAGGAAGGCGTCGCCGGTTTTGGAAACGATATTATCATTACCATCGCCGGGCTTTTCGTCCTCGTCGGCGGATTGATAAAAACCGGGCTGGTAGATTTAATCGGGCGCCGTCTTTACCGGATCGCGGGCAATAACGAATTTTTGCTTACCGCTTTGATTATGACGATTGCGGCGGTTTCGGCTTCGGTTTTGAAAAACACGACGACGACGGCGATGTTTCTGCCGGTCGTTATCGGCTTGGCGAACAAAGCAAAAATTGCGCCGTCTAAATTACTGATGCCGCTTGCCTTCGGCGCGATTCTGGGCGGAAGCTGCACGCTCATCGGAACTTCGACAAACCTTGCGGTCAGCGGCGCGATTCAGCGTTACGGGATGGAGCCGCTTTCGATGTTTGAATTAACGCCGGTCGGCGCGATTACGGCGCTCGTCGGGTTGATTTATATGCTTTTTCTCGGCAGAAAGCTTTTGCCGAGACGCGGCGGCGAAGAACAATTTACGGATCAATACGCCATTCGCGAATATATTTCCGAGCTGCTCGTTTTGCCCGAATCAAATCTGGTCGGCAAAACGCTCGCCGAAGCAAATCTCAATTTCGAACTCGACCTGAACGTGCTCGGAATCATTCGCGGCGACCGGCAAATTTCGTCGCCGAGCGCCGGAGAACGCATCGAGCGGCGCGATTTGCTGATTGTCGAAGGAACTTTAGCCGATATTTTACGCGTCAAGGAAGAAGTCGGGCTCGAAATCAAAGCCGATTTTATGCTTAACGACCGCGTACTCGAAGGCAACGCAGTCGAGCTTTTCGAAGTAATGGTGATGCGCGATTCGTCGCTTGTCGGGCAAACCTTGAAAACTATCAACTTTCGTAAAAACTACGATTTAACGGTTTTAGCCATCAACCGCCACGGCGAAACTTTTATTAACAAATTAAGCAACGTCCATCTTCGTTTCGGCGACGTTTTGCTCGTTCAGGGAAAACGCGCTTCGATCGAGCCGCATGTGGTAAACGGCGAAATGATTCTGCTCGAAGACGTTTCCGCCAGCAGTATGCGAACCGAGAAACGCCGCTGGGCGATCGCCGCTTTCGGGCTTTTTCTGTCGCTGTCGCTGGTCAAAGTTGTCACCTACGGCGAGTTTGAAATCCCCCTGGCGATTTGCGTTCTGCTCGGCGTTCTGCTGCTTCTGGCGACAAAAACGGTGCGCCACACGGAGATTTATTCGCTGATAGATTTTCGCCTGCTCGTTTTGATCGCCTGTATGATCAGTTTCGGCACGGCGATGGAGAAAACCGGCGCGGACATTTACCTGGCTGATTTAATCAAAACTAATTTCGAGCAATACGGCGCGACAGCTGTTTTAGCCGGGTTTTTCGCGCTGACGGTTTTCTTAACGCAGCCGATGTCAAACCAAGCCGCCGCGCTCGTCGTCGTTCCGGTCGCCGTGCAGACCGCCGTGCTTTTAGGCTTAAACCCGCGCACTTTCGCCGTCGCCGTAACGTACGCCGCTTCGTTTTCGTTTATCACGCCGCTCGAACCGGCTTGCATTCTGGTTTATACGCCCGGTCGCTATAAATTTATGGATTTCGTCAAAGTCGGAACGATTCTGACGATCATCGTGTTTGTCGTGTCGGTGTTTTTAGTGCCGATTTTCTGGAAGTTTTAGAAAAATAAGAAGCTTTGTAAATAAGGAAAGTAAATAAGAAATAGAATGCGGAGAGGAGCGGATTTAGCTGACTGGCGCGGACAAGAATAAAATAAACAAAAAGGTTTTTGTTATTGAATCAATTGTTCTTAAACGTCGATTTTTATCCGTAAAACCCAACAAATCCGCGGCTCTCCGCGTCCTATTTTCTCTTTAGCCGGTGCTTTCTCTCTTTAGTCATCGCTCTTTCCCGCGTCCGTAATTTCCTTAAACGAAAGCCCGCGCTTAACGATAAAAATCAAGCCGACTGCCGTCCAGAATAGTATTCTTCCTTTTCTAATAATCGCCAGCGTCACGCCGATTCCGGCACCGATTGCCAGAGTGTCGGTGATAAATTGCGCTCCGGCTTCGTCGACCCCGATGACGAAAGGAACGAGTTTGAAAACGACGGTTATCAAGCGGCTGATCGATTCGAGCAGAAAAGCCGTGAAAACGGCGGGCACGAGATCGCTGATTTTACTCAAAATAAACCAGGCTTCGAAAACGCCGAGCAGGTGAAAAACGATTTGCAAAAGAAAGATCGGCAGAAATCTTTTCGGGTAGCGGCGGTAAAACCCGTATATAAAATTTTCGAAAAGCCTGACGTGAAGACGCCCGTCTTCGAGAATATTTCTGCCGATCTTTCTGTTGTAAAGCCATTCGCAAAACCCGCTGGCGAAATGCCACTGGCGAACAATCATTAAAATACAGAACAAAAGGAAACAAAAAATGACGCCGATCAAAACGTCGATCGTGATAACCCAGCCTTCGGCGAGCTCGAAAGTGCGCAAAAGAGAAATGGCGCCGAAAATGATAAACAAAGACGTGCCGAGACTGTAAAAAAGATTTTCCGTCGCGATCGAAGACAAACCGACCACGAGCGGCACTCGATTTCTAACGGCGACGGCTTTCGAAGTTCCGCTTATCAAAATGCCGAGCGGAATCATACTGCTCATCGCTTCGCCGATGATTACGGCGGGAACCGTATCGCGCAGACCGAGCTTGTAAGGCTCGTAGACAGAAAGTTTCCAGGCAGTCGCGCGAATCAGTATGCGAACGAAATAAAGCAGTATAATCACGGCGAAACCGTCGAAACCGATCCTGGCGATGCCGTCGAGAATTTCCGTCACGCCGACCGAATAAATAAAATAACCGAACAAGCCGATCCCGAGCAGCGTCAGCGTAATACCGAAAATTTTCAAGCGTTTGATATTTTTCGGATGTATCTTTGAAGACTGCGGTTTGGGAATTTGAACTTTTGTTTCGGAACTCACTGATTTTGCCTTATCGCCGATGCGTTTTTTATATAGATGCTAGCCTTTTGCGCGGAAATCAGCAAACTTCGCGATTTGCAAAGTCTCTGTTATTTGCGGTTTTGAAGGCGCGCCGGAGGCTGGCGGATTTGCAAACGAAGCGGGCTTAAAATTACAATAAATGCTTCACAATAAATTATAATGTTATAAGGAAAAATATTATGAGTGCGACAGCTTTAGAAAAAGATTATTTACCAACAGCTTTAACGACCTTAACCGAAGAAGAAGAACTTTTTCGCGCGTCTGTGCGCGAATTTGCCGAAGGCGAAGTGCGCCCGCTCGTCGAGCAGATGGAACACGCCGGAAAACTCGACGCGAATTTAATCAAACAATGCTTCGAGCTCGGCTTGATGGCGATCGAATCGCCCGAAGAATTCGGCGGCGCGGGCTCGACTATTTTCAACGCGATTTTAGCGATCGAAGAACTGGCGCGAGTTGACGCTTCCGTGTCGGTGTTCGTTGACGTTCACAACACGCTTGTGACAAACGCTTTTATGCGCTGGGCAAACGACGAGCAAAAGAAAAAATATATGCCGCAGCTCGCCGAAGGCAAAGTCGGCGCTTACGCGCTTTCCGAGGCAAGCTCCGGTTCGGACGCTTTCGCGCTGAAAACAAAAGCCGCCGATAAAGGCGATTACTGGGAATTAAACGGTCAGAAGCTCTGGATCACAAACGGTAACGAAGCCGAAATCTTCATTCTTTTCGCGACTATCGACGCGAGCGCCGGTTATAAAGGCATCACGGCTTTTATCGTCGAAAAAGGCTTCGAAGGCTTTTCGGTCGGCAAAAAAGAAGACAAGCTCGGCATTCGCGCTTCGAGCACGACCGAATTAATCCTGGAAAACTGCAAAGTTCCGAAGGAAAACGTTCTCGGCGAAGTCGGCAAAGGCTACAAGGTTTCGATCGAAACCCTGAACGAAGGACGAATCGGCATCGGAGCGCAAATGGTCGGCATCGCGCAGGGCGCTTTCGAAGCCGCGCTCGCGTACACTTCCGAACGCGAGCAATTCGGTCAATCAATCAACAATTTTCAGGGCGTACAGTTCCAGCTCGCGGAAATGGCTCTCGACATCGAAGCGGCGCGTCTTTTAGTTTACAACGCGGCTCGGCTGAAAGACGCGGGAAAACCCTTTCTGAAAGAAGCCGCAATGGCAAAACTTTATTCGTCGCGCGTGGCGGAAAAAGTTTCGTCAAAAGCGATCGAACTTTTCGGCGGCTACGGATACGTCAAAGACTACCCGGTCGAAAAATTCTGGCGCGATTCGAAAATCGGCTCGATTTACGAAGGAACGTCGAATATGCAGCTGCAAACGATTGCAAAATTGATTTCAAGCGGAAAATAATTAAAAATAGGGCGCGATTTCTTTCGCGCCCTATTTTTATGATTAATCAAATTGAAGCAAAAATCTCGTACACGCCCGACGATTTCGTTCGTAACATAAAATATATTCAAAGCCGGCGATTTTTATACAAATATTCGATTTTCGCGCCGGTTTTGGTGACCGTTTGTATGCTGCTTTATGTTTACGTTTTAGATCCGGTTAAATTCACTGCAAATTTGATGCAGCCCGAAAAAAGCGTAGTTTTCATCGTCCCGACTTTGTTGATGGGATTTTGGTGGCTCGCCAGAAAGTATTCTCCGAATTTCTTATTAAAGCGCCAGATTGAAAGCCAATTTAAAAGCTCGCCGGTTTTAAGTGAAATCCAATTTATATCTTTCGATGAAAAAGGATTTTACGCGGCAAATCAATTCGGCAGCGGTCAAACCAACTGGCAGGCAATTATTGAAGCTACGGAAACCGAAGACGATTTTTTCTTTTTCACAACAAAACAATTCGCGCAGTTTTTCCCTAAAAGATGTTTTACGGAAGAACAAATAAATCAAATCAGGCAGCTGGCAACGAGAAAACTGGGAGAGAAAGCCAATCTCTTGCAATAATAATTCAGATGAACTATCGTTTCATCTGTGCGACACGTCAAGAATCCGCAAAACCCTTATCTGAAATATTCAGCCGAATACGTCGGCGAGCCGCCCGGCGCGAAGCTGGAAATATTTGAAGAAACGGCGACAAAAAAAATTATCACGAAAAACAATTCGCCGGATGTCGGTTTCGAGTTTTCGGTCAATTGTTACCGCGGCTGCATACACGCCTGCACGTATTGTTTCGCCCGACCTTATCACGAATTTTTAGGCTACGGCGCCGGAACCGATTTTGAGACGAAAATTGTTGTAAAGATAAACGCGCCCGAACTGCTCAGAAACGAGCTGAAATCGGCGCGGCGCAAAATCGACAGTTTGAATTTTTCGTTTACGACCGATCCGTATCTGCCGCTTGAAGCGACCTATGAATTAACCAGAAAATGCCTGGAAATTTGCCGCGATTTTCGCATTCCGGTCGGCATCGTCACAAAATCGCCGCTCGTCACGCGCGACGCGGACGTTTTATCGAAAATGAACGCGACGGTTTATTTTTCGATCCCGTTTTTGACCGTCGAAAAATCAAAGCCGTTTGAGCCTTATGTTCCCGTGCCCGAAGCGCGTTTCAGGGCGATGAAAACTCTATCTGACGCCGGAATCGAAGTCGGCATCGCGCTCGCGCCCGTAATTCCCTCTTACAGCGAATCGGACATTCCGGCGCTGCTCGAAAAAGCCAGAGAAAACGGCGCGACGCGCGCTTTTATGACGCTTCTCAGGCTTCCGACCGAATCTCTGCGCGAATATTTCATCGAGCGCCTACGCGAACGAATCCCGACCAAAGCCGACCGCATCTTAAATCAAATAAAACGCGAGCGCGGCGGAAAACTAAACTCCAACGAATTCGGATCGAGAATGGCGGGAAAAACCGAAAACTGGCAGATCGCCGTGAAAATGTTCGATTTGCATTTCAAAAAACTGGGTTTTAAGAAACACGAGATGACGCGAAAAACTGAAAAAAAGGTTGAAGAAAACATCGAAGGGACTCAGCAAAGTTTGTTTTAGCGTTTTTCAAAGCGCGAAAGCGCGGAGAAACATCGGATGGGAGCGTAAATTAACGACCGAAAAGAATATGTTTTTTGAAAACTTCCCTTCTTTTTGCAGAGTTTTTGCGAATTGTAGAGTTTTTGCGAATCTTTCTTTTCGATTAATGCGCCGCTGCCTTTCTCCGCGATTCAACTTTGGCGAAAAATTCGGTATCTTCGTATCTATGCAAAACAGAATCGAAGTTTTCAAACAAATGCTTGCGTCAGACCCGGATAATTCGATGGTTTTGTTCGGTCTGGCAAACGAATATCAAAAAGCCGAAGACTGGCAAAAAACGATCGAAACGCTCGAAACATATCTCGCCAAAGCCGATGACGAAGGCGCGGCTTACGGAATGCTTGCCAAAGCTTTTGAAAGAATCGGCGAGCGAGAAAAGGCGCGCGCCGCATACGAAAAAGGCATCGACGTTTCGACGGCGCACGGTCATCCTTCGATGGCGCAGGATTACCGGATGACGCTGGATTTGGATTTCTCCGAGTAATCGCTTTCTTAAATCGCCGCAAATTGCCCGCTAAAGTTATATTTGGTATTTTATATCTTTATCCATTTATCAAAATTTGTTATCAAAGTAGGAATTTATCAAATGGCAACAGCAACCAAAAAAGCCGATAAAACAGTAAAAAACAACGGCAATAATAAAAAAGAACCATCAAAAAAAGTAAAAAACGCGGCGAAGAACGACGAAGCTAAAATTCTGATCAAACCCGAAGGCTCAATCGGCGAAGGCGGATTGCTTGACCATGACGCCGTGCAGAAAACCGCGAAATCAATCGAATTGAAAGAGCCGAAAAAAGCGGTCAAAAAAAGCGACAAGGCAATCGCCGCCAAAGCGAAAGATTACGCCGGTCTCGACGCCGAAGCGCTCGTCAGCATTTACCGCACGATGTACACTTCGCGGCGTGTCGACGACAAGGAAATCCAGTTAAAAGGTCAAAACAAAGTATTTTTCCAGATTTCCGGAGCCGGGCACGAAGCGCTGCTCGTCGGTGCCGGGCTGGCGATGAAGCCGGGCTACGATTGGTTTTTCCCGTATTATCGCGACCGCGCTCTGCTGCTGCAGATTGGAATGACGCCGCAGGAAATGCTTTTCTCGGCGGTCGGCGCGGAAGTCGATCCGAATTCGCACGGTCGGCAGATGCCTTCGCACTGGGGACACAAGGATTTGAATGTTCCGTCGCAAAGCTCCTGCACGGGATCGCAGGCGCTGCACGCCGTCGGCGCGGCTGAAGCTTCGTATCGCGCTTCACTCGTAAAAGATTTGCAGGATAAAATCGTCGGCTTTAAAGGCGACGAGGTTGTTTATATGTCGGTCGGCGACGGAACGACCAGCGAGGGCGAATGGTGGGAAGCCTTAAACACGGCGTCGAACTTAAAACTGCCGGTAATTTTCGTCGTCGAAGACAACGGCTACGCGATTTCAACGCCGGTCGAAGTCGGAACGGCGGGCGGCGACATTTCCAAACTCGTCGAAGGTTTCCCGAATCTTTACATTCAAAAATGCGACGGCACGAATCCGCTCGAATCTTACGAAACCTTTAAACGCGCCGTCGAGTATTGCCGCGAAAGAAAAGGTCCGGCGTTCGTTCACGGAAAAGTTATCCGCCCGTATTCGCACTCGCTTTCAGACGACGAAAAACTTTATCGTCCGGAAGAAGAACGCCAGAGCGACGCGGAAAAAGACCCGATCAAAACTTTCGCCGAATTTTTGATGACCGAAGGCATCGCTTCGTCCGAAGAGCTGGAAAAAATTCGTAAAACGATCGACGCGGAAATCAACGAAGCGGCTGACATCGCGATCGCGACGCCGCAGCCCGCGCCTGAATCGGCTTTGAGGAATGTTTTTTCGCCGGACGTTGACCCGACTTCAAAAGATTTCGACACCGAAGAAGGCGCCGAGCTTTCCGGCAACGCGGGCACGATGGTTGACCTGATTAACCGCTGTATGCACGAGGAAATGGAGCGCGACGAGCGAATCATCGTTTTCGGCGAAGACGTCGCCGACGTTTCGCGCGAAGAATATCTCGAACGCGTCAAAGGAAAAGGCGGCGTTTTCAAAGTGACGGCGAATTTGCAGAGAAAATTCGGCTCGGCTCGCGTTTTCAATTCGCCGCTCGCCGAAGCGAATATCGTCGGTCGCGCGGTCGGTCTGGCGATTCGCGGATTAAAGCCGGTCGTCGAAATTCAGTTTTTCGATTACATTTTCCCGGCTTTTCATCAGATTCGCAACGAAGTCGCCGTTACGCGTTGGAGAAGCGACGGCGACACGAAATGCCCGATGGTCATGCGCGTGCCCGTAGGCGGTTATTTAAAGGGCGGCGCGGTTTACCACTCGCAGTCGGGCACGACGCTTTTCGCGCACACGCCCGGCTTGATGATCGCTTATCCTTCGAACGCGCTCGACGCCAACGGTTTGCTTCGAACGGCGATTCGCTGCGACGATCCGGTTTTATTTTTGGAACACAAACATTTGTATCGGCAGGTTTACAACAAATCGCAATACCCTTCGCCGGAATTTTTGATCCCGTTCGGCAAAGCAAAAGTCGTCAAAGAAGGAACAGACGTGACGATCGTCACTTACGGCGCGCTCGTGCAGAGAAGCTTCGAAGCGGCGAAACGACTTGAAAAACAAGGCATTTCCGTCGAGCTGATTGATTTGCGCACGCTCGTTCCGTACGACTGGGAACGCGTCGCCGAATCGGTCAAGAAAACTTCGCGCGTTATCGTCGCGCACGAAGACCCGATTTCATACGGCTACGGCGCGGAAATCGCGGCTCGCATCGGCGACGAGCTTTTCGAGTATCTCGACGCGCCTGTAAGACGAATCGGCGCAACCGATACGTTTGTCGCTTACGCGCCGCAGGTCGAAGATTTCATCCTGCCGCAAATCGACGACGTCGAAAAAGCGGCTCGGGAACTGATGAATTACTAAATCTTTTTGTAAAAAGTCAGCTCTAAAAATAAAATCACCCGCCGAATCGTTTGAAACAACTTTGATTGTGTTTCAAACGATTCGGCGGGTAATTTTATTTCTTCAATTTATTTCTTCAATTGTTGAGACCGAAAGAATTGCTTTAATTGATCAGCGGGCTGATTCGAGTGATTTAACGATTGAAAGAAAGGTTTTATCGAGCTCGTCGATACAGTTGTTTCGTTCGAGATTAATTATCGCCAAATCCTTTACAACGGCGTCTTTTTCTTCGACGGGCACGCTTTCAAATTCGTAAACTTTTTCCTGCACGTGCCAGAGACGGCAGTTGGTTTCGGCTAAAAGCGAAAATATCTCGCCGATGCTTCCCGTTATTTGGCGCGTTTCGTTGCCGTCTTTTTTATAAACTTTATTAGCGGAAAAGGTCAGCTTTTCGTGCGGTATTTCGCCGCCGATAGCCGCTTTGATAAACTCGTCCATTTCATCGCGCAGCTGCTTTTCCTGAAGCTCGAGACTGCGCAGACGGTCGCCGTCCTCCGTGTGATATTGCTTTAATTTTACGATAGTAAGTTTGTCGCTTAAAGTGCCAAGTGTTTCTGCCATATAAGTATAAAAATAAGTATAAAATTCTATTCTTTATTTATTATCTGAGTCATACCGGCAAAAAACGCGAGCTTTATTGCTTGTAAGACAAAGATTTATAAAATCGGTTTTGAAATCGCGAATTAATTAATCGAGTATTTATTTTTCAGCTTTTCGCGGCGAAATTTGCGCCGCAGATTTACCACGCCGAGCGGAACGAGCAAACGGGTCGAAAACTTCAAAAGCTGCGGCAGAGACTGCGCGCCGCGCCAGCTTTTCAGCGCCAGTTTGAGCGCGTCTTTTTTATGACCTTTTTGCAGAAAGTCGTTCGCGTAATGAAACCGGACGCGGCTTTGAATCTGATCGAAATTCGTTTCGTCGATCGCCAGTTTTTCAAAATTTCTGCTTTGCGCCGCTAAAACTTCGGCGAGCATCATATTCAAATCGCCGCTCGTATTGTAGCCGTGACTGCGCCAGCCCGAAAGCACCTGCGGATCGAAGGCAAATTCGCCTTCATCGCAAAGCTTTATGTAAAATTCGTAATCTTCGAGCCGCGAATCTTCGTTCCAATCGTATTTTTCCAGCACCGAGCGGCGATAAAAAACCGTCGAGCTGATCGGCGCGACCCCGAGCCGCAGCATCTCGCGCGCGTCCGCGGGAAAATTCCACCATTCAGCCGAATTTTCCAGGACATTGTCGTTTTCATCGAGAAAAAGCGCGTTGCCGTAGCCTAAAACCGCTTCGGGTCGAGAATTTAATAATCTAACACGTTCGGCTAAAAACGCGGAAAACCAAACGTCGTCCGAGCCTAAATACGCGAAATATTCGCCCGAACTTTTGGAAAAACCTTCGTTCAAAGTGGCACAGAGACCTCGATTGGCGCGCGCGATGAGTTCCGCGTCAAACGGGCAATTCTTTAAAACCCTTTCGATAATCTTCGGCGAATCATCTTTTGAACCGTCGTCGATCACCAGCAGTTTTTTAGGCTTTAAAGTTTGGTTAATAATCGAAAGCAGGCAGTTTTCGATAAACGGCGCGTGATTATACGAAGGCACAAAGGCGAAAACATCCTGATTTTTATGATTTATTGCCTGATTCATTGCCTTGCGCGCTCAAAAGAAAATGAAAACATATTTGCCGCTTGTTGTCATTTATCGTTTAATAATTTCGGATGAAGATTCTGCATTTTCTCGATACGGTCAATCGCGGCGGCGCGGAAACTCTTGTGCTCGACGTTTGCCGTAATGCGCGGGCAAACGATCTCGACGTAATTTTCGCCGCAGCCGGCGGCGGCGGCTTGGAACAGGATTTCATAAAATCGGGCGCGGATTTTTTTCGCCTGAAACGCCGCTTGCCGTTCGATTTATTTACAATCTCGTCGCTTCGCCGCATTATCGTAAAAAACAAAATCGACATCGTTCATACTCATCAAGCGGTCGAAGCGCTGCACGCGCTCGCCGCCTCTTTCGGAACCCGGGCAAAAGTCGTTTTAACGCATCACGGCATCGTTACCGACAGAAAAAATCTGCTCGCGCTCAAATTTCTTCTGCCGCGCGTCGATTGCAACATTCTGGTCGGAAAAGCGTCGCGAAAATCCTATGAAACCGGGCTCGATTTTGTTTTTCCGCCGAACACAACCGTAATTTACAACGGCGTTGACGAGCGCAGATTGCAGCCGATCGGAAAAAATCTGCGCGAAGAATTGAATATTTCCGCCGGCACGTTTTTGATCGGAATGGTCGGCAATTTTTATAAAGAGCCGAGAAAAGACCAGATGACTTTGTGCCGCGCCCTGCCGAAAGTTTTCGCCGAGATGCCGGGCGTTCGGTGCGTTTTCGTCGGCAAAATTGAAGAAGGAGCCGAAGATAAATTCGCCGAGTGCGCAAAGTTTTGCGAAGAAAACCGGATAAACGACAGGGTTCATTTTCTCGGCGCGAGAGATGACGTTCCCGACATTTTAGCCGCGCTCGACCTGTTCGTTTTTTCTTCGCTCAAAGAAGGTTTGCCGATCGCGCTTAACGAAGCGATGCTTGCGGGCGTTCCGGCGATAGTTTCCGATATCGAACCGCTGCTTGAAGCTTCGGGTAATGGAAAATACGCCGAAGTTTTCCCGGTCGGCAACGCTTTTGATTTAAGCGAGAAGATTTTGAACTTATTGAAAAATGAAGCGTTAAGAAACGATTTGTCGGCGCGCGCGCGCGATTTCGCGAAAAACAACTTCAGCATCGAAGCGCATCTCCGGGAGATCGGAAAGCTTTATAAATCTTTGATCGGTGAATAAAAGCGAAAAAGATTAATGAAAACGGGACGCGATTTTTTCTGGATAATCCGCGTCCCGTTTTCTTGCTTTTTCGCGTTTTCTGCGTCTATTTTCTTTTACTGCTTTCTTTTACTGCCGCTGAAAATCCGGCGAACCCAAAATCAGCCCGACGACTTTAAAAACGTCAGCGTTGCCGCTTGGCGCGAGCATGCGGGCTTGCCTGCCCATTGCGCCGCGCCTGCCGTTTCCGTTCATCAACGGCGTTTCCGTTTCTTCCGTTTCAGCCGCGAGCTTCGGTTCGGGCAAAGGTTTTTCAAGCTGTTTGAGCATCATCGCCCGCGTCGAAGCGGAAATTTCCCCTTCGAGAATACCGCCGACGGCTTTGTTTAAGATTTCCTGTTTCGAAGGCGCTTCGTATTGCTTGAGATTAACCTTTGTCTGCGGAATCCGGTTAGATGTCAGCGCGACGGCAAAATTCATTCTTTCGAGCAAAGCGCCGGTATTGACCCAGTCTTCCGCCGTGTCCGGGTAGCCGGTCGGCGCGATATAGCCGTAAAGCGGTTCGCCCATTTTATTCAGCAAACCGGCGAGCGCCGGGCTCGTTCTGACGTCGGCGTCGAGCGCGCGAAGCGAGCTGACCATTAATTCAAACGGCGTTTTAATTTTCGCCCGGTAATTAACGGGCGCGAAAAACTCCTTGTCATTAAAAAGCGCTCGAAGCGTCGTTTTAATGTCGCCTTCGGATTTCTGAAACGCCTGCGCAACGCGCGTCACCAGTTCCGGGCTCGGATTATCGCTGACGAATTTTACGGCTAATTTTTTCGCGATGTGTTTTGCCGTCGAAGGATGCGCGGCGAGCACGTCGATCACTTTTAAACCGTCTTTCATTCCGCCTTCGTCGATCTTGTTGCCTAAAACCGTTTTTTCGCCTTTTTCGTGCCATTTATCATTAAAATAAAATTCGCCGCTTTCGAGATATTCGGAATCGCCAAGCTGGCGCTCCAGGCGGTTTAACCGGCGATTTTCAACGCCTTTGATGTCGTTTGCCGCCGCGTTTCGATATCCGCCCGGATCGGCAATCGTCCAGCCTGTAAAGCTTCTGGCTACTTCGACGATATCTTTTTGCGTGTAACCGCCGTCAACGCCTAAAGTGTGTAATTCCATCAGTTCGCGGGCGTAATTTTCGTTGATGCCGCGCCGGTTTTTCGGTTTTTCAGGCATTTGCGGATTAGCGTCGTTTGCCTGCGCCTGCTTGACGCGCTGCTCGATTTGCTCGTCGGTCAAGCCGCGTTTTTTTAGATTCTCGCGCATTCGCGGCGGAATTTGCCCGCTGCGCAAAGCGTTCCGCAAGCGCTGATTTTGGCGATTGTTTCCGCCCGTTTGCGCGTTCGGCGACATGCTTTGAAAATTATCCAGGTAAAAAAGCATCGCCGGGTGCCGCGCCGTGCCTTTAACCAGCTCCTTGAAATTCCCCAAAGCGTTTCGACGAATCACGTCGCGCTCATACGACGGAATAAACCAGCGAACCGCCGCTTTTCCCGCGTAAACGTTAAAATGATTGAGCCAGAAATCCACCATCGCTTCGTGCAGTTGATTTTCCGAATAAACGGCGCGAATGATGCGCGACGCCTGCATCTGCTGCGTAATTTGAGCGGGCGGGCGCAAATCGTATTTTTGATAATATTCCCTGATTTTTTGCTGCCGCGCGCGCCTTTCGTCGTCACTCGTCTCTTCGCCCGGCATCGCCGCGTTCGGCATTTGAGCCGAAGCGTTTCGATTTTCAGCGCCGCGACCTTCGAGCTGGCGAAGCAGCGCGGCTCCGTTCGGATAGCGGGCGAAAATCTCGGCGGTTTCCATATTCAAAACTTCCAGATTTTTCAGCCGCGCAGCCGCTTCCGGGCTGTCGGAACCGACAGCGTTCAGCTGTTGTTCGATATATTTATTTAAGCCGAGAGCTTTTACTTTTTCGATATCGCCCGGTCTGGCTCCGAATCCGAGACGATTGAGAACGTGTGATATTTTCTGTTTTTCGGTCAAAGGCTTTGGTTTCGCCTTTGCGTCCGAGGCGAAAACGGCGGAAACCGGACTGCATACCGCGAAAACCATTAAAAAAGCGATCAAACGAACGCGCAAGGAGTATTTCCCATTCATTATTTACAACCTCTGTTTTTTTATAGATGCCCGGTCAAAGCTTCCAGGCTTTCCGTTTACTTAGACGCCGCCGCAGATTGAAAGGTCGATTAAAGTTTGTTTTGTCTTTTGCAATTATTTATAATTAGTCGATATCCGCGCTTTCGACACAGAATCTTTTAACAAGGGCGAAAGACAACTGTCCGGCTACGATAAAGCATCATAAAATATCGAAATTCACGCAACAAACAAGTTTTTAAAAACTGCGATTCATCTGAGAAAAAAAGGAAAACTAATGAAGTCAATGAAATTTTCGTTTCCGCTTTCTGTAATTTTAAGTTTATTTCTGGCATTTTCGGCTTTTGCCCAGAACAATACGTTCAGCGACGCGAATGCCGAATATACTTTCGATCTGCCGGCGGCAACCTGGAAAATGACGGTAAAGCCTTCGCCTATCAGCCCGAACGTCGAATACGTTTTCGGCGATCGCCGCGACGGGCACCTGGAAATTCGCAAATTAAATCTTAAATCCGGCTCGCTGCTGTCGGATCTGATACGCGATGAAGAAGAAAAATTACAGTTTTTGAAAGGCTATGTCGCCGGAAAAGAAGAACCGTTTTCCGGCGTTCTGAAAGGAACGGTTTTCAATTACGAGTACGTCAGTTCGGCGCGAAATATGAGCGGCAGATTTTATTTTCTAAAAGCCGACCCATCGACCGTTTACGTTCTGCGCTTTACAGGAATGCGCGATCAGCTGCGGTCGATTCGCAATCAAACCGATTTGATCGCGCGAACTTTTGAAATTAAAAAAGCTCAATAAACTTTCTTCAATTCGAATATCCGGTAAAATCCGTTTAACTATTAAACGGATTTTTTTTATTTCGTTACCGTTTTTTTCAATCAGCCCTGAAATCAAGCTTTAACTTATTGACTTGTAAATGATGCGCTTATTATTTGAGTGATTTCTACTAACGGATTATCTTTAATCTATGAAAACGTTGGGAAGAGAGTCGTTAAATTACATTTTTATCGTATTGGGAATTCTTTCGGCTGGAATGGGGCTGAAAGGTTTTTTGCTGTCGAGCCGCTTTATCGACGGGGGCGTGACGGGCGTTTCGATGCTGCTTTCTGACGTTGTCGGGCTGCCCCTCTCGCTCTGGATTTTAATCATAAATCTTCCGTTTATCGCTCTCGGGTATCACCAGATAAGCAAGAAATTCGCTATCAAAAGCGCACTGGCAATTGCCGGTTTGTCGCTTTGTCTTGCCATTATTAAATATCCTGACGTAACGCAGGACAAGCTTTTGACCGCCGTGTTCGGAGGCTTTTTTATCGGCGCCGGAATCGGGCTGGCAATTCGCGGCGGCGCCGTTTTAGACGGGACGGAAATTGCGGCGCTCGTCGTCAGCCGGAAAAGTCATATTTTCAAAGTCGGCGACGTAATTCTCATCTTCAACATCTTTATTTTTCTCGCCGCCGCATTTTTTCTCGGCGTTGAATCGGCGTTGTACTCGATTCTTACGTATATCGCCGCCTCGAAAACAATTGATTTTATTATTCATGGCATCGAAGAATACACGGCGATTACCATCGTCTCGATGAAAAACGAAGAAGTAAAAGCGGCAATTATAAATAAGCTGCACAGGGGCGTTACGTCTTACAGAGGTCAGGGCGGAATGGGCAGCAAAGGCGTCACCAATGCCGAGCAGGAAATTCTTTATTGCGTAGTGACGCGGCTGGAAATCGGAATCATCAAAAACGTCGTCAGAGAAATCGACCCGACGGCTTTTATTACGACTCATTCCCTTTCGGACGTCGAAGGCGGATTAATCAAGAAGAGCGGTCTGCATTAAGAGCGGCGGCGCAATCTTCGCGAAATAATACGATTAGATGTTAAAGGGCGAAAGAAAAGAGCACACCAGTTTTACGATTTCGCCCGTTAACACCTAATCGCAAACTTTGCGCCCGAAGGCAAAATATAACCTTTTGTTTCTAAATCGATTTTCGCAAAAGCTTCTTCCGGGCTTTGCGCTTTTTTCAGACGCATCGAGCGCGTTTCGGTTTCCGGCAGCGAAGTAACAATGCGCACGTCGTGGGTTTCGGCGATGCGCAGTAAGTTCCAGGCGGTTTGACCGTTGACCCGGTATTTTTCGCAAAGCTTTTCGGCTAAAGCGCGCGAGTTTTCCGCTTCAAACCAATTTAAGAAATCCGTGCGCCCGAGCCCGTCCGTGCATTCGGCTAAAAAGATTATCGTTCCGCCGTCCGTGCAGGCTCGCGCCGCCGCGTCGAGCGCTTTATGCGCCTGAATCATATTCAGATCAAACGGCGCTCCGCCGCATGAAACTATTACCGCTTCGCGTCTTTCGGCAATGTCGATCGTATGACCGGCAGCGTAGAAATCGCAGGCGCGGCGATGCGATTCGAGCCAGTCGCCGCAGAATAACTCAACGGCTTCGCCGCGCTCGTTGACGATCGTGTTGACGGAAAAACTCGGTTTTATTTTTGAAGCGGCTTCGATAAAAGCTTCGTGAACAACGTTCCCGACCGTAATTCCGGTTCCGACGCCGGCGCGGCGCGATTTTGTTTCGCAGTCGAACGCCAATTTGTGCGTTTCCGAAATCGTTACGGACGAAGCGAGCCCCGGGCATATAAGCTTTCGCCCGCCGGTAAATCCGGCAAAGTAATGAAACGAAATGCCGCCGATCAAAACGACGTGATCGTGTTCGGTCAAAGCGCGATTAATTCGAATCGGCGTGCCGCCCGCAGTTTCGCCGAGGTTGACCAGCTGCGCCAGATCTCGCGGATTATGATCGATGGTTTTTATGCGCTGGGCGATAAACGGCGTGAGAATCCGGCTTTTTTCTTCGTTCGTGACGCGGCGGTGAATCCCCGTGGCAAAGATAATGCTGATTTCGTAAGGCATCGTCCCGTTTGCGATTAAGCGGCGGACGAGCAAATTGACGATTTGCCCGCTGGCGGTCTGGCGCGTCGCGTCGGGCACGACGATCAAAACCGTTTCAGACGGCTGTACGATTTCTTCAAATGTTTTTGAATTAAACGGGTTTTCAAAACGCTCGCCGATTTCGACATCGGTCAAAGCTGAAGAAGAGTCTTCATTGCCCAAAATTGTAAAGCGCGTCTGGTCGTAATCGAAAGGAATTTCGCTGTTTCCGTATCTAAGATTTATCGTCGGCATAAAAGAAAAACGAACTTTAACCGGCTTTGGACATCGGGCTTTGCATTTCGGTTCGGCTGACCGATTCGAAACAATTTGCGCCCGAAAAACACGGGTGCGGATTAAATTGTTCGCTTTCGCGCGTTTCGAGCTGAATCGTCAAGTGATCGATGCCGAAGCGGTCGTGGATGCGGGCGCGAATTTGCCGCAAAAGATCGGCTTGCGAAGTTTTTTCGCGGTGAATGATATGAACGCTGAGCGCTTCGATTCCGGAAGTGATCGTCCAGACGTGCAGATCATGGACGTCTTCGACGGCGTCGGTTTCGCGAATCGTTTCTTCGACCGCTTTCAAATTAATGTGCGCGGGCGTTCCTTCGAGCAGAACGTTGACCGATTCGCGTATCAAACGCCACGCGCCGAAAATAATGATTAAACTGATCAAGGTGCTGCAAACGGCATCCGCCCACGTCCAGCCGAAAAGAACGATCAAAGCGCCGGCGACAATAGCCGTGACCGAGCCGAAAACGTCGCCCATCACGTGCAGCCACGCGCCGCGCATATTTAAATCGTGCTTGTGATCAGAGTGAAGCAAAAATGCGGCGATAATATTGACGATCAAACCGCCGACGGCGATTGCCGTCAATTGCAGCCCTTTAACTTCGGGCGGATCGTAAAACCGCTCGTAAGCTTCGTAAATCACCCAGATCGAAAGCAAAACGAGCGCGATGCCGTTGACGAAAGCGGCGAGAATTTCCAGGCGGTAATAACCGAAAGTTTTATTCGGCGTCGCCGGTCGCGAGGCAAACCAGATGGCAGCCAGCGTTAAAGAAAGCGCGGCGACGTCCGTCAGCATATGTCCCGCGTCTGCGAGCAGCGCGAGAGAATTGGTCAGCCAGCCGCCGATCGCCTCGGCAAACATATAAACAAACGTCAGCGCGAGCGCGATTTTCAGGCGCTTTAAACTGCCCGCCGAGCGTCTTTCGTGATGATGTTCGTGATGTGCGCCGATAAAAACTCCTTGCTTACTGTAAATCTCAGAATTGTTTTGATGCCGAATCCGGCGAAAGCAAATGTTTCAAATTTTCACTTGAACGAATTTTTAGTAACGCTTTGTTGCCGCGCCGGTTCGCAAAGAAAGCGCGTAGCTGCTCCGGTTGCCTTTTTCGTCCCTGATCTCCACGCTTATTTCCGGCGCAGGCGAAGAAATCTGCAGGCGAAACGCGCCGTCGCCGGAAGCGAAGGTTTCGCGTCCCTGCGCGCGCACGACCAAGCCCGGCTGCGTTCGTCCGGTGATAATATAAATATCCCCGCCGACTTGTTCGACGCGCCATTCATTCGCTTCGATCGCCTGGCTGACTTCACGTTTGACGACCGTAAATTTCCAGGACTCGCTCCAATTGCTCATCTGCCCGGAAGCGGCTTTTGCGCGAGTTCGCCAGTAATAAATTCCGGGCGCGATATTTCCGAGCGTAAAATTCGTATTGCCGAGCGAATCGCGCTCGACGACGATGGCGTCGCTGATAAAAAACGGAGACCTTGAAATTTGCAGCCCGTAGCTTAACGCCGAACCGGTTTCAGGGCTCAGCCAGCGAAAAGTTATGTCAGCGCCGTTTCTTCCGTCAGGGCTGATAATCTGCGAAGAATTCGAAGGTCCGTCGGGCTTAGGCGCTCCGAGCAATTTTTCTTTTGTAACGATTCTTCCATTATTAACGGCGGCAAACTCGTTTTCCCCGATTAAAGTTTTCTCGCCGCCGACCGTCGATTCGACGCCGCCGCGACTGATGCGGATTTCGCCGCCGTTCGTCTCGGGATTCGTATTAAAGCTCGCGTCGGTTTGCGACATCAGGCGGTTTTCCGACTCCATTACTTCAACGACGTTTTGCGTCGTTTCCGTTTGGTCTTCGGTCCTGACGTTAATCTGCCCGCCGTCGAGCGTAACGCGAACGTTTGTTCCGCCGAAAATCGAAGAGCTGTCACGAATGACGACCGTACTGTTCGGGCGCACCGCCAGGGTCGAGCCGTCAATCATCTGCACGGTTGCTCTGCCGTCGCCCTGCGTCTGGATCGTATCGCCCGCCGAAACGTAAGTCTGCTTTGTCACGAGAATCGTTTCGCGCGTCGAAGCGCGAATAATCCGCACGTCGCCTTCAAAAGAAACAAGCCGCCCGGCATCCTGCGGAGTTTGGGACGCATCGGTTTGAGCTGTAAAATTGCTGCGCAAAGACCACCAGCTAAATCCGCCGACAATAAGCGCAAGAACAATTACAGCGCCGCCTCCGTAAAGCGTGCTTTTCCTGACATTCCACCAGTCAATGTAAAATTTTTGATCTTTTCTGGTCATCGGCGGCGGTTTTGAAATTCGCGGCTTTACGTCAAGTCTTCTTCCATTTCTTTAATTACATCCTTTTCCTTTTTCGGCGGAAAAATCAAAGAAAGTATCACCGAAAGCACGATTGCGCCGGAAACGACGCCGAGCGAAATATAAATCTCGGTTTGCTTGTAATCGTGATGCAGATATTTTTGCAAAAATACGGCGAATGACGAAGTGTCGGTTTCTCCCAAAACCATCATCAAACCGCCGGCGAGCAGCGGCAAAAGCATTTTAACTCCAATAAAGCTTAAAACAAAAGCGAGACCGAATTTCAGAAGATGAAATCGATCGGCTAAATCGGCAAGAAGAAAGAAAAACGTTCTCAGACCGAGAATGGCGAAGATATTCGACGTGTAAACGATAAATCGATCGGTCGTAATTCCGAAAATCGCCGGAATCGAATCGACGGCAAACATCAAATCGGAAAGCTCGACGACGATCAGCACGAGAAGCAGAAGCGTCCCGGTCGTTTTGCCGTCGACCGTGGTTAAAAAGTTATTGCCTTCGTAATGCTTGGAAATCGGGATATAGCGCGTGATAACGGAAATCATTTTGCTTTCTTCCGGGTTAAAAGCTTCATCGTCGTCGGAGAACATCTTTAATCCGGTGTAGAGCAGAAACGCGCCGAAAACATATATAATCCAGTGAAAACGCTCGACCAGCTCCGCGCCTGCGAAAATCATAACCATGCGCATCACGAGCGCGCCCATAATTCCCCAGAACAAAACGCGGTGCTGAAATTCTTTCGGAACTTTGAAATAACTGAAAATAAGCAGAAAAATAAACAGGTTATCAACCGAAAGCGAAAGTTCTATTAAATAACCGGTAAAAAACTCTATCGACTTGTTAGTCGCCAGCGACCAGTCTCCGTGATGCGTTCCGACCTGCCAGTAAATAAAAACGTTGAATAAAAGCGCGAGCGAAATCCAAACGATGCTCCATGAAACCGTTTCCTTGCGGCTCGGCACGTGAGAATGGCGGTTAACGATTCCGATGTCAACAAACAGCGCTACTAAAACGACTGCGAAGAAAAAAACCCAAACCCAAAACGGGTAATCGATAGTATTCATAATCAATTAAAATATTTATTTTTACGCTTACGCGCCAAGCACTTTCTTTTCTATTATTTCGACGATTTTTCTCAAGCCTTCGGCATCCGTCTGCGAAAAATCGTCGAGACGGTCGCTGTCAACATCGAGAACGGCGAAAACTTCGCCCGCTTTATCAAAAACCGGCAGAACAATTTCCGATTTCGACGCCGAACTGCACGCGATATGACCGGGAAACTGCTCGACATCCGGCACTATAACCGTTTCGCGCGTTGTGTAGCAATGCCCGCAGACGCCTTTGTCGAAATCGATCCGCGTGCAGGCGACCGTGCCCTGAAACGCGCTCAAAACCAGTTGATTTCCTTTTACCAAATAAAAACCGACCCAGAAAAAATCAAACGCTTCTTTTAAAACCGCCGCGATGTTGGCGAGATTCGCCACCGTGTCGGTTTCGCCCTCGACGAGCGCTTCGACTTGCGGCGCGATTTCCTTATAAATCGTACGGCGATCAGCCGTTTTGGAAAATGCTAAACTTTCAGCCATAATGCAGAAGTTTAGCCTGTAAACAGAAGTCGCGCAAATGAATGAATCCGGCTAAAAATATACAATGCCGAAACTTATCTGCCGCTCATCACCTTTAAAACAAAATGGACTCTCTTATAAAAATCTTTTCGGTAGCCGTCGGCGGCGCGTTCGGCGCCGCGCTCCGTTACCTGATAAACGTTTCGCCGCTTGCCGGTTTGTTCGGTAAATTTCCTTTCGCAACGTTTTTCATCAATATCAGCGGCTCGTTTTTAATCGGATTTCTCCTTATTCTGCTAACGGATAAATACGCCGTTCACGAAAATACGCGATTAGCGATTATTGTAGGTTTTCTCGGCGCGTTTACGACATTTTCAACTTACGAAATGGAGATTTACAATCTTGTGCAGGAAAAACAATTTCTCACGGCGTTTATATATCTTTTTACGAGCGTCGCGCTCGGCTTTCTGGGCGTAGCGCTCGGCGTTTCGGCGGCGAAAAGATTCTGAAACCAAGTCAATCGTTTCGCGCGAACAGCCCCGACCATAATTTTCGGACTTCTCCGGCAATTGCAGGCGATGGGACTTAATCTTCCGGAAGTTATATCGCAGCCCGGCATCAAACAGGACGAAAAATTAATCGAGACAAACTGAAAAGCTAAACAAAATGGATCGAAAAGAAGTCAAGTCGAAGCTCGAACAATAAGCCGGTTGGCGCAGGCATTTAAGAGTAATTTAGCTGCGGGTAAACGCGGAAAGGCGCGGGTTCTGAGAGAAATTTTTACCACAGATTTACACGGATAAACTATAGGTTAAGAGTTTTGGATAAGCGATTGATAAAGAGTTTCGTATAAAAAAGCAGTTAGTTTAATTAATTCTTATCTGGTTTGTCTTGTTTTAATCCGCGTCGTTCCGCGCAAATCCGCGGCTAATAAATCTTATTTTACTAAACGATTTCAAGACATTTCGTTAAAAAACGTCGTAACAAACCAATGAGAGCTTAGTGAATATCGACGCTTTTATCGGATTTGCCGGATTTGAACAGGAAAACGAGCGGAATCATACATAAAACCATAATCATCAGCGCGTAAAAAGCGTCTATAAACGCGAGCATTCCCGCTTGCCTCTCGATTTCCGACCACATCAAACCGCGCGCGTAGCTTGCCGCTTCGAGCGCCGACATTCCTTTTTCCTGCAAAGCCGCCGTCGTTTGATTTATCCAGTTGATGTAATTCGGGTTATATTCCGACGCGTGACTGCTGAGAACGCTGATGTGATGCTGCGTTTTGTACGAGAGAAAAGTAGCGAGCGCGGCGATGCCGAAGCTGCCGCCGAGATTGACGCTCAAACTGATCAGCGAGGAGGCATTATTGATTTTTCCCGCCGGAACGCCGCGAAAAGCCGCCGTCGTGATCGGCACAAACAGAAACGCCGCCGAAAACGACTGGAACGCGCGGGCGTAAGCCAGATCCCAGTAACCGACCTGTAAATTGAGCGTCGTCAAATGCCAGAGCGCGAGCGCGGCGAGAACAAGACCGGCGATTGCCAGAACACGCGCTTCGATTTTTTTCATCAAAAATCCGGTCAGCAGCATCATGACGAGCGCGACAACCGCGCCGGGCGAAAGAATCATTCCCGCCATCTGCGCCGTATAGCCGAGCAGAGTCTGCGCCATCAACGGAACTAAAACGAGCGTTCCGTAAATCAATACGGCGATAGCGAAAATCATTACAGCCGCCGCGCCGACGCTTCTGTTTGCCAAAAGGCGCAGATCGACCGCCGGATTTTCCCGCGTCAGTTCCCACGCGATGCCGACGAGCAGCGCGACAAAAGCGATAATAGAAAATACGACGATAAAATCCGATTCAAACCAATCTTCGCGGTAGCCTTTGTCTAAAACGACGGTCAGCGCGCCGATGCCGACGGTCATCAGAAGCATCCCGACCCAATCGATTTTAAAGTTCGATTTTTTTAATTTCTCGCGCTCGTCGATCACGCTTTGCGGTTCGCTGACGAGCGTCCAGACGAGAAACAGCGAAAGAATGCCGATCGGAATATTGATAAAGAAAATCCAGTGCCAGCTGTAATTATCTGTGATCCAGCCGCCGAGCGTCGGCGCGAAAATCGGCGCGATGACCAGCGTCAAACCGTAAATCGAAAACGCCATTCCGCGTTTTTCCGCCGGAACGCTGTCGGCGATAAAAGCCTGTTCGAGCGGCACGAGGCTGCCGCCGCCCAAGCCCTGCAAAACGCGAAAAAAGATCAGCATTTCCAGATTCGTCGCTATGCCGCACAGAAAAGAAGCGACGACGAAAATGAAAACGCAAACCATATAAAATCGTTTGCGTCCGAAATACGTCGCGAGCCAGCCCGAAAGCGGCACGACGACGGCATTCGCGATTAAATAAGAACTGATAACCCAGCTCGCTTCCTCGGTCGTCGAAGAAAGGTTTCCGGCGATGTTCGGCAGCGAAACATTGGCGATGCCCGTGTCCAAAACTTCCATAAAACTCGCGATCGTCAAAACCACGACCATTAAAATCGGGTGCGATTTAAGCAGCGAGCGTTTTTCGGAAGGCGCATCGAGCGCGGAGGCTTCGGCGGACATAATTTCTATTTTTCTACATTACAAAAGTTAAAAAACAAATAACTAATAGTGAATAACTAATAGTGAATAGTGAATAGTGAATAATGAATAATGAATAATGAAAAATGAATAACGAAAAGTGAATAATGAAAAGTAAAAAAATCAATTCATAAGCTTTTCACTATTCGTTATTAGTTATTCACTATTCACTATTAGTTGTTACCTGACTTTAACGCGCGGCTGAACGCTCATTCCCGGCACGAGCAGATGAATGTTCTCGGGTTTTTCTTCAAACACAATTTTGACCGGAATGCGCTGCACGACTTTGACGAAATTTCCGCTCGCGTTTTCCGACGGCAAAACGCTGAAGCGCGAACCGGTTCCGGCTTGAAAACTTTCGATCTTGCCGCGAAAAACTTTGTTCGGGTAAGCATCAACTTTTATTTCGACCGGCTGCCCGACGCGCATTCGTTCAAACTGCGTTTCTTTAAAGTTGGCAACGACCCAGATTTCTTTCGATTGCGAAAGCGCCATTAAAATCGCGCCCGGCTGAACGAGCTGACCTTCGTGGACGTTTTTCCGTGTGACGAACCCGTCTTCGGGCGCGTGTATTCTCGCGTAGGAAAGATCGAGTTCGGCTTTGGCAACGAAAGTTTCAGCCTGCGCGACGGCGGCTCGCGCCGTGTCGATTTCCGATTCGCTGGCGGCGATGCGTTCGGGCGCGGCGTCGGCATCTTCGAGCCGCCCGGTCGATTCGTTGACCTGCGAGCGCGTCAATTCGATTTGCGAGAGCGATTGACGATAATTTTCCTGCGCCGTGCCGACGCCCGCTTCGGCTTCTTCGACGCGAGCCTGCGCCGCTTCGACTTGTTTCCGAGTCGCGGCAGCCTGAGCACGCGCCGACTCGACGGCATTCGCCGCGATGTCGAGCGATTGCCGCGAGACGTCGCCCCGGTTAAAAAGCCCGAGACGACGATTGTATTCGGTTTCGGCAAGCTGCAGATTCGATTCCATTTGCGGAATTTGCGCCTGCGCCTGCGCGAGATTTGCCCGCGCGGTTTTCACGGCGGTCTGCGCCTGGCGGATTTCCGATTGCTTGGCTCCGGCGGCGAGCCGCGTTTGCTCGACATTGGTTTGCGCCGTTTCGACGTTTGAACGAGCCTGAGTGCGCGAAGCGCTTGCCGTCCGGCGCGTTAAGAGCGTCTGCGCTTCGGCTTGCCCGCGTTTTGCTTCAGCCGCTCGAAGCTCGGCTTTCGCCTGTTCGAGCCGCGCTTCGAGTTCTTCGGTATTAAGCTCGACGAGCAAATCGCCTTTTTTTACGGCTTGATTTTCTTTAACCAGAACTTTCGTTACGTAAGCAGAGATTTTCGGGCTGATTTGCACGATGTCGCCGTCAATAAAAGCGTCGTCGGTCGATTCGTATTGCCGCGCGTAAACCCAGTAAACGCTTCCAATTAAAGTTGCGGCGAGCAAAATCGCGCCGACCACGTAAAACGGTGTTTTGTTTCGCTTCGGCGTTTCCGAATCAACTTTCAATCCGTCTGGCTGAACGGATTCTTCCTTAATATTCGACGAGTCTCCGGCGTAAAGCCCATTGCTGCCGTTACCGCTCGACGGTTTTTCAACCGTCTCGGTTTTTTCTTTCACAGTTTCGTTCATTATTACAACGGTAAGTGTTTGTTTGTTTTTGGATAAGCGAAGTTACAACCGCAATTTAACACGTTTTGAAAGGAGTTTGTCAATTAATTTTGTTCGCTTCCCGACATAATGCGCCGCGCCGCGTTTTTTGCTACGATAATTGTTTGCTTTACCGACATGAAAGAAAATATAGAAGTAACACGATTTGAAAACGGGCTGACGATTCTCACCGAAACGATGCCCGACGTGCGCTCAATTACTCTCGGCTTCTGGCTCAAAACAGGTTCGCGCCACGAACCGGCTGATTTAAACGGGATTTGCCATTTTATCGAACACGCGGTCTTTAAAGGAACAAACAAGCGCTCGGCGCTCGACATCGCGATTGAAACCGACCGTTTAGGCGGAAATTTCGACGCTTTCACTTCTCACGAAAACGTCGGATTTATGGTCAAGGTCGTTGACAACAAACTCGATCCGGCTTTTGATTTGATCGCCGATATGCTGACCAACCCGGTTTTCGACGAAAAAGAAATGCGACGCGAGCGGCGCGTTATCATCGAAGAAATGAAAATGGTCGAAGATTCGCCCGAAGAGTATCTGGGTGAATTGTTTTTGAACGAATTTTTCCCCGGCAGCGCGCTCGGTCTTCCGATTGAAGGCACGCGAAAAACGGTGAAAAATTTCAACCACGCGATTCTCTCGGAGTTTCACAAAAAAAATTATTCGGCTGACAATTTAATTATCGCGGCTGCCGGAAACGTCGAGCATCAAGCGATTATTGATCTGGCAAATAAATTTTTCGCGCCTGAATCGAAAATTCGAAAACCGGAAACGAGTGACCCGACGCCGAAAATCGCCGCGCCGATTCTTCTGACGAAAAAACGCGATCTCGAACAGGCGCATTTGATTTTAGCGACGCCCTGGATTGCCGCCGGTGACGAGCGCCGCTACGCCGCGTCGCTTTTGACGAGCATTTTAGGCGACGGAAATTCTTCGCGCCTCTGGCAGACGATTCGCGAAAAACGCGGGCTCGCTTATTCGGTCGGCGCGAGCGCCAATTCGTTTGATGATTGCGGAATTTTCTCGATTTACGCCGGAACTTCGCCGGACAAGCTCGGCGAGGTCGTTGATTTATCAATCGCCGAACTAAAGAAAATCAAGCGAAAAGGCGTTTCCGTCGAAGAATTGAACCTGGCGAAAGAGCAGACGCTCGCTTCCGTTTTATTGGGTTTGGAAGACTCTGGCAGCCGCGCCGGAAGTCTCGCGCAAATGGAAATCACATTCGGCAAATTGATTCCGCTCGAAGAAACTTTGAAAAGAATCGAAACGGTTACGATCGAAGAAATTCAAGCGCTCGCCGAAGAATTTTTCCAGACGGAAAAACTCGCCCTTGCCGCGCTCGGAAACTTGAACGGTTTAAAAATCACGCGCGAAAGATTGGACGTTTCATAAAAAAGCGCGCAGAAAAAAGAACACGGGTAAGCACCGGCAAGAACAGACTTTCACTGATTTTTACAAAGATTACCCGTGCGCGCGAAAACTTGTTTCGCGTTTATTTTATAAACTTATCAGCGAAAACGTGCGCTTTTGCCGCGTTAATCCGCGCCTTGTTTCTTTTATCCCTTTTTCTATTTTTATTTCTTTTTCCCGTTATTATTTTCTATATAAAATCGGGTCAACCGAACCGGCGCGCTCGAATCCGCGCAGTCTTAAAGCGCACGAATCGCACGTTCCGCACGCCGCGTCTTCGCTTCTGTAACACGACCAGCTTAAATGCAGCGGCGCGCCGATTTCGATTCCCTTTTTCACGATTTCGGCTTTCGACAAATCAATAATCGGCGTTTTTATTTTGATATTCGTTTCCGGTTTCGTGCCGGTTTCGACGGTTTTTTCAAACGCGGCGTAAAATTCCGGTCGGCAATCCGGATAACCGCTCGAATCTTCAGCAACCGCGCCGATGTAAATCGAACGCGCCCGTAAAACTTCCGCCCAGCTCGTCGCAATCGCGAGCATATTCGCGTTGCGAAACGGAACGTAACTGGTCGGGATTTCTGTGTTCTCCAAATCAGCTTCCGAAACTTCGATTTTTTTATCGGTCAGACTTGAACCGCCGATTTTCGCCAGATATTCAATCGAAACTTCAAGCCGTTTTTCAACGCCGTAAAAATCGGCGATGTCGTTAAAAGCTTTGCGCTCGCGACTTTCCGTTCTTTGCCCGTAAGAAACGTGCAGAAGCGCGATTTCTTCGTTCTCCCGCATGGCAATCGCGGCTGTCACGCACGAATCCATTCCGCCGGAAACGAGACAGACGGCGATTTCGGTTTTTTGTGTTTGGTTTTCGGAGCCGATCATAAGTTTCTGAATTTTATCAAAAAAATTTACTGATTTATCCTGCAAATCCTGTCTATCGCGCGATAGTTTAAGTTTATTTCCCCAAACCGTCCTGCAAAATCTGCGACAATTTCCAGATCATTTTCAGCCCGGGATTTTCCTGCGTGTATGTGACTTCCATCATATCGTCGGTCGTAATCGCCATCGCAATTCGCCCGCGCCTTGTGTAAACGATGCCGACGTCGGCTCTGAGCCGGTCGAGCGCGCCGGATTTTGACGCCGACGGGATCGTATCGGGCAATCCGCGCCCGATGCCGTCTTTCAACTGCTGCCGCTTTAGAATATTAATCATTTCCCCGGAAGCTTCGCGGCTGACGATTTCGCCGCGTTCGAGCATTTCGAGCAGCTTCACCATATTTTTCGGGCTTGAAACGCCGAGCCCGAACAGTTTATTTTGCGGATCTGCGAAAACTTTCGATTCGCCGCCGCCGCCGATTTTTCTCATACTTCGCGTTTGCGCGAGTCCGAGCGTATCCATGTAATCGTTAACGGAATCGGCGGTTATTTTGTCTAAAACGAGATTCGTCGCCGTGTTGTCGGAAACGACGATCATCAAATGTACCGCCGTTTTCAGATCGATTTTCGTATTGTCGGAAAACTCGAACAAAATTCCCGAACCGCCCTGTTTCTTTTCTTTCGTTAAAACGATCTCGTCGTTCCATTTAACTTTCCCCTCGGCGACCTGCCGGAAGGTTTCCGCCATAATCGGCACTTTTATCGTGCTTGCCGTTCTGACCTGCTCGTCGCCGCGCAGCGAGTAGTCTTTGCCCGTATCGAGATTTTTCGCGTAAATCCAGACTTTACCGCTGAAATTCCTGATTTCGTTTTGAATTCTCTCGTCGAGAGTCGGCGTTTGAATTGTCGGCGCAGGCGTCGGCTTCGCTTTTTGCGCGTGAACGCTTTGCGACAAAACTTGCGGGACAAACAGAAAAACAACTAAAAAGATTGATTTTACGAACATAGTTTTATTTTAGAAAACGTTAAAAGCGACGGAGCGCGGATGAAAGCGGACGAACCGGTTTCCCGCAGATTTATTTTTTAGTTTTATAACAGGCGATCGATTAAAATCGAAGAAAGCTGTAAAACCGCAAACTGAGGCAAAGAAACAAGATAAAATCAATCACCTGCTAGTTTGCGGCTTTCATCCGCGTTATGTTTCCTTGCCGATTTGTTCGATTTCAAACGCCGTGAACGTCCGCGCCCCAGATGTATTTATGAAGCTGCAAATTAAGCCGCACTTTTAACTTGCTCTGCGCGACGCTTTCGGCGATCGCCTTTAAGTTTTCGATGCCGAAAACCGGCGAAATTAAAAGCTCTTTCGCGCGGTTTTCCAGATCGTATTTTTCGATGACGCGGCGCGCGTACAGCCAATCGTCAACGTCGGCGATGACGAATTTCACCTCGTCTTTTTCCGGGTTTAAGATTTCCAGATTCGCCCAGCAGTTACGTTCCGATTCGCCCGAAGCGGGACATTTCACGTCTAAAATAATCTTTGCGCGCCGGTCGACATTTTCAATCGAAAAAAAGCCGCCGGTTTCGATCAAAACTTCATACCCTTCGTCTAAAAGCTTTGTAATAAACGGGTAAACGTTTTTCTGCGCGAGCGGATCGCCGCCCGTTACCTCGACGAGATTGCAATCGAAAGCCTTTAACTGCGCGAAAATTTCATCAAAACTCATCCGCGTTCCGCCCGTAAACGTGTAGACGGAATCGCACCACGCGCAGCGCATCGGGCAGCCCGTCAAACGCACGAAACTGCACGGTCGCCCGGCGTGCGAAGATTCGCCCTGAATCGAGAGAAAAATTTCTGTAATGCGTAAATCCATAAGAAAAAACAAACACAGATTAACATAGATGGACGCGGATTTTCAGCCGCAGAATCGGCAGCCGGTTTTTCGATTTTCGGTTTTCCCTTTTCACCTGCCCGCTAATTTTTCTTTATTTACATTTTTGCGTTAAAATTTGCGGCAAGGAGAAAGTTTTAAAGATATGCGACAACAGTTGAAAGATTTTATCGAAGCCATCGGTAAAGATGCGATTGCAATTATTCCCGCCGCGCACGAGGTGACGCGCTCGTATGATACGGAATTCAAGTTTCACCAGGACCCGGATTTCTTTTATTTGACCGGTTTTCCCGAACCGGACGCGATTGCCGTTATCGCGCCGTCAAACAAAAAAGCGCCGCTGACGCTTTTCGTGCGCCCGCGCGATCCTTTGATGGAAACATGGTACGGCAGGCGCGAAGGCGTCGAAGGCGCGATGAAAAATCACGGCGCGCACAAGGCTTTTCCGATTGAAAATTTTGAAAAGGAAATGGCAAAGCTCGTCAACGGGCACGAAAAACTTTATTATCGTTTCGGCGTCGATACAAAGCTCGATCAGGTTGTTTTGCAGTATCTTTCCGGTCAGCGTTTTCGCCGTTTGAAAACCGCTTACCCGCCGCACACGATTGTCGATCCGACCATCCTGATTCACGAAATGCGTCTGCATAAAACCGAAGAAGAAGTCGAACTGATGCAAAAATCCGCCGACATCGCCGCCGAAGCGCACGTTCTGGCGATGCAGTCGGCAAAACCCGGAATCAACGAATCGCAGATCGAAGCGATCATCGAGCATCATTTTCGTATGAACGGCGCAGCCGGCGTTTCTTACAATTCGATTGTCGGCGGCGGCGCAAACGCGACGATTCTCCACTACGTCGAAAACAACGCCGAACTGAAAGACGGAGATTTACTGCTCGTCGATGCCGGAGCGCATTACAAGGGCTACGCTTCCGACATCACGCGCACTTTCCCCGTAAACGGAAGATTTACAAAAGCGCAGCGCGAAGTTTACGACATCGTTCTCGATGTTGAAATCGCCTGTCTCGAAGCGACAAAAATCGGCAACACAATCCAGCAGCGGCAGGACCTTTCCATCGAGCTTCTAACCGAAGGCATGAAAAAACTCGGGCTTTTGAAAGGCGACACGAAGGAATTAATCAAGAAAAAAGCGTATATGAAGTATTATATGCACGGCGTCGGGCATTATTTGGGTCTGGACGTTCACGACGCAGGGCGATATTTCACAGACGCGCAGGCGAAAAACTCGCGCCCGTTTGAAGCCGGAATGATTTTAACCGTCGAACCCGGTCTTTACATTCCGCCCGACGACAAAGACGCGCCCGCAAAATACAGAGGCATCGGCATCCGCATCGAAGACGATGTTCTCGTCACCGAAGACGGAAACGTCAACCTGACGGCGAAATGCCCGAAACAAGCCGAAGAAATCGAAGAAATAATGAATTCGGCGCAGGCTCAATCGGCAAAGGGATAAACCGATTTTTTCGCTTTAATCAAACTTTGCGATGTTTGCAAAGGATTTCTAAAAAAACTGTTTGAAAAGAAGTTTGCTGCCCGCGAAACAAACTAAACAAACTAAAAAAATAAAATTCTTTTTTGTGTTTTATTTTTCGCAGTTTTAGTGTATCTTCACGGGCAGCTTCGCCGCTTTAACAGCGTTAATTTCGATTTTCAAACAGTTTCCGGTAACAAAACAGCTTCGGCAGTCTTCCTTTACATAAACAGATGCAATTTGAAGAAATCGGCAAAAATCTTCCGGCGCTTTTCGGCGCCCTGCTCGTCGGCATTCTTTTCGTTCAATCGGGACTCGATAAAGTTTTCGACTGGCGCGGCAATCTCGAATGGCTGACCGGGCATTTTTCCAAAACGTTTTTACGCGGAACGGTTCCGCCGATGCTCGCGACCATCACATTAATGGAACTGGCGACCGGGATATCGAGCTTTTTCGGAATCGTTTATTTTCTGATTGCCAATTCGACCGTTTTGATATTCTACGCGGCGAGCCTCGGCGCGCTATCGATCGTCGCGCTGTTTTTCGGGCAGCGCGTCGCCAAAGATTACGCGGGCGCGGCGGTCTTAATCCCGTATTTTATTTTGCTGATTGTTTTGATGTATCTGACAAATCCGTATTTGAGAATTTGAGAATACAAACCGAGGAATTTGCGAAATAATAAATCAATTAAATACTCACAAGCTTAAAAAATCCCCGAAAAACTGTCGATTTTATTTTGAATTCGCCGATTTAGAGACGGCAAGAGTCGCCGCGTAACCGTTGCGGTTGATTCTGATGTTTGACGCGGGCTGCGGCGTGAGATTGACGAGCTTGATTTCGTAACCCGCGAACGAAACGATTTGCGGGTTTAGATTTGTATTCAGCTCAAAGGTTTTCGCGGCGTTTTTCGCGCTGCTGATCTTGATTTGGATTTTGGCGTTTCCCGCCCAGATGCAGTTTGTGTCAACCGGACAGCGCGAATCTTCGACGAGCGAAGCGAATTTAATCGTTAATTTGTCTTTGGTGACAATTTTCTGTTTATTGATAAGCAGTTTGACCTGCGAGCTCGTCTGCCCATAAATCGAAACGAATCCGCCGAAAATAAAAGTAAAAACCAAAGCTGAGAATATTGTTCGCATAAATTTATTTTTTCTCCCGAAACCGTTAAATCCGCCGCCCGACTTGATTGCTCGCTTGCTTTGAGTGTCGGCTTAGTCGTTTAGTTGCAAAAATAAAAGGCGGCTATTCGGTTCAATTGTCTTTTATTTCGCGAAATACAAATTAATTCCGATTCGTTAAGGCGTCAGCCATTTCGTTTCCATTTCGCCGTCGTCGCGCCACGTGAAAAGCGAGCGGCGATGCCCCTTGACGGCTAATTCGAGACAATCGATCTGATCGATCGTCGAAGCGACGACGACGAAATTCGCTTTTCCCGCTTCGGATTCGGCGCGCGTCGGCTCGCGGTCGATTAAATTATCGGGCAAGCCGGAAGTCGGTTTTTTGCTTTCCATTGAAGGAGCCTCGCCGACGTAGCAGCGGCGCGAAAAAAGCTCGGTCGCCTGCCATTGTTCTTCGGCTAAATGATCGCCCGCGTGAATCGTCGCGCGACCTTTTACGCGCAGCTGAAGTTTTTCTGCCGGATGATAAAAAGCCCACGAGACAAAAGGATTTTCTTGAATCTCACGGATTTTCGGCGCGCCCGAATGCGAATGAAAAGCGAGCTGAGGCGGGCGGCGCCAAAACCTGCGCAGCACGACGACGCGCAAATTAGCTTGATTATCGAAAACGGTGCCGAAAACCGGCGTGTGAAACGGATGCGAACGTTCGAGAGTTCCCAGGTCGAGGTGTTTCCAGATGTGTTTTAATATCTCACCGTGTGAAGCCGGTTTTTCCCAGATATTTGACATAAAAGATGCCGGAGGTTAAATGCGGAAGTCAGATATCAATTTAAAATTAATATTAGCCGTCTGACTTCCGACAGTTGTTAACGGTTGTTAAGCTTTATTTTATCAATAATCGCGTTGGCAAAATCGGCTGTTTTCGCCGAGCCGCCCAAATCCTTAGTTCGAACTTCGCCTTCGATGAACACTTCCATCATCGCTTTTTCGACGCGATTAGCCGCATCGGTTTCGCCTAAGTGACGCAGCATCATAATGCCCGACATTAAAATAGCCGTCGGATTGGCGACGCCCTGCCCGGCGATGTCCGGCGCCGAACCGTGAACGGCTTCGAAAACCGCGCCCTGTTCGCCGATGTTCGAGCCGGGCGCAAGCCCGAGACCGCCGATCAGACCGGCGCACAAATCCGAAACGATGTCGCCGTAAAGGTTTTCCATAACCATCACGTCGAATTGCTCCGGTCGCATGACGAGCTGCATACAGGCGTTATCGACGATCTTGTCGTCGGCTTCGATTTGCGGGTATTTTTTCGATACGTTATAGAAACATTCAAGAAAAAGTCCGTCGGACAATTTCATAATATTCGCTTTATGAATCGCAGTTACTTTTTTGCGATTGTTCGCCACGGAGTATTGAAACGCATATTCGGCAATGCGTGTCGAAGCTTTTTCAGTGATGATCTTGATGCTTTCGACCACTCCCGGCACGACAACGTGTTCAAGTCCGGCATATAAATCTTCCGTGTTTTCGCGAACGATGACCAGATCAAGCTCCGGGTTGCGCGATTCGATATTCGGCAAAGCCTTGACAGGACGTATGTTAGCGTATAAATCCAGCGCTTTTCGCAAACCGACGTTGACCGACGTAAATCCTTTGCCGATCGGCGTCGTCAGCGGTCCCTTGAGCGCGACTTTGTTGCGTTTTATCGATTCGATTGTCGGTTCCGGCAAAGTATCGCCGAATTTTTCGAGTGCCTGCGCGCCTATAATATGTGTTTCCCATTCGATATCAACGCCCGACGCTTCGATTATACTGACCGTCGCGGCGACAATTTCCGGTCCGATGCCGTCGCCCGGAATAAGTGTTATTGTATGTTTTGCCATTTTTATTTAAACCCACCAAATTTTTATTAATATGTAATATAACGTTTTGCGCGAGATTATGACAGTGGAATTTCTAAATGCCTTTTGGCTCGCGCGAACGTGAAATTTATAAATTAAGTTTAATAAAGAACAAAAAAGACGAATGATTTATTCGCCTTCTTTTTCCAGTTTTTTGCGCGCCTTTTCAAGCAGCGCTTTTTCTTCATCGTTCATTCTCGGGTATTGAGAATGAAAAGATTTCAGTTTATCCGCGACAATCGCAGCGACCGCCGTTTTGGCAAACCACCTGTGATCGTCGGGAATGATGTACCACGGAGCGTGTTTCGTGCTCGTGTTCGCGATCGTTTCTTCATAATATTTCATAAACGTGTCCCAGCGGTCGCGGTCTTCGAGATCGTCGGCGGCAAAGCCGTGTCGTTTATCGGTTCGCTCGATGCGTTCGAGAAGCCGTTCTCTCTGCTTTTCTTTCGACATATGCAGAAAGAACTTTAAAACGTGGATGCCGTTGCCGACCAGGTATTCCTCGAAATTAGACATTTCGCGATACATTCGCTTCCACATATCCTTGTTTTTGGCTTCATCCGGCAGCGTCCATTTTTCCAGCTTTTCCGGGTGAACGCGCTCGACCGTAACGTGCTCGTAATACGAGCGGTTGAAAATCCCGATCTGCCCGCGCGCCGGCAGAGCGCGAACGGCTCGCCAGAGATAATCGTGACGCCGCTCTTTTTCCGTCGGCTCTTTAAATCCTTTGGTTTCGCAGCCCTGCGGGTCAACGCCGGAAAAAATGTGCTTGATGATCGGGTCTTTCCCGGCGGCGTCCATTCCCTGAAAAATCACAAGCAAGCCGTATTTTTCGTGCGCGGCGAGCATATCCTGATGTTTACCGAGATCGGCGATATCTTTTTCGTTCGTCTCGCGCGCCTGCTCTTCGTTTTTGAATTCGCCCGTGTAATCTGAAGCAAACTTTTTAAAGGAAAAACTCGAATTCGGTTTCACTATAAACTCGGAATATCTCATCTATCTATCAATAAAACTTTTCACAAAATGTTGGCGAAAAGCTTCTAAACCCCCTTGAAAATCTCACACTATTCACGCGTCTTGTGGCAATCGTTTATCTAAGCAATAATAAATCAAAGGCGCCGGTTGTGACCGTGCAAACCGTTCAAACAGCGCGAATAGTTTAATTTACAACGAACAGGAACAAAGATAAAGCATTTAAATTAATGATTTTTAACAGCGAAAAGTTTTCTGATGTGTTAATAATCGGCGGCGGCGTCATCGGTTTATCAATCGCCCGCGAGTTGAAACGCCGCGGAATCGCAAAGATTACTATTCTCGAACGCGGCAATGCCGGTCAGGAATCTTCGTTTGCGGCGGCGGGCATGCTCGCGCCGAACGCAGAAACGGAAAAGGCTGATAAATTCACGGAAATCTGCACGAAAAGCTTGAGTCTCTACACGGAGTTTGCCGCGGAACTGATCGAGGAAACCGGCATCGACATCGAGCTCGATAAAAACGGGACGCTCTACCTGGCTTTTACCGAAGAAGATTCAAAAGAAATCCTCCATCGCTTTGAATGGCAAAAGCGCGCGGGTTTACGGGTCGAGCATTTGTCGGCGCAGGAGACGCGCCGCGCCGAGCCTTTCGTCTCGCCTGACGTGCGGGAAAGCTTGTTTTTTCCCAGCGATTGGCAGGTCGAAAATCGCCGCCTGCTTTGCGCTTTACGCAGATACTGCGAGCTCAATCAAATAGAAATACTCGAAAACGCGGGAGTTGCGCGTCTCGTATGTGAAGGCGAAAGAGTTGTCGGCGCGGAAACCGAAAACGATCGGCATTACGCCGAAAAGGTCGTAATAGCAACGGGCGCGTGGACTTCGCTCATCAAAGCCGAAAGCTTTGCGCTGCCGCAAGTTAAGCCGATTCGCGGGCAGATGATAAGCTTTCAAACGGCGAAACGATTGTTTAATAAAGTGATCTACAGCCGGCGCGGTTATATCGTTCCGCGCGCCGACGGGCGAATTTTAGTCGGCGCGACGGTCGAAGATGTCGGCTTCGATAAAAACACAACCCAAATCGGGATCGAGATGCTGCGCGAAACGGGCTTGGAAATATCGCCGAGCCTCGGGCATCTGGAAATATCCGAAAAATGGGCTGGCTTGCGCCCGTCTTCGATCGACGGGCTGCCGATTTTAGGCGCGATGCCCGAAGCTGAAAACCTGCTCGTTGCGACCGGACATTACCGCAACGGGATTTTGCTCGCTCCGCTGACGGCGCGAATCATAGCCGGAAAAATCGCGGCAAACGAGAATTCCGAGTACCTGGAAATTTTCAGCCCGCGCAGATTTCGCGCAGCCGGAGCGATATAAAAATGATTTTCAACGCAGGCGAGCGGCGGATAAATCCTGTTTACCCGTGCGGGCGCTATGAAGGAGACGCGGCGAGAATAGGAAAACTGTTTATTGACTCTTATTTTATAACTTTCGTTTGTCTGTCAGGATTGATTTTCCTTTTTAATTCGCGTGCAGCCGCGTAAATTTGCGGTTACATTTTATAAATATATGCTTGTAAATATATGCGCAGTTTTTTTGTTTTAATTTCAGTTTTAGTTTTAGTTTTGTTTGCGAATAACGCAGGCGCTCAATCGGGGCGCGTTAATCCGAATTCGCCGACTGATTCTTCGGCGCCAAATCCCGCGAGCGAAGTTTCCGTCAAGCAGATGTTTGAAGAAGCGAACGCTTACGCCAAAACGAAATTCGCCGAATACGAGCGCAGCAAAACGCCTTACAGCGAAAAGTTGCGTTTGCAGACCGTTCGCGACCAGAAACAGCTCGCGGCGAATTACGCCGCCGTGTCGGCAGCGCGCGCGAGTCTTTCCGGCGAAGATTTTTATTACGCTGGATTGCTGCACTGGATTGCCGAAAATCTCGACGGCGCGGCGGAAAACTTTCGCCAATACATCAAAACCGAAAACGCTCCCGTCGAAAAAATACAAACTTCGCGTTCGATCATCGCGATCGCCGCCGCCAAGCGGAAAAGATTTGCAGAAGCCGAGCAGATATTGATCGAATATCTGAAAACCGACCCGACAAAACTCAGCGAACGCGCGCGGATGGAAAGCGAGCTGGCGAAAAATTACCGCGAAGAAAAAAATTTAGCCAAAGCCGCGCCGCACGCCGTCGAAGCGCTTCGAGCGACAAAAGCCCTGTTTCAGGAATCGGCTTCGCGCGCAAAAGGTTTGGACGAATTGCTTGACGCCGGAATGAATGTTTTTGAAATTTACCGCGACAGCGGCAAGCAAGCCGAAGCCGACGCCGCGCTCGAAGATTTGCGCTCAACCGCCGCTTTCGTCGAGTCGCCGAGCTTTTATTATTACGCCGTCGATAAACAGATCAGGTATCTGATCGAAACCGGTCGCAAACCGCTCGGGCTCAGCACTTATCAAAACGCCTTAACGCAAACGACAAAAGTTTTCGCTCAAAAACCGTCGCAAACTTATGTTTTGGATCGCTTAAAAAGGCGCGAAAAGCATTACAAGCTGCTCGGCGAACCGGCGCCCGCGCTCGCCGATATCGACCGGTGGTTTCCCGGACAGCCGCAAACGCTCGAAGCTCTGCGCGGAAAAGTCGTTTTGCTGGATTTTTGGGCGACGTGGTGCGCTCCGTGTATCGAAACATTTCCGCATCTTTCCGAATGGTATCAGGATTACGCTAAAGACGGATTTACGATTTTAGGGATTACGCGTTATTACGGCGACTCCGAGGAAGGAAAAGTCGATGACGCGGCGGAAATCGAATATCTTCAGCGCTTTAAGAAAACTCATCGCGTTCCGTACGATTTCGTCGTCGCGAAAGGTCAGGCAAACCAGATATATTATGACGCGACGGCAATTCCGACCGCCGTTTTGATCGACCGCAAAGGCGTAATTCGCTACCTCGAATCCGGCACGAGCAACACGCGCATCGAAGAAATGCGCGAAATGATTCTAAAGCTTTTAGCCGAGAAATAATTTTTCTATTTTCTAAAAGCTACCCGTAAAATATCGGTGCCGATTTTAAGACACTGATTTGATTACACTTGAAAGCCCGATGATTTATTGGGGTTTTCACTTGAATGAGATTAAAAGAGACGCTGTATTTCAGTTAAAATGACCCAGAAATCAAAAACGCAAAGTTTTTACGACCAAATCGCCGACGTTCATAATCTGCTGCTGCAAATCAACGGCTACCGAAACTCGGTAACGAAATATTTAAAATCGCTTGATTTAAATATCGATGAAAATTCGCTGGTTTTAGACGCCGGAAGCGGAACCGGAATTGTCACGCTCGGTTTCGAGGACGCGGGCTTTCGCGCGAAAAAAACCGTCGCGCTCGATTTGTCTTTTAATTCGCTGGAAATTGCCCGCGAACAATTTAAGAACGATAAAAAAATCGACGCGCAAAAAATCGACGCCGTTCAAGGCAATATCCTGAAACTGCCGTTTGCCGATCGGGCTTTCGATCTGGTCTTAACCTGCGGCGTGCTGGAATACGTGCCGCTCGACGACGGTTTGCGCGAAATGGCGCGCGTTATGAAACCCGGCGCAAAGCTCGTTTTAATTCCCGTCAAACCCTCGATCGTCGGTTCGGTTCTGGAAATTCTGTATAAATTTAAAACTCACCCGACCGAAAGCGTCAAACGAACGGCGCAGCGTTATTTTAATATCGTTGACGATTACGAATTCCCGATTACCGAACCGATCGGCTGGTCGAAAATGATATTTCTGCTCGAAAAGAAATAAAAGAAACAAAAAATATGTAAAAGCGGTTAGGAACAAGATATTTTTCAATTGAGACATAAACGATCTCCGCGTATGTTTATTTTGAGAAGCCTAAATCCGTTTTAAGAATCGGACAGGCGGAAACTTTTAATTAAAAGAATCGATACATGTACAGATTCATGTATGTAAGGACGTAAACCACTGCGATTTCTGCGATAACGGCTTCTTATGTTTCTCTTAAAGCCTGAAAAAAAATAAGCGCTCTGTATTTAACGACCATTAAACACAGAGCGCTTAGCGTGTGGACTAATGCCTGCTTTGAGGTAACAGACTTTTATTAAACGCAGGTTTTCTTTCAAGGTTGCATATTAATTAACATTTTTTTGCAAAATATCTAATTTTTCAAACAATCGGCGCAAACTCTTTAAGTAAACGGCTTAAATAAAAAACTCATAAGCAAAAAAACTCATAAGCCGAAATTGATCGAAACAAAATCGTCCGGGACGAATTGCGCGAAACCGGAGATGAGTTTTTTTCGTTACTTGTAAATTAACCGGCAAAGCATCACGCTAAATTTTGAATCAAGCTTTTTCGGCTAACGACATATGAAATTAAAAGCTGATGAACCTTATATTATCGCTCATCGAGGGGCGAGCGCTTTGGCGCCGGAAAATACGATTGCGGCGTTTCGGAAAGCGATCGGCGACGGCGCGGAAGGCATCGAATTTGACGTGCGTTTAGCCAGAGACGGCGTTCCGGTTGTCATTCACGACGCTTCGCTGAAACGCGTCGGCGCGCGAGCCGGGCTGGTCGGGCAATACACTTCGGAAGAGCTCGGGAAAATCGACGTCGGATCGTGGTACAACCGTTTTAAGCCGGAAAGAGCCGATGAAGTTTTTGCAACTGAAACCGTTTCGACTTTAGAGAGCGTGCTGGTTTTCTTGCGCGATTATAAAGGGTTGATTTACATCGAGATAAAATGCCGAAAAGCCGAGACAGAACGCATTTCGAAAGCCGCCTGCGAAATAATTTCCCGCTCGCCTCATCTTCTGCCGCAAATTATCGTTAAAAGTTTCCGCCTCGAAACGATTCCGATCATTAAAAGTTTTTGCCCGGAGGCGCAAACCGCCGCGCTTTTCGCGCCGAAAATTCTCACGATTCTGCGTAAAGAAAAGCGTCTGATTGAAGTCGCGCGCGAATTCGGAGCCGATCAAATCTCGGTTCATTTTTCGCTGGCGACGCGCAATTTGATGAAAAAAGCCGGAGAAAGAAACTTGCCGGTGACGATGTGGACGGCTGACAATCCGCGCTGGATTCGGCGCGCCATCGAAATGGGAATCACCGCGATAATTACAAACAACCCGGCAAACCTTTTAGCGGAAAAGGCGAAGATTTTGGAAAGTGATAAACAATAGCCGCAAACGTCGCAAAAGAAAGATGAAAAACAATTAAATGTTTATTTACAGCTAAAATGCTTATAATAAAATCTGTCTCGAAAACGACCCTTTATGAGACGCTTTTGCGGTAATTTGCTCTTAATTTGGATTTTATGCCGCAACTTTGCGGTCTAATAACTAGTTCGATGCTCTTCGGGTAATCCTTACAATTATGCCAACAGACAGAGAAAAAGCGGGCTTGCGCGGCTTAGTTGAGCGAACTGAAACAATAGCCAAAATTTTGATTCATTGGCAAGTTGAACCTTTTAGAGAAAATCAATGGCTTGATGAAATTTGTGTTTATGATGAGCAAGGAAAACTTCTTGAATGGTTTTCGCCCGAAAATCAGATTCTGGAGCAGGAATCAATCAAACATCATTATATTTACGATGCTGACGGGAAGCTAGTCGAAAAGCAGGGTTACAGCGAAGATGATTCTGCCGAAGACGTAACAAAATATTTTTACAATGACAGTGGAAAATTGACCGAGAGCATTTATACGAGTTTTCAGGATTTCAGCAAGCATCATATTTTTTATGACGAAAGAGGAAATCCTAAAACATTAAATACTTATGACGGCAAAGATGGTGCGCTTCGGTTCGTTCAAAAATTTAATTACATTTACAAGGAAAATGGAAACCAATTAGAGGAATACTTTTTTAAGGAGGAAGGAAATCCGCCGTTTGTTAGTAGAAGTTCCCACAATCACAAAAAAGTTACGACTTTCGACGACACTGGAAATAAAATCAAGATTGAAAAATATTTATATGACTGGCTTGAGGAAGTTGAAACTTACAATGAAAGAGGGCAAAGAACCGAATACAAACGTTTTTCCAAAGGCGACACTTTGGCTTCGCATTATATTTACAACTACGACGAAAACGGAAATTTAATTGATTCGCTCTTTAAGTCTAAATCCTTTAATTCTAAATCTGAAGTCGAAAAATATTTGTATGAATACGATGAATGGAACAATTTAGCCAAATCTATCGAATATAGAAACGATGTGTTCGTGAGAGAAGAAGTTCATACTTACGAATATGATTCGCAGAAGAACTGGACGAAGCACATTGAAGCAAAAAGTAATGAGAAGGAAGTTTTATCAACTACCGAGTTTAAAAGAAAAATAAACTATTTTTAAGATAACGCCGCATCGAACAAATTAATGGACGTGAGGGCGAAACAGTGACTTTCCTAACGTGTCAAAAACGCCCCTTTTTGAAACTGTTTTTCACTACAATAAATAATAATTAAAGCTCAGTAAAACATAGGTTAATTTTGCAAAAGTGTATCATAAGCCGTTTCATAACTAACATCTCATAAATCGGCATCTTTTTTGACTTATGAAACGCTTTATTTACGCACGTTTTTTAATACAAAATATCTTTTCACAAAATATTTGAGTTTTTACTAAAAGTTATTTTCATCAGCCAAAACTGTAGATTATTCGAAACATTCGAGATATTTCACGCCCGCGCCCGTATTGAAAAGCACGACCGTTTCGTTTTCTTTAACCAAATCCTGCTCGATCATCGTTCGCAAAGCCGG